>NZ_JAVRQA010000243.1:0-13706 GCF_032161845.1 Mycobacterium sp.
GGCGCCAGTGGACGGCTCGGTCAAGGTGGGCGGCCGCACTGTCACCACGGTCGACGGACAGGCCGACCGCCTCCACCACGTCGACGGCGGCCGCCATCGTCGCCAGCACCGTGACGTCGTTGGCCAGCAGCTCCGCCAGTGCGTCATCGTTGAATCGTGCTGCGATCGAACGTAATTCGGCGATCGCGCCGCGCACAAGTCGATACCTGACCGGTGCCGCCACCGCATCGAGCACGGCCACGACCTGGTCGAGGTTGCCGACACGCGCCAGGTGTTCCGGCAGCCGGCTCGCAGCACATCCATCGGCCATGGCGAGCACGGCATGCGCGATGCCGAATCGGTCCAGGCGAGCGAGTAGTTGCATCCGCACGTCGCGATCGACCGGATGGGGATCGTCGACGAAGGCGTCGACGCCGGTCAGGTTCGGCGGCTCGGTCACGAAGCGGCCGAGCGCCGTCACCAGGTCGCGGTCCAGTTCGCCTGCGGCCTCCAACGCCGCGAGCAGTCCGACCATCGGTACCGTCCGCGCACCCGTCTGCCGCTCGACGGCCACGGCGCGCCGGTCGGCGACGGCCATCGGACCTCCCGGCCCGGAACCGGACAGATCTGCCTTCGTGAGAACGATCAACACCGGCCGCCGGGCCGACCGCGCCAGGGCGATCTCCTCCGCCTTGACGGTTTCGGCAATCACCAGGACGCAGACGTCGAAACCCTCGCCGCCGTCGCCGAACGGCACGACGGCGACACCCCGCTGCCGCAACGCGACCTCCACGCTGCCCCGGCCGACGCCGGCCCGGCCGACCACGGCAACGCGCACCGGCCGTCGTAAACGGTCGACCATCGGCATCAAGTGCGGGCTACCCATGGTTTCAGCGACGTGTGCCAGCTCGCCGACGAATGCCTGTGTCACGATCAACCCCCCGAGATCCATCGTCACACCACGGCGCACCCCTGCCGCGCGGCTAAATCGCCTACTCCCTCACATAGCCGCTCAAGGCAACTGTTGGGTATCAAATTGCACCACGATGCGGGCACACCGGCCTCGATGAGCGACCATGGACGGATGCACGTGCAGCGCGAGGGGACCAGTCAGTCGGTCTCCGAGGAGAGCACCCTCCCCGCGCACGCCTCTCGACGCGTCACCAGCTTCAGGTCCCGTCGCTCGGCGCTGTCCGGCCTGCAGCGGGATACCTGGGATCGCCGCTGGCCAGAACTCGGAATGCAGGTCAGGGACTCCGACGGGAACCTCGCCGACCCGCTCGACAGGCAAGCCTGGTTCAGCCGTTCGGCGCCGTTGGTCCTCGAGATCGGCTGCGGAACGGGCGTCTCGACCCTGGCGATGGCCGCATCGGAGCCAGATCTGGACGTCATCGCCGTCGAGGTCTACAAGCGCGGCCTCGCGCAGTTGCTCAACGGCATCGACCGCGAGGGCCTCCACAACGTCCGCCTCATTCGCGGTGACGGCGTCGACGTGCTCGAGCACCTCCTTGCGCCAGGATCGTTGACCGGCGTGCGGGTGTTCTTCCCCGATCCGTGGCCCAAGGCGCGCCACCACAAGCGCCGGCTGCTGCAGCCCGACACCGTCGCCCTGATCGCCGACCGGCTGCGGCCGGGTGGCATCTTGCACGCCGCGACGGATCACCCGGGATACGCCGAACAAATCGGCGAGGTCGGCGATGCCGAGCCCAGACTGCGCAGGCTGAGCGCCTCGGAAATGCAAGCCACCGACGTCGATCTGCCCATCTCGGTGCGGCGCCCGGTGACCAAGTACGAGGACAAGGCGCATCGGGCGGGCAGCGATGTGGCCGAGTTCGTGTGGGAAAGAACGCCATGAGCGTCACCGAGGACTTCGGGATCGTCGGGGAGGACAGCGGCGAGCTCACAGCCGCGGTCGACGACACCGCCGTGCCGCAGGTCCCGAGTCCTCAGCGGGTACTGCTGGTCTGGGACGCTCCCAACCTGGACATGGGACTCGGATCGATCCTCGGTGGCCGCCCGACGGCGGCGCACCGACCCCGGTTCGACGCACTCGGTCGCTGGCTCCTCGCCCGCACCGCCGATCTGTCGAGCGACCGCGCGTCCGACGAGCCGCAGGTCACGTTCGAACCGGAGGCCACGGTCTTCACCAACATCGCGCCGGGCAGCGCCGACGTCGTCAGGCCGTGGGTCGAGGCACTGCGCAACGTCGGTTTCGCGGTGTTCGCCAAACCGAAGATCGACGACGACAGCGACGTCGACAGCGACATGCTCGATCACATCGCGCTGCGCCGCAGCGAGGGCCTCGCCAGCGTCTTCGTGGCATCCGCCGACGGGCAGGCGTTCCGGCTCCCGCTGGAGGACATCGCGCGCGACGGCATCCCGGTCAGCGTTCTTGGATTTCGCGAACATGCTAGTTGGGCGCTAGCGTCGGATACCTTGGAGTTTGTCGACCTCGAGGACATTCCTGGTGTCTTCCGGGAGCCGCTACCGCGAATCGGCCTTGACTCGCTGCCCCAACAGGGGGCGTGGCTGCAGCCGTTCCGGCCGCTGTCCTCGCTACTCACCTCGCGCGCATGAACGACTCGAGCAGCAGAGGTAGAGAAAACTTGAAGAAGATCAGTTAGGAGCTCACGTGTTCGCCTGGTGGGGTCGGATGGTGTACCGGTTCCGATACGTCGTGATCGGAGTCATGGTCGCGCTGTGCCTTGGTGGCGGCATCTACGGCGCCAGCCTGGGTCAGCACGTCACCCAGAGCGGGTTCTATGACGACACCAGCCAGTCGGTGGCTGCCTCGGAGTTGTCCGACAACGTCTACGGCCGCGACCGACTCAGCCACATCGTCGCCGTGCTGGATGCACCCGACGGTAAGAAGGCCAACGACCCGCAGTGGTCCAAGCAGATCAAGAACGAGCTCGACAAGGTCGTCGCCGACCACCCCGACCAGATCCTGTCCTGGCAGGGTTATCTGACGAACCCCACGGGCGACCCCACGTCGAACAAGGCCCTCGCCAACGAGGGCACGCGGACCTTCGTCGTCATGCCGCTCAAGGGCAACGACGACGACACCATCCTCAAGAACTACAAGATCATTCAGCCCGATCTGCAGACCGTCGACGACGGCAAGATCCAGCTCGCCGGTCTGCAGCCCATCGCCAGCGAGTTGACGGGCACCATCGGTGACGATCAGAAGCGCGCCGAGGTGGCGGCCATCCCGCTCGTCGCGGTGGTGCTGTTCTTCGTCTTCGGCACCGTCATCGCTGCCAGCCTGCCCGCCCTCATCGGCGGGCTGACCATCATGGGCGCGCTCGGCATCATGCGCCTGGCCGCCGAGTTCACGCCCGTGCACTTCTTCGCCCAACCCGTGGTCACGCTGATCGGCCTTGGCATCGCGATCGACTACGGGTTGTTCATCGTGAGCCGGTTCCGAGAAGAGCTGGCCGAGGGTTACGACACCGAGGCCGCAGTGCGGCGCACGATGATGACCTCGGGTCGCACCGTCATGTTCTCGGCGGTGATCATCGTCGCTTCGTCGGTGCCACTGCTGCTCTTCCCACAGGGCTTCCTCAAGTCGATCACCTACGCGATCATCGCCTCGGTCATGCTCGCGGCGATCATGTCGAACACCGTGCTCATTGCCTCGCTGGCGGTCCTCGGACACCGCGTGGACTCGCTCGGCGTGAACTCACTGACCAAGTTCGCCCTGCCCAACACCATCAAGTCCGACCCCTCCAACCAGAAGCAGAACACCCTGGCCCTGGCCGCGATTCCGGCGGGCCTGCTGCTTCCCCCGGTGGGCATCGCGATCGGGCACATTGCTCGTACCCAGATCAAGAGAACGGGCGAACAGGGCGCGGGTCTGGCCCTCATCGGGCTGGTGTTCGCCTACCTCGGCACCTACGGCGGACTTGCCTACGGCGTCTACGCGCTCCGGGATGCCGGCGTCATCGAAGGCGCCCTCTTCTGGATCCTGCTCGGCATCGTCATCTTCTGCGCCTCGGTCACCGCGATCCTCGTCCTGGCGCGGTACGTCCCCCTGATCCGCAAGCCCACCATCTGGTGGCTGCACTTCCTTGCCGAGAAGACCCAGAAGACCAAGACCCGCGAAGAGGTCGAGAAGGGCTTCTGGGGCACCCTGGTCAACAAGGTCATGAAGCGGCCGGGAGCGTTCGCGCTTCCCATCGTGATCGTCATGATCCTTCTGGTCATTCCGCTGGGTCAGCTGGCCCTCGGCGGCATCAGCGAGAAGTACCTGCCCCCGGACAACGCGGTGCGTCAGGCCCAGAACGCCTTCGACTCCAGCTTCCCCGGCTACCGCACCGAGAAGCTGACACTGGTTGTCCAGGGCGCGACACAAGAACAGCTCGCGCAGGTGAAGAACGAGGCCTCCCAGATCACCGGCTTCACCGGCACCTGGGACGAGCGCCCCGTCGCACCCGACGTCACCGACTCGGCGATCCCGAAGGGCACCGACGGACAGCTGCACCCCTGCCTGTCGAAGGACCTGCCCTGCGTGCTGCAGAACGGTCTCGAGGTGCGCAACGACGCCGCCAAGAAGATCGACGAGCTACGAAACCTGTCCGCGCCCAAGGGCGTAACGATCTGGGTCGGCGGCACCCCCGCCCTCGAGCAGGACAGCATCCACAGCCTCTTCGCGAAGCTGCCCCTGATGGTCGTGGTGTTGATCCTGACCACCACGGTGCTGATGTTCCTGGCCTTCGGCTCACTGGTGCTGCCCATCAAGGCCGCGCTGATGAGTGCGCTCACACTCGGCTCGACGATGGGCATCCTGACGTGGATGTTCGTCGACGGCCACGGCTCGGGCCTGATGAACTACACCCCGCAGCCACTGATGGCCCCGATGATAGGTCTGATCATCGCCGTCATCTGGGGTCTGTCGACGGACTACGAAGTGTTCCTGGTCTCCCGGATGGTGGAAGCCAGAGCGCGCGGATTGTCGACGGCGGAGGCCATCCGCATCGGTACCGCCACCACCGGCCGCCTCATCACCGGCGCCGCACTCGTCCTCGCGGTGGTCGCCGGCGCATTCGTGTTCTCCGACCTGGTGATGATGAAGTACCTGGCCTTCGGTCTGCTGCTGGCCCTTCTGCTCGATGCGACGATCATCCGAATGTTCTTGGTCCCGGCGATCATGAAGATGCTCGGCGATGACTGCTGGTGGGCGCCGCAATGGATGAAGCGCATCCAGGAGCGACTTGGGCTCGGCGAAGTGGAACTTCCCGACGAGCGCAAGCGGCCAACGGCGCGCGATCCCGAGGTGGACTCCGAGGCTCTTGTCGGTGCCGGTGCGCCCATGCGCGCGTTGCCACCTCACGACCCGACCCACCCGCTGGGTGGCCAGCGGTCGATCGCCACGGGCAAGGCCGCTCCGCAGCGCGTCAGCCCGCCGTCGGCAGCGGGGACGACGCGCATCCCGACCTCGCCGCCGCCCCCGGCAACCGAGCCGCCGACCACCCGGATGCCCGCGGCACCCGCGGCACCCGCGGCACCCGCCGATCAGACCACCCGGATGTCGACGCCTGCCGACCCCGCCACCACGCGGACGCCGCGGGTCGACCCGGGCCGGACCGCCACCCCGCCGCGCACCGCGTCCCCCGCCAGGGGATCCGGCTCCCGAGGGGCCTCTGCTGCCGGTAGCCGCGAGATCGAGTCGTGGCTGGGCGATCTGCGCGGCGGAGCCAGCGGCGCGGCACCACAGGGCGAGGCCAAGCGTCCGCCAGCCGCCCCCCGGCGCCAGCCGCCGCCATCGCCGCCAGAAGAACCACCCACCACGGCGATCCCAACCCAGCGGCCCTCGGATTCCGACTCCACCGAGAAGATCGACACCCGTGAAGCAGCCGACGAGAACCCCAAGCGTCGGGGCGGCGGGGTCAGCGCGGCTGACCTGCTGCGTCGGGAAGGCCGGCTCTAGGCCTCCGGCTCGAGGTCATCGGTTTCGCCCGCAATGGGCGGCCCGACCTCGGCGGCCAGCACGGCCTCCTCGGCGGCCGGATCGTCAGCCAGAAGCACGCGCATCGCGCTGTTGAGGACTGCGACGATCGGGACGGCGAGCAGTGCTCCGACGATCCCAACGGTGACTCCGCCTGCGGCGATCGCGAGCACCACCGCGAGCGGATGAAGTGACACCGCGCGGCCCATCACCAACGGCTGAAGGATGTGCGACTCCAGCTGCTGCACCGCGACGATCAGCCCCAGCGCAATGAGCGCGAACACCCAACCCTTCGCGATGAGAGCGACGACCACCGCCAGCCCGCCTGCGATGACCGCACCGATGAGCGGGATGAAGGCGCCGAGGAAGACCAGCGACGCCAGCGGCAGGGCCAGTGGGATGCCCATGATCGCCAACCCCGTGCCGATGCCGACGGCATCGACCAACGCGACCAGGAACGTCGCCCGCACGTAGCCGGTCAAGGAGTGGAAGCCCGCCCGGCTCGCATCGCGCACCCGGTCGCGGACGGTCAGCGGGAAGACCTTGGTGACGAACGCGAAGATGCTGCGTCCGCCCTGCAGCAGGAAGATCAGCGTGAAGAACATCAGCAGCGCACCGGTCACGATCTCGGTGATGGTGCCCGCCGTCGACAGCGCACCGCTGGTCAACTTCGACTGGTTGTTCTTCAGCGCCTCGATCGCGGTGTCGGTGGCGCTCTTGATCTGGTCGTTGCTGAAGTGCGACAGCAAGCCGGTGTTGAGGGAGTTCCTGGCGTTGGTGATGCTGATGGTCACCTGGTCGACGAGGGCAGGCGCGCCCTGGACGAACTGGCTGACGACGAACGTCAGGATGCCACCGACCACGACGATGCTGGCCAGGATGACGCCGGCCACGGCCGCGCCCCTCGGCAGTCCACGACGGTCGAGGTAGTCGACGAGCGGCAGCAGCATCGCCGTCACCATCGTCGCCAGCAACACCGGCACCACGATGACCTCGAGGTGCCCCACCACCCAGAAGAACGCTACGAGGGCGGCGAGGATGATCAGCAACCGCCACGACCAGGCGGCCGTCTTGCGGACGATGGGGTGCACGGACGCGTCGGCCTGCGAGTCGAGTGACACCGGGAAGGCTTCTGACGTCCGGGAAGGCATTCCGGTAGCGTAACGACTCGCCACGCGGCTTCCTGGCAAGCTCGTCGGGCGGTCGCGCGCCGTTACCCTGTACCCCGTGTCGCACGACGCCTCGGAGAGCAGGAGCGAAGCGACCCGGGAGACCCCTCCGCGCGGTAAGTACTGGTGGTTGCGGTGGGCCATCATCGGTATCGCCGTGGCCGTACTCGCCGTCGAAGTGGTGCTGGTGTGGGACCAACTCGCCAAGGCCTGGCGGAGCCTGCTCTCGGCGAACTGGTGGTGGGTTCTCGCCTCGGTGCTCGCCGCGCTGGCCTCGATGCACAGCTTCGCCCAGATCCAGCGCACCCTGCTCAAGTCCGCGGGCGTCTACGTCAAGCAGTGGCGATCCGAGGCCGCGTTCTACGCAGGCAACGCACTGTCGACGACGATGCCGGGCGGCCCCGTGCTGTCCGCGACGTTCGTCTATCGGCAGCAACGCATTTGGGGCGCCTCGCCCATGGTCGCGTCCTGGCAGTTGGTGATGTCGGGCGCCCTCCAGGTGGTCGGCCTGGCGCTGCTCGGCCTCGCGGGGGCCTTCCTCCTCGGTGCCAGCAAGAACCCGCTGTCGCTGATCTTCACGCTCGGCGGCTTCGTCGCACTGCTGGTGCTGGCGCAGACGGTCGCATCGAATCCGCAGCAGATCGACGGCATCGGGGTGCGCCTGCTGTCGTGGTTCAACTCCCTGCGCGGCAAGCCTGCGGACACCGGCCTGGCCAAGTGGCGCGAGATGCTCGTCCAACTCGAGTCGGTGAGCCTGACCCGGCGCGCCCTCGGCACGGCGTTCGGCTGGTCGCTCTTCAACTGGGTCGCCGACGTCGCGTGCCTGGCGTTCGCCGCGTACGCCGCGGGAGGCAAGCCGTCGCTAGCGGGTCTGACCGTCGCCTATGCGGCGGCCCGCGCAGTCGGCGCCATCCCGCTGATGCCCGGCGGGCTGCTGGTCGTCGAGGCGGTCCTCGTCCCCGGTCTGGTGTCCAGCGGCATGACACTCGCCTCCGCGATTTCCGCGATGCTGATCTACCGACTGGCGAGTTGGATCTTCATCTCGGGCATCGGCTGGGTGGTGTTCTTCTTCCTGTTCCGAACCGAGAAGGACATCGATCCTGACGCCGGCCTCGGGCCCGAGCCCGAACCGCCGGGTGGCGATGTCGGGGCGCCCATGCCGCCGCAGCAGTTCAGCCCCGATCCCGAAGCGGTCTACGAGGCGGAGGTCCGGCAACCGGACCAGTTCAGCCCCGACCCCGAAGCACCGCACCAGCCCGAGCCGGGGCCATAGGATCGGCGGATGCAACGCGCCGTCTGGAAGGCTCTCGCGGTTCTGGGTGCGGCCGTGCTCCTCGCCGCCTGTCAGGCCCCGGCCGAAGCACCGTCGCAGTCGAGCAGCTCCGGTGGCTCGACGACGTCAGTCCCGCCCGCTGCGACGGCCCAGGCCACCCCCGTCCTCGCGAGCGTCATCGCCGCACCCGTGCCGGTGCCCACCACCGATGGCAAGAGGCACCTCGCCTACGAACTCCAGCTGACCAACTCGCTGGGCAGTGACGTCACGCTGAAGTCGTTGTCCGTCAAGGCCGGAGGCAACGAACTGCTGACGCTGGCCGGCGGTGGTTTGGCGTATTGGATGCGTGGACTCGGCGCCAGCGAGACGCCAACCACCACGCTGGGCCCTGGGCAGGCGGGGATTGCGTGGCTCGACGTCGTGCTCGACGGTTCGGCGCCGGTACCCACCGACCTGTCCCACACCATCGTGGTCGACTTGGCCAAGCCGATGCCCCCACTGCTCCCGGCCAGCATGACCGAGATCGACGTGGCACCCGTGACGGTGTCCACCCACCGGCCCGCGGTGATCTCGCCTCCGCTGGACGGTCCGCGCTGGCTGGACGGCAACAGCTGCTGCGACATGACGGCGCACCGGATGGCCATGAACCCGCTCGACGGAAGCCTTTGGGCCGCAGAACGATTCGCGATCGACTACGTCCAGCTGAGCGCCGACGGAACCGTCTTCACCGGCGACAGGTCCAAACCCGAGAGCTACCCCTACTTCGGCGTGGACATCCACGCGGTTGCCGACGGACCCGTCGTCGCCGTGCTCGACGGGTTGCCAGAGCAGGTGGCCGGCCAGGGCCCCGTCGGCCTTCCGCTCGACCAGTACGCAGGCAACCACGTCGTCCAGGACATCGGCGACGGGAACTACGCCCTCTACGCGCATTTGAAGACCGGCAGCGTCAAGGTGAAACCAGGCGACCGTCTCACCTCCGGCCAGGTGATCGCCAACCTCGGCAACACCGGCAACACCGATGCACCGCATTTGCACTTTCACGTGATGAGCACGCCGGACCCGTTGCGTTCCAACGGTTTACCGTTCGTGTTCAAGGACTTCATCCTCGACGGAAGGCTGGCCTCGATGGACGCACTCGGCCCGTTGCTGGCGGGCCAGCCCGCACAGCTGGCACCGGGATCGACGGCGCGGGACGAGAAGGAGCTCAGCCCGCTGGTACTCGACGTGATGACCTATGCAAAGGGCTGACGACACGACCGCCAGGGTGGCCGCGGGCGCCCTGCTCGCCGACGTCGTGTGTGTGCTGGTGTTCTGTGCCATCGGAAGGCGAAGTCACGCCGAGGGAATCACCGTGGCTGGCGTCCTCGAGACGGCATGGCCGTTCCTGTCCGGTACCGCGGCCGGTTGGCTGGCGGCCAGGGCATGGCGGCGGCCGACCTCGCTGGCCCCGACGGGCGTCGTGATCTGGGTGAGCACCGTCATCGTGGGAATGCTGTTGCGCAAGGCCACCTCCCAGGGCACGGCGATCAGCTTTGTGGTGGTCGCTTCGCTTTCGACCGCCATCTTGCTACTCGGTTGGCGCCTCGGCGCAAGGGCCCTGGCTCACCGCTGAACTCATCGCCGGAGTCCGAATCCGATTCCGCCCCAGGCGAAGTCGACACGGTCAACGTGGCGCGCAGGCCGCCGAGGGGCCCGTCCGACAACTCGATTCCGCCACCGTGCAGGGCCGCCTGCTGCGCCACCAACGCAAGCCCGAGCCCAGAACCACCCGGTGTCGCGGTGCTACCTCGGGCGAACCTGCCCATGACGAACTCGTGCTCGTCGGCGGGTAGCCCGCGGCCGTCGTCGTCGACGATGACGGTGAGTACCTCACCACGGCCGTCGATTGCGGCGCCCCGGTGCGCAGCCAGCACGATCGTGGTGGCGTTGCCGTGACCGATCGCGTTGCGTACCAAGTTGTCCACCGCGAGCCGAAGACCACCGGGCCACCCCCAGATCGTCCCGATGGCGTCATCGCTCTGAACGACGATCCGCACGTCTCCTGCCCTGTCGTTCTCGCGGGCCACCCGGTCGAGCATGTCCGTGACGTCGATCAGCTCGCGGTCCTCGGCCTGCGCGAGTTGACCCGACGCGAGCTGGCCGAGGGCGGTGATGATGCCCTCCACCCGGCGCTGTGCACGAGCCAGATCCCCGACGACCTCCTCGAGTTCCTCGGCGGGCAGATCGTGAATCCGCAGCGTGTCTAGGTCGGCCCGCATCGCGGTCAACGGGGTGCGCAGCTCGTGGGCGGCGTTGGCCGCAAAGTCCTGCGCGGCCTGCAGCGAATTCGTCGTCGCCAGCTGCGCGGCAGCGAGCCGATCGAGCATGCCCGCCATCGCGTCGGACAACTCCTCGGCCTCCCGCGCACCCTTCACCGCCGTCATCTGCTCGCTGCCCTTACCCAGCCGCATCGTCTGCTCGGTCAGCCTGCGCAACGGTCGGATCGCCGGACCGGCCAGCATCCATCCCAATCCACCGGCGATCAGCACGGTGACGACGCCGACCGCCGTGTAAAGCGGTATCCGCGCGCGGTTCAGCAGGACGCTGTCGGCCCGGATGCCCACCGACATCAGCACCCCGCCCTGCTGATCGACGGGGATGGTGCGCACCCGGTACTCGACGCCGTTGACCTCGACGGTCTCGGTCCCCGGCGTCAACTGCGGCAGCTGAAAGCCCCGCTGGTAGACCACTTGCCCCGACGACCGCGACCGACCGGTCTGAAGCACGCCGTTGGTTTGGTCGTACACGCTGGCGTCGACGATCGAGTCCAGCCGACGGTCGAGTTGCACGGCGTCGTTGTTGGCCAACACCAATGAGGTCAGAACGGTGAACACCGCGACGACCGCTGCGGCGGCAGCCGCCGAGGCGAGGGCGACGCGCGTGCGCAGTGAAGCGGACCTGCCGATGCGGGCCAGTCGCACCTCAGGGCTCGTCGCGTAGGACGTACCCGATCCCGCGCACCGTATGGATCACCCGGGGGTGGCCTTCGCGCTCCAGCTTGCGCCGCAGGTAGCTGATGAACACGTCGGCGACGTTCGTGTCGACCTCGAAGTCGTAACCCCACACCAACTCGAGCAGTCGTTGCCGGGACAGCACCACGCCCGCATTCTCTGCGAGAACGGCGAGCAGGTCGAACTCGCGTTTGGTCAGTTCGGCACGATCACCCTCGACGAACACCAGCCGCCTGGCCGTATCGATGGTCAGCGGCCCAACGGTCATGGTGTCCGGCGAGCGCTCCGAAAGGCTGGACCGGCGCAACAGCGCGTGCAGCCTGGCGACCAGCTCGCCGAGGTCGAACGGCTTGGTCAGGTAATCGTCTGCGCCCGCTTCGAGGCCGGCGATCCGATCGTTGACCGTGTCACGCGCCGACAGCACGCAGATCGGAATGTCGTTGCCCAGCGCCCGCAACGCGGTCACCACCGCAACGCCGTCCAGTTCCGGCATCTGAACGTCGAGAACCAGCGCATCGTGGCTTTCGTTGGACAGCAGCCGCAGCGCCTCCTTGCCGGTCGCCGCGACCCGCACGTCAAAACCCGAGTGCCGCAATCCGCGGGACACCGACGTTCTGACGTCCGGGTCGTCGTCGACCATCAAGACCGTGCGACCCGCGCCCTCAAGCGCAGGTGGCTCCACCACCCGCACCGGGTCTACGGAATGGCTGGCGCGGGCGCCGAGCCACAACGGTTCTTCAGGTCGACGAGCGGCTGACGGATGCCCGTCAGGTCAGCCTTCACGCCAGGATTCTGATCCAGGTAGGTCTTGGCCTGGCTGCGAACCTGATCACGCGGCAGACCCTCGAGGCTGGTGAAGAACCAGTTCACGTCGGGGTGGGTGAACAGGTACGCGGAGGTCGACGCCGAAACACCCGACGCGACGCCGGCGAGGTCCGCGGCGCTGCAGTTCGGAGGGTTGAGGGCCGGATCGTCTGCCATCGCAGACGGAAGCGCACCGAACAACATGGCGCCTGCGATTGTGCCTGCGCCCATCGCGCCAGCTACCGCACGTCGCCCAACATTGGGCCAGCGCACCGCCGATCTCAACATGCAAGCTCCTTCATCGAATGTGCAAAGTCCGGAAACCTGTGCGGTCGCCGACATCGAAAAGCTAAGCAGACTCGGTCACGACTTTCTTGCCTTGCGATTAAACGACCGTGAGAAAGCCCGTACCCGCAGTTCAGGGGGTTCTCGTGAACACGAGGGCAAGGCGCTTTGGACTACCTGGGAACTGCCGTGGCGGGTCCGGGTAGCGGGCCGGTGCCTGGCGCGGCCGCAGCGGCGGGCGACGACTGGGCGGGCAGCGCGGTTCCCGGCACTCCGACGGTCTGCGCCGCGGGCAGCCCACCCGGCAAACTTCCTGACGCGCCCCCCGGAAGCGCGCCGGCTGGCGACTGGGCGCCCTGCAGCAGTCCCATCACCTGCGGCAAGGTCAGCGGCAGCTTGCAACGAGCCGAGAGTCCCTGCAGCGGCGCCTGCAACGCCTGCATGTCCTTGCTCGCCTGTGGGTTCGCGTCGAAGTACGTCTTGAGCGCGCCGAGCGACTGCGGGCCGGCCTGCTGCTGCGAGATGGTCGTCAGGGCGGCATTGGTGGCGGGGTGCGAATCGAGGTAGTTGCCCATCGAGGTGGCCACAGAGCCGATCGTGTGAGCGACCTCGCTCGCCGCGCACGGGTCGGACGCAGCCGTCGCCGATGGGGCCCCCGGCATCGCCATTGCGGTCACGATCGCACCACCGACCGCGGATGCAGCGAACACACCGCCGAGAAACCGCCGGACGGCGGGAGTGGAGGCCTTCAACGAAAACTCCTTACGGATTGCGAACGTCCAATGGCCTCGTAGACATACGAATAGCGACCAATCGGATCCCCGACCCGGACACGGTCAAGCGCCATACTGCCATCAGGACAGCCGGGCCACCAATCTGCACAGCAAATACCCAGGTGGCTTCCATGGGCGGCTGAGGCCGATCCGGGGCGGCTCGGAAGGCGGCCACCCTACCTCGTGCTGCGGTAGGCTCTCGCTACGAAACGCGGGGAGTAAGGCAAGGGGTCCGCCATCCAGCAGTTCATGTTGCGGTTGAGCAGCAAGCTGCGCAGATACCGCTGGGCAGTCTTCGTCGCATGGCTGCTTCTCCTGCTCCCTTCGGTCTACCTCGCCCTGAACGAATCGGGCAATCTCACCGGCGGCGGGTTCGAGGTAGCCGGGTCTCAATCGCTGAGCGTCGAACACGCCATCCAGGACCACTTCCCCGACCAGGGCGCGTCGCCCTTGGCGTTGGTCGCGGCTCCGCGCGCGGACGCCTCG
>NZ_JAVRQA010000244.1:0-3010 GCF_032161845.1 Mycobacterium sp.
TGCCGGTGATCTGGGCGTTGAACCAGCTCGGCTGGCACGCGGCGGCTCAGGCGCCGCTGTGGATCGGTCCGATCCTGTTGTACATCCTGCTGCCGTTGCTCGATTGGCGCTTCGGGGCTGACGGGCAGAACGCGCCCGACGAGGTGATGGAGGCGCTGGAGAAAGACAAGTACTACCGCTACTGCACGTACGCCTTCATTCCGTTCCAGTACCTCAGCCTCATCGTCGGTGCGTACATGTTCACCGCCTCCGATCTGAGCTGGCTGGGATTCGACGGCGGCCTGGGTTGGTTCGGCAAGATCGGCCTGGCCTTCTCGGTGGGAGCGCTGGGCGGTGTCGGCATCAACACCGCCCACGAAATGGGCCACAAGAAGGAATCGCTGGAGCGGTGGCTGGCCAAGATCACGCTTGCACAGACCTTCTACGGCCACTTCTACATCGAGCACAACCGTGGCCATCACGTTCGCGTCGCCACCCCTGAGGATCCGGCGTCGTCGCGCTTCGGCCAGACGTTCTGGGAGTTCCTGCCGCGCACCGTCTGGGGCAGCCTGAAGTCGTCGTGGGAGCTTGAGGCCCAGCGTATGCGGCGGACTGGGCGGAGCCCATGGAATCCAAAAACGTACTGGCAGAACGACGTGCTCAACTCGTGGGCAATGTCCGCGGTGCTCTTCGGTGCCCTCGTCGCAGTCTTCGGACCCGCCGTCATCCTGTTCCTGGTCATTCAGGCGGTGTACGGCTTCTCCCTGCTCGAGTCGGTCAACTACATGGAGCACTACGGGCTGCTGCGGCAGAAGACCGAGAGCGGCCGCTACGAGCGGTGTGCCCCCGTCCACAGCTGGAACTCCGATCACCTGGTGACCAACCTGTTCCTGTATCACCTGCAGCGCCACAGCGATCACCACGCCAACCCGACGCGTCGCTACCAGACGCTGCGCAGCATGCAAGGGGCGCCAAATCTGCCCACCGGCTACGCATCGCTGATCGGAGTGACCTACGTCCCCGCGTTGTGGCGCAAGTTGATGGACCACCGCGTCCTGGAGCACTACGACGGTGATATCACCAAGGCCAACATCCATCCGCGCGTGCGCGACAAGGTGCTGGCCAAGTACGGGGTGGACGATGAGCGCTCGCGCGAAGAGCGAGGGGCCTGAGTATGAGCGCCTACCGGTGCCCGGGTTGCGACTACGTCTACGACGAGGCGAAAGGTGCTCCGCGGGAGGGTTTTCCGGCGGGCACCACCTGGGTCGACGTCCCTGACGATTGGTGCTGTCCAGATTGTGCGGTCCGCGAGAAAGTGGATTTCGAAGAGATTGGAGTCAAGTCATGAATGCGTACAAGTTGTTCCTCTGCGTGCAGTGTGGATTCGAATACGACGAGGAGAAGGGGTGGCCGGAGGACGGCATCGCACCGGGTACTCGTTGGGACGACATCCCCGAGGACTGGAGCTGCCCCGATTGCGGCGCGGCCAAGTCGGACTTCGAGATGGTCGAGGTTGCCCGGTCGTGACGGTTACTCTCGCGCGTATGAACAGTCCGACCGAACGGCGGACGGCACCTCGCGTGCCGTATGCCGAGGCGTCGCGAGTGCTCCTGCGTGGCTCGATCCTCGACGGCATGCGCGAGATGCTGCTGACCCGGGACTGGTCGTCCATCACCCTGTCCGACGTCGCCAAGGCCGCTGGTATCAGCCGCCAGACCATCTACAACGAGTTCGGGTCGCGCCAGGGGCTGGCCGAGGGGTACGCGCTGCGGCTGGCCGACCGGCTGGTTGACGCGGTCGACGTCGCCATCGAAGGCAATGTCGGCGATATCCACACCGCGTTCCTCGAGGGTTTCCAGGCGTTCTTCGCGGAGTCGGCGTCCGATCCGCTCGTCATCTCCCTGCTGACCGGCGGGGCCAAGCCCGACCTCCTTCAGATCATCACCACCGACAGCGCGCCGATCATCACGAGGTGTTCGCAACGACTCACGTCGACCTTCATGCACAGTTGGGTCCGCGCGAGCGACGAGGACGCAGGAGTGCTGGCCAGAGCCATCGTCAGGCTGGCGATGAGTTACGTCTCGATGCCCCCGGAAGCCGATCACGACGTGGCCCGTGACCTGGCCCGTTTGATGACACCGTTTGCCGAGCGATACGGTGTCATGGACACCTCCTAGCCGGCAGAGCGCCATAGCGCCTGTCCCGCGAGTCCGCAGGCTTCGGGTGTCGCCGGCGCACGTGTGTGCGCCCATGGCACTGACGACCCGAGAAGACCACGAAGTAAGGGCTCTACATGACTGCACCGACACTGACCGCCGACGTACGCAACGGCATCGACTACAAGGTCGCCGACCTGGAACTGGCCGAGTTCGGCCGCAAGGAGATCCGCCTCGCCGAGCACGAGATGCCCGGCCTGATGGCGCTGCGCCGCGAGTACGCCGACGTGGCGCCGCTGAAGGGCGCACGCGTCTCGGGCTCGCTGCACATGACCATCCAGACCGCCGTCCTGATCGAGACGCTCGTCTCCTTGGGCGCCGAGGTGCGCTGGGCGTCGTGCAACATCTTCTCCACCCAGGATCACGCCGCGGCCGCGACCGTAGTGGGACCGCACGGCACCGTGGAAGAGCCCAAGGGCGTTCCGGTGTTCGCGTGGAAGGGCGAGAGCCTCGAGGACTACTGGTGGGCCGCCGAGCAGATGCTCACCTGGCCGAACGAGCCGGCCAACATGATCCTCGACGACGGCGGTGACGCCACCATGTTGGTGTTGCGTGGCGCCCAGTTCGAGAAGGCCGGCGTCGTGCCGCCCACCGAGGACGACGCTTCGGACGAGTACAAGGTGTTCCTGCAGCTGATCCGCGACCGCTTCGAGACCGACAAGACCAAGTGGACCAAGATCGCCGAGTCCGTTCAGGGCGTCACCGAGGAGACCACCACGGGCGTGCTGCGGCTCTACCAGTTCGCCGCCGCAGGCGAGCTGCAGTTCCCGGCCATCAACGTCAACGACTCGGTGACCAAGAGCAAGTTCGACAAC
>NZ_JAVRQA010000245.1:0-2829 GCF_032161845.1 Mycobacterium sp.
CCGAAGCGTCGGAACTCGTTCTGCACGTCGGCGAAGCGCGGATCGGTATCCGTGAGTTGATTGACGGCAATCATGATGCCGATGTTCTGCTTGAACATGTTCCAGTAACCCGTCACCACCGCGGTGAAGAACTGCTGGTCATCGGGCGAGGAGGGCAGATGCACCGTGAGCCCCGACGGCATGACGACGTCGACCAGGAACGAGTGGGCCAGCGAGGCCAGCAGATCTTCCTTGTCGCGGTAGTAGCGGTAGAACGACGCCGTCGTGCGGCCGGCCGCCGACGTGATGTCTGCCAGGGTGGTGCCGTGAAAGCCTCTCTCGGCAAACAGTTTTCGAGCAGACGCGTCGATCGCGTCACGGGTCTGACGGCCCTTCGCCGTCAAGGTGTCCGATGCCATGGCCGTTAGCCCAGAATGCGATCGCCCGCGCGCAGCAGTGCGCTGGGAAGGTCGTGGCCGACGACGTCGCGCGCAACGCCCGCTGCGTGAATCGCGGCCTGTAGGTCGACGTCGACGCTGATGCCGCTGTCGCGCAGCAGGTACACCAGATCCTCGGTGGCGATGTTGCCGCTGGCACCGGGGGCGAAGGGGCAGCCGCCGAGGCCGCCGACCGACGCGTCGAGGCGGGTGACGCCAGCGGTCACCGCGGCGTAGGCGCTGGCCAGTCCCGCGCCGCGGGTGTTGTGGAAGTGCGCGCCCAGCGGCAGGTCGCCGATCAGCGGTCGCAGGCGCTCGACCAAACCGGTCACCCGAAATGGTGTCGTGGTGCCGATGGTGTCCGCGATGGCGATGCGGTCCACGCCGATGTCGACGGCGGCCGACGCGATGTCCAGCACTCGACTGGGATCGGTGGGCCCGTCGAACGGGCAGTCCCAGGCGGTCGCGATGATCACCTCGATCGAGGCGTCGTGCTCGTGGGCGATTCGTGCGATGTCGGCGATCATGTGGGTGGAGTCGGCGGTCGACCGTCCAACGTTGGCCTGGCTGTGTCCGTCGGCGGCCGAGACCACGTACTCGATCGACCCCATGCCGGCGTCGACCGCGCGGCCCGCACCACCGGGACCGGCCACCAGCGCGGAGAACTCGACCCCGTGCGCCTCGCGGAGGCGGGGGAGCTCGGCCGCCAGCGCAGCCGCGTCGGCCAGCGCGGGCACCTTCGACGGCGATACGAACGCGGTGGCCTCGACTTCGCGAACACCCGTGGCGATCACGGCCTCGAGCAGTTGGAGCTTGGCCGCCAAGGGGATCGGGTTCTCGATCTGCAATCCGTCGCGGAGGCTTACCTCGCGGATGGTGACGTGTTTCGGCAGTGTCACAGCACGCCCTCCGCGCGCAGCGCGTCGAGCTCGTCTGGGGAGCGGCCAAGCAGCTCGACGTAAACCTCGGCGTTGTGCTGGCCGGGCTCGGCGGAGCCCGCGTTGCGGATGGTGCCGGGCGATTCGGAGAGCACGGGAATGACCCCCGGACCCTTGACGTTTCGACCGACCCTCTCGTCGAAGTGGTCGGCAATCATGCCGCGTGCCAGCAGCTGCGGATCGGTGACCACCTCGGCGACCGTGTTGATCGGGCCGCTGATCACTCCGGCCTCGCCGAGGGTCGCGATGATGTCGGCGGGCTGGCGTTCGATGGCCCATGCGGCGATGATCTTGTCGATCTCATCCTGATTGCGCCCGCGCGCAACGTGATTGACGAAGCGGTCGTCCGTCGCGAGCTCCGGCTGAACCATCGCCGCGCACAGTCGACGAAAGACCGTGTCCTGGTTGGCCGCGATCACCACCCAGCTGCCGTCGGCGGTCGGGTAGATGTTCGACGGTGCAATGCCCTCGAGTCTGGTGCCCGATGGACCTCGCACCACGCCACCGACGTCATAGTCGGGGATCGTCGATTCCTGGACGGCTAGACACGCTTCCGTCAGCGCGGCGTCCACGATTTGGCCCTCACCCGTGACCGTGCGGCGGTAGAGCGCGGCCATCGCGCCCTGTGCCGCGAACATCCCGGCCAGGCTGTCGCCCAACGAGAGTGCGAGCCGCGGCGGCGGCCCACCGGGGAAGCCGTTCATGTGTCGAAGGCCGCTGGCGGCCTCGGCCACCGACGCGTAGCCGGCCTTGTGTGCTTCGGGGCCGGTCTGGCCGTAGCCGGACACGCGCACCAGGATGATGCCCAGATTGCGTTGGCTCAGGACGTCGTAACCGAGGTTCCACTTCTCCAGCGTGCCCGGCCGGAAGTTCTCGACGATGATGTCCGACCGTTCCACCAGGTCGAGAAACAAGGCACGGCCTGCTTCTGCCCGCAGGTTGAGCGTGATCGCCTTCTTGTTGCGGGCGTGCACCGTCCAGAAGAAGTGGTGGCCGTCGAGTTCGGCCTGGCCCCACGTGCGCAGCGGGTCGGGAGCACCCGGCGGCTCGATCTTGATCACCTCGGCCCCCATGTCGCCGAGGAGCCTGCCGGCGAACGGGCCCGAGATGAGCGTGCCGACCTCGATGACGCGGATGCCGTCCAGTGGCCCGGTCGCCATCAGAGGCCGAACCCGTGGCGGTGCAACCAATCGGTGCAGATGCCGACGGCATGGCGCAGGGTGTCGCGCTGATCGGGTCCGGAGTAGTAGTGGTTGGCCCCAGGAATCTCGTGCATCTCCTTGTCGGGATGGCCGATGGCCGCGAACAGCCTGCGGGTGTGGCTCGGCGTACAGGCATCGTCGGCGAGGTTGCCGATCACGAGTGCGGGCACGGCGATGTCGGGCCCGCAGGCGACGGCGTCGCCGTTGGCGTCGTCGTAGCTCCACTGCGACAGCCAACTGCGCAGGGTGCAGAACCGTGCGAGGCCGACGGGT
>NZ_JAVRQA010000246.1:0-9939 GCF_032161845.1 Mycobacterium sp.
GCCGAGATCGCAGCGGCTTCGCAGATCGGTGAGGGGCTGGCGAATGCCGTTGATCTCGGACTCCGTCTGCGGGTGAGCGTCCATGTAGGTCTGGACGCGGTCGTGGATCTGCGCGTTCGGCTCCCCGCGCAGACTGGTGAAGAAGTCGTTGACGTCGGGGTGGCTGAATAAGTAGTCGCCCATGGCGGTTCCGACGATGCCCGATGCCACCGCGAGGTCGCCCGCGGTGCAGTTGGGTTGCGGCGCAACCGGTCCGGGTTCGGCGGCAGCAATCGCAGCATTTCCAAACAACACGGCACCGGCGGCGACCACGGTGACGGCCGTGCTGCGCAGAGTTCGTCCTGACACCCACATTGGAGGCTTCCTCACTCGTTGGTCGGACGACCATCGCTGAGCAAGCCAACCACAGGGCTGGATCGAATTGTCGCAAATGACAATTCGGCGGCCGGCCGGCTCCTAGCGGGTCGGCGGCGTAGCGTTCGCCTCAGCGCCTGGGACACATGCGCCCGATCATCTCAGCGCAGGAGCGTGGATCAGTGGCTGCTCAGAAGAAGCCGAACGTCGTCATGATCATGGCCGACGATGTGGGCACCTGGAATCTCAGTGCCTACCATCGCGGCATGATGGGTGGCTCCACGCCCAACATCGACCGGATCGCCCGTGAGGGTGCGCTGTTCACCGACTACTACGGTCAGCAATCGTGCACGGCGGGCCGCGCCGCGTTCATTACCGGCCAGAGTCCCTTCCGGACCGGCCTGTTGAAGGTCGGCATGCCCGCCGCCAAGCAGGGATTGCAGGATTCCGATCCGACGATCGCCGAACTGCTCAAGCCGCACGGCTACGTTTCGGCGCAGATCGGGAAGAACCACTTGGGCGACCGCAACGAATATCTGCCTACCGTGCACGGCTTCGACGAGTTCTACGGCATCCTCTACCACCTCAACGCCATGGAGGAGCCCTACGACCCGGAGTATCCGAAGGTCGATGGGTTTCACGACCGCTTCGGCCCGCGCAACATCGTGGACACCACGGCAACCGACGTCGACGACCCGACCGAGCACCCGCGCTGGGGCAGGGTCGGCAAGCAGACCATCGCCGACGGAGGTCCATTGCCGCCGCACCCGGGAATGGACGACGCGGCCACGGTCAACATGGAAGACGTTGATCCTGAGTTGGTTCGGCGCTCGCTGGACTTCATCGACCGCTCCGTGGCCGCGGATACGCCCTTCTTCCTGTGGCACAACTCGACCCGCTGCCACGTCTGGACGCACCTCGCTCCCAAGTGGCAGGGCAAGAGCGGGTTCGGCTTGTACGCCGATGCGATGATGGAGCTCGACTGGGAAGTCGGGCAGATTCTCGACAAGCTCGACGAACTCGGCATCGCGGACGACACCATCGTGCTTTTCACCAGCGACAACGGGGCTGAGATCTTCAGTTGGCCCGACGGCGGCAACCAACCGTTCCGGGGTGAGAAGGGCAGCACCTATGAAGGCGGTTTCCGGGTCCCCATGGTGGCCAGGTGGCCCGGTGTCATCGAGCCGGGCACGATCGTCAACGAGATCATGGCCCACGAAGACTGGCTCCCAACGATTCTTGCCGCCGCAGGTGAGCCCGATGTCGCCGAGAAGTTGTTGAGTGGCCATGACGCCAACGACAAGACCTTCAAGGTCCATCTCGACGGTTACGACTTCAAGCCCTACTTCCAGGGCGACGTCACTGAAGGGCCGCGACGGGAAGTCTTCTATTTCAGCGACAACGCCGACCTGATGGCCGTGCGCTACAACGCCTGGAAGCTCAACTTCAAGACCATCGTGGGAAATCTCTTCACCGGCAAGGAGGATTCCACCAACGTGCCGGTCGTGACGAATCTGCGCCAGGACCCATGGGAGCGTTACCAGACCGAGGGCATGCTCTACGGCCGGTGGTGGGGCGAGAAGCTGTGGACCATGGTTCCCGCCATCCAGATCGTCGGCGAATTCCTCGCCACGTTCAAGGAGTACCCACCCAGCCAAGCCTCCGGCACGTTGAGCGTCGACAAGGCCCTGACGATGCTGCAAGAGGGAACACTCAAGAACTGACCCCGGCGAGCGCCTCAACGCCCTGACATGCGAACACTTGTGGAGCTAAGGGGAATCGAAACCCCTTGCGTCTCCTGCGAAAATGGGTGCTGAACTGCGATGAATGTTCGGAGACGGTGTTACGCAGCAGCTCGCTGTCCTGCGGATTTGGGTCGGCGTGTTACACGACGTAACAGTGCTGCCTGCCCAGAAGAGACGCGGTGAGTGGCCGTCCCTCGGCATTCATGTACGAGTTGGTGACCAGTTCGACGACCATCGAGGCCAATTCGTCAGGACCGCCCAGGCGGTGTGGGAACGGCAAGGACTTGCCCAGCTTCGCCTTGAAGGCTTCCGACCGCTCGCCTTGACCGTAGCTCGGGCTATCGATCAGGCCCGGCGCGATGGTGTTGACCCGGATCCCGACCGCAGCGAGGTCGCGCCCAACCAATGCCGGCAGAATTGATCAGGACGCGTAGTGGGCCCAGTTAGCTGTCTTGTTCACGGCTGCCTCGATCTGCTCGGTGTTGGTGACGTCCACGCTGATGAACGCACCGCCGATTTCTTCGGCGAGTTCTGCCCTGCGCTCCGACTGCAGATCGGCGACGACGACCCTCGCCCCCCTCGCGGCCTGCCGCGCAGATACCAGACGCGCCACCGGTGACGATTGCGCTAGCTCGATTGATTCCACGCCGAAAGACTCAACCCCCACGCATTACGACACCCACGCGAGCTCGACCTTTTGCCAGCCGTTGAGCAGAGCCGACGGATTGCGTTGCAGCGGTGCGTCGGTCAGTTCGAGACGTTCGAGGTCAGGCAGAAGTCCCCCGATTGCGGCACGGACTTCCTGGCCAGCCAAGTGAGCACCCAGACAGAAGTGAATGCCGTGGCCGAACGAGAGATTCTTGCCCGCGGCCCGCGTGATCAGAAAACGGTCGGGGTCATCGAAGCGCCGGGGATCGCGATTGGCGGCGGCCATGTGCAGCGCGACGATCGCCCCCTTCGGGACCCTCGTACCCGCGACCTCAGTCTCTTCGGTCGCCTCACGAAACGCGAACTGGATCGGCGCCGTCAGCCGGTTCGCTTCATCGACAGCATCGGGGAGCAGGGCCGGATCGTCGAGCAATAGCTTGAGCTGATCGGGGTTGGACAGCAGTTCGACCACGGTGTTCCCGATGAGATTCGTCGACGTCTCGTTGCCTGCGACCATGATCGTGATCGCCACCATCAACGTCTCGACGGTGCTCAGCGACTCGTTGTCGATTGCCGCCACCATCGCGCTGACCAGATCATTCTTGGGCTCGACCCGCCGCGCTTCGATCAACGGGACGAAGTACGTGCTGAACTCCTTGATGGTGCTCAGCATCAACTCGTTGCGATCAGCGGGGCTGCTGAAATCGCCCCCGGCGGCCGCGGCGAAAGCATCGGACCAGACCTTGGCCCGGCCGTATTCGCTTCGGTCGATGCCGAGGATGTGGCAGATCATCTCCACCGGCAGCGGAATCGCCAGTCGCTCGACGACATCGAAGCTGGGTGTGTCGCCGACACCGGTCAGGCAGCGCGCGACGATCCCGTCGATCGCATCGGCCATTTCCTTGATGCGCGGAGGCGTGAAACCTCTGCTCACGATTCTGCGCATCCGGGTGTGCTGGGGTGGGTCTGCTGCGGCAATGGTCTTGGCGGAGGCCATCTCGTTCATGTCGACCGGGATCCCGGCTACCAACGCCATCAGCCGGTCGATCACCTCTGGTTTCATCTCGGCGTCCGCTGGCACCGAATCGCCTTCGTAGGGGTTCGGACGCGACGAGAAGACGGCCGGATTCGACTGCACGGCCTTGACGTCGTCGAATCGTGAGATAACCCAGATGTTCGAACCAGTCTGGTAGACGGGGAATCGCTCCCGCAACTGCGCGTAAACAGCAGGCAGCTGTTCACGAGGGCCCGGCTTGAACGGCTCGAACTCGAATGCACCTTCGTCGGCCGACAATGTCTCTCCTGATTCGTTGGCGTACACAAACCGGCCCGTTGCGCACGGGACGACAGCGCCCGCTACAGGGGCATGTGCGTAATAGTAGGACGTCGTTTGCGTACAAAGCAAGGCTCGGTACACTGTACGAGCACCTAATGTCATCAGATGGCGGACCACGCAGGTGCCGACGGATCCACGAGGAGGTGAACCGATGTTCGCTGCTCACGTCGCGGAAGTTGTCATCGCGTCACCCGATGACAACGGTCGCTTTCACACCGCCATCGGTCACGCTCTGTACTGGTGGAATTGCGCAAGTGCAAAGCAACATCAGATCGTGCTCGTGCCCTCGATCGGGCAGCGCCGCACCGCCGCCGAGGATCTCGATCTCGCGGATGGGCCGGGCGACTGCCTCGATCACTGCGACGTGTTCATCGCGGTCTTCGACCCCACGTGGCCAAATGCCGTTGAGACGATCGGCGACGTATTGCGCGCAAAGCGTGCCGGCAAGTTGGTGCTCGCCTGGGTCATCGCCGAGTCATCTTCGGACGGCGTCGGTTCGGACGATCAAGCCTGGCTGATCGACGTGACACAGCGGCTGACGGCGGAGGGGGTCGTTCCTCGCTACATCGGTCACGGAGATTCTCACTTCGAGAGCCGTTTGCAGAGCGCCCTCAGCGCCGATCTGACCTACACCAATCTCGCCGCGCTGACCGCGCGGTTCGATAACACGGCATCGGCACGCCAAGTGACGATCTACCGGACGCCGGTGGCATTACTGGGCCCGCTTGTCTGGGCTGTGACAGTGATGAATCACAGCACCTCGCTGGCCACCGACCTGACGGTCCGGGTGGACGGAGTCGACACGGAAGGCAACCAATTACCCGATGGGGCCAGACGCTCGAGGCAGGCAATCGCCGACGTGTTCGCCAAGTTGAGGACTGGCCCGTGGCCGGACGAGCACCCACTGACCGACCGGGGTGGGGTCTCGCTCGCTCGAGGGCCGTCACTCCTGATCAATGGGATGGAGGTCCTCGCCGCGCACACCGCATTGGACTTCCCGCGCTGGTTGAGACCGAATCAACATGCTTCGGCTCTTTATGCGTTGGAACCAAACGCTTCTCCTCGTGTGCGCGTCCAGTTCAAGGACGAAGCGGGAGAGGTGTGGGCGAGAACGAACGACGCAGAGCCCGAAACGGTTTCGCCATCGAGACAAAGGAACGTGTGGTGTCCATAGATACCGGCAGGCCCACCAACATCCCCTCCTACGAGGTGGTCGGCGACTGGGCAGATCTGTCCGCCGTCCCAGGCGCGGCGTCCTGTTGGGTGCACAATGCCATCGTCGCGACCGACGGTGGAGAGGTCATCGGTTTCCACGCCGGCCAACTCGTCGCGTTCGACACCGACGGCCGCCTGCTACGGGTGGTCGAGACGGGCCTGACCGAGGGCCACGGGATCACCCTCGTCCGCGAAGGCGATGACGAGTACCTCTGGGTCAGCGATCCCGGATTCGTCTTCAGCTGCGGCGCCGACGACGGCGATCCGAACTGGACTCCATTGTTCGGCAAGGGCATTCGTTGCGAGACGCGAGCGCCGCGGGTGGTGAAGATGACCTTGGACGGACAGATCATCACCGAGCTGCCGATCCCGCCGCAAGATCCTGCGATCCCGGCCGGTCCAATGGGGCCGTACTGTCCCTGCGGCTGCGCAGTCGACCAAGAACGTTTCGGCGGATCCGGTGACGTCTGGGTGGCCGACGGATACGGATCTGGCCTGGTACACCGCTTCGACAAGAACGGAATCCATCTGTCGACATTGACCGGCGAAGAGGGAAGTGGGCGTCTCTTGTGCCCGCACGCGATCTTCATCGACCGCAGAAACGACAAGGTGCCTGAGCTCTACATTGCCGACCGCGTCAACGTCCGCGTCCTCGTCTACGACCTGGATGGCCGCTACTTGCGCACATTTGGTGAGACCTCTTTGAACAGTCCGAGCGATTTCGCGCAGTGGGGCGACCTGCTAGTGGTCGCGGAGATGTACGAACGCCTCGCCGTTCTGGATTCCCACGACAACCTCGTCGGGTACATTGGCGCCGACCCGGATCCCGAAGCGGCGCAAGGGTGGCCGACCCGGCCGGGATGGCCCAATGAGATGTCCGACGACGGACGTGCGGCTGTACCCCAGCTACCCAAACACGACCGCTTCAATTCGCCACACGGCGTCGCGACGGACAAAGACGGCAATCTCTACGTGACTGAATGGCTGCTCGGCGGGCGTTACACCAAACTCACTACGCGGCATTGACGGACTGCCTTCGCTATAGCCGTTCGATCACCAACGCGGAGCCCATGCCTCCCCCGGCGCACATCGCCACCACGCCGATGTGCACGTCGCGGCGTGCGAGCTCGTGAACGATGGATACGACCATCCGGGCACCGGTCGCTGCGATCGGGTGACCGAGGCTGATACCGCTTCCGTTCACGTTCACGATTGACTCGTCCAGGCCAAGATCACGCGTACACGCCACGGCCATCGTGGCGAAGGCTTCGTTGATCTCGAAGAGATCCACGTCGTCCAGGGTGAGACCACTGCGCTTGAGCGCCTGCCGGATCGCCGTCACCGGAGCCATTCCCGTGTGCTCGACCTCGACGCCCACGGACGCCCAACCGCGGATTCGCGCCAGCGGCACGAGGCCGCAACTCGCTGCGAATTCGGAGCCGCCAATGACCAGCGCAGCGGCCGCGTCGTTGATCCCGGCGGAGTTGCCCGCGGTGACGACGGCACCGGGCATTTCGGGGTGTAGCACCTTCAGCGCAGCGAGCGCCTCGGGCGTGGTGTCTCGCGGGTGCTCGTCGGTGCTGAACACGAAGTCGCCGTCTTGGACTGGGACGGCAACGATCTCGTCGTCGAAGTAACCCTTCACGATGGCGTTGAGCGCCCGCTGCTGCGACCGTGTCGACCAGGCGTCGGCCTGCTCCCGCGTCACGTGATGCAGCCGTGCGGTGTTCTCGCCAATGGTCACCGACATGTCGAACGCAGGTACCCCGGGGGCATCGGGATGGCTCTGCGGCGACCAGCGGGTGGCGTCCTCTGCGCCGGGCGGCACCTTGGAGAGCCGGGGCATCGTGCTGGCGCTCTCCGTTCCACCGGCGACGATCACGTCTGCCATACCGGCCATGATCGTGGCGGACGCCAACTGTACGGCGGTAGCACCCGAGGCGCAGTGCCGATTGACCGCTACCCCAGGCACGCTGGTCATGCCGAGGCGTACCGCGATGTTGCGTGCGATTACGCCGCCACCTTGCAGCGACTCGGCGAGGAACAGGTCGTCAAGGTCGGCCACTGGGATTCCTGACCGTTCGACGGCTGCTCCGACGGCGACCTCGCCGAGTTGGTAGGCGTCCACCGAGGTCAGAGATCCCTTGCGGGCCCGGCCAATCGGTGTCCTAGCGGCTGAGAGGATGACGGCGTCAGGCATCGTTGTCGCTTCCGTTGGAGGGGTGGATGTCGTGCAGCAGTTGACCGGTACTGACGTCCCCGCCCCGTTCCGCGGCGAGCAGATCGGCGAGCAGTTCGCGCCGAAGCACCTTTCCGGTGGAGGTTTGCGGTAGCGCCTCGCGGATGACGACTAGCGCGGGTGTCTTGGAGCCGCGCAACCGATTTCGCGTCCATTGGCGTAGTTCTTCGGCGGCGACCGCCCGGCCGGGTCGCAGCACCACGGCCGCGGCGATGTCTTGCCCCCAATGCTCGTCGGGTATCCCCACCACCGCGGCCTCGGCGACCGCGGGGTGGTCCAGGAGGATGTCCTCGATTTCGGCCGGCGCGATGTTTTCGCCACCGCGGATGATGGTGTCGTCGGTGCGCCCTTCGACGAACAGATAGCCGTCATCGTCGACCCATCCGCGATCGCGGGTGGCGAACCATCCGCCGTCGTCGAGCTGACTGCCAACACCGCGGTACTCGCCGGAGACCTGCTCGCCGCGGACGTGGATGTCGCCTGCGAATCCATCCGGTAGGACGCCCTCTGGTCCTCGGATCTGAACTTCGATGCCAGGAAGCAATCGGCCTGCCGAACCGAGCCTGGCCCGGGCCGCCGGATCACCGAGCAGCGCTGCGCGGTGATCGTCGGGGCCGAGGACGGCGATCGTAGAACTGGTCTCGGTCAAGCCGTAGGCATTGACGAAGTCGACGTCGGGGAACAGCCGAATCGCGCGCTCGAGTACGGGAATCGGCATCTTCGCCCCACCGTAGGCCAGCGACTTCAAGGTCGGTACGTCCGCGATGCCCGTCTGACCGAGGTGTTCGGTGATCTTGGCGAGCATGGTGGGCACGAGGAGCGCGTGAGTGACGGCTTCGGCGCGTACGCAGTCGAGCCAGCCCTGTGCAGTGAAGGTTTCCAGATAGACCACCCGCCGACCGGCGTACACATTGCTGAGCAGATTGGAGACGCCAGCGATGTGGTAGGGCGGCACACTCACGATGACGGCCTCGTGCTCGCCCGCCGCACTGAAGTCGACGCTGCCGAGCAGATAGGACATCAGGTGGCGATGGCGCAGCACGGCGGCCTTCGGCTCCGACGTGGTGCCGCTGGTATAGAGCAGGACCGCGATGGCTTCGGGGTCGTCCGACCACTGCGGACGCTCGCCGGCGGCTGCCGCGTCGGCCTCCCGCCACTGCGCCACGGTCACGATGTGGGCAGTGGTCGGTGGCTGTAGGTCCGAGACGACCAATGCGTTCGGATGGCGTGCGAGCAGCCTTTCCAGCGCATCGCGGCTGAGGCGGTAGTTCAGCGGAACAAGCGGAACGCCTGCCCATGCGGCGGCGAAGAGGGCCACGGCGAAGTCGTCGGCGTTGACACCCACATAGACCAGTTCCTGGGCGTCGTGCGCCGCCAGGAGTGCCGCCCCGCGACGGGCCAGGTCCAGGAGGGCGGGATAGGTCAGTCCTGCTGGATCCGACCCAGTCGCGTGCAGGCGACCGATGCCGAATCGCTTGGGCATACCCGTCGCTGCCATGTCCAGCAGAGTCAGAACATTCACCCTGGCGTCCGTCAGTCCGACGCCGGGAGCGCGCTGGGTGCCTTGATGGTGAGCGGACTTCCGTCGGCCGTGAGCACACCGGGGCCGGCCTTGGTGCACAGCACTTCTAGGCCGGTGTCGATGTCGACATAGCGCTTGCCAAGCACGGTGTCGTTCTCGGTGCTCGACGCAGCCATGGCGTCGGTCTCCAGATTCGCGGTCATCGGTTGGCCACCGCACCATAACTCGACCGGGGATGCGGGCGGTCGCACGACGATGATCTCGGTGCCACTCCCGTTGCTACGCAGCCGTTTTCCCGGCGTGAGGTCGGTCATCAATTAGGCCCAGAAATTGTAAAGGGTGCGGGCGTTGAGCTCGACGATCTTGCGCGCTTCGTCGTCCGGCACGTCAATGAGGTGCTCGGCAAGCAGCTTGCGAGTGTGGGGCCAGTTGGAGTCCGAGTGCGGGTAGTCGCTTTCGAACATGATGTTGTCAATGCCGATACGGTGACGCTGCTCGATTCCGGATTGATCGGAGATGAAGCAGCCGTAGATGTGTTCGCGGAACAACTCCGACGGCAGCTTGTCGGCGTTGACGTCGCACCAGTATTTGTGCCGGCCCCAGGAGTAGTCGATGCGCTCCAGCAGATAGGGCATCCATCCGATGCCGCCCTCGGACAGCGCGACCTTGACGTTCGGAAACTTGTAGAACACGTCGGACATCAGCAGGTCGACAGTGGTAATCATCGAGTTCAGCCCGAACAGCGCGATGCTAATGAACATATCGCCGTCCGGCGCGAGCCCTTGGGGCATGCCGCCAGAACCGAAGTGCAGCGATAGCGGAAGGCCAGCCTCCTCGCAGACGCGGAAAATCGGATCCCAGTGGTCGGTGTGATACGACG
>NZ_JAVRQA010000247.1:0-2600 GCF_032161845.1 Mycobacterium sp.
CGCACACACTCTCCTCACGCGGGACAACCTCGTGCTCCTCGTCATCGTGGTCTTGGTCGGCGCGATCGCCACCACGGTCGCCGGCTACTGCAACGTCGTTCCCTCACTGCGGTGGTACCTGGCGGGCGTCGACCCCGACCCCGGCCAACGTCGCCAAGCCATCAACCTCGTCCGCCGGGAGACCGGCATCCTCCTCGGCACCTGGATCGCCAGTGCAGCCGTCCTCATCTTCGCCAATCGCCACGTCGGCGTGGGTCCGGCCCTGATGATCGGGGCGACGGCGGTGTTTGGCGGACCGTCGAGCATCAGCACGAGCCTGCTGTTCACCCAGAAGATCACACGCCCGGTCGTCGCGGCGGCATCGAGGGACTTCATCGGCCGTGATACGGCGCCGAGCGTCGCCGCCAGGCTGGTGATGATGTGGGTGTTCAACAGCGCCATGCCGAGCATCGCGATCGCGGTGTTGATCCTGTGCCGTTCCAACGGCTGGCTCATCGCCCAGTCGGCGTCGCTGGACATTCCGATCATCGTGCTGACCACGGTGTCGGTGTTTCTCGGGCTTCGCGCGATGCTCCTGGTGTCCCGTTCCATCTCCGATCCCGTTCGAGACGTCGTGGAGGCGATGTCCGACGTCGAGCACGGGGACATCGGACGAACCGTCGACGTCTACGAACAGTCCGAGATCGGACGCCTGCAGAGCGGATTCAACAGGATGGTCACGGGCCTGGTCGAGCGCGATCGGCTGCGCGATCTGTTCGGTCGGCATGTCGGACCCGACGTGGCCCGGCTGGCGGTCGAGAGCGACGAGGCGGTCGCAGGCGAAGTGCGCGACGTCGCCATCCTCTTCATCGACCTTGCCGGTTCCACCCAGCTTGCGCTGAACCGCTCACCCACGGAAGTCGCCGACGTGCTCAACGACTTCTTCCGAATCGTGGTGGCGGCGGTGGACCAACACGGCGGGCTGATCAACAAGTTCCAGGGCGACGCCGCGCTGGCCGTATTCGGCGCGCCCATCAAGACCGAGGATGCCGCTTCAGCGGCACTGGCCGCAGCACGAACGCTGGCAACGGATCTGCGCCGCCTGCCGGACGTCGACTTCGGCATAGGAGTGTCGGCGGGGGCCGTGTTCGCGGGCAACATCGGCGCCGAGAATCGCTACGAGTACACCGTGATCGGCGACCCGGTCAACGAGGCATCCCGGCTCGCCGACTGCGGCAAGAGCGTGACCGGCAAGACCGTTGCCTCCGGCACCGCCATCGCCATGGCCGCCTGCGACGAGCCGCAGCATTGGCAGCCCGCGGGTTCGGTAGTGCTGCGCGGTCGCTCGGAACCGACCCAACAGTGGGTGCCACGCGGCGACAATGACCACCATGTCTGACATCCGACCGTTTCGCATCGACGTGCCCGACGACGTGCTCGTCGACCTCCGCCGGAGGCTTGCGGCCACCCGCTGGCCAGAGGCCGAATGCGTGTCCGCGGACGCGAGGAGCAAGGAAGACCTCGACTGGAGCCAAGGGATCCCGCTGAGCTACACCAGGGAACTCGCCGACTACTGGGAGCACCAGTACGACTGGCGGACCAGGGAAGCGGCATTGAACCGATTCGACCAGTTCACCACCGAGATCGACGGCCTCGACATCCACTTCGTCCACCAGCGCTCACCTCATCCCGACGCCTTCCCCATCGTCATCACCCACGGCTGGCCCGGTTCGATCGTGGAGTTCGCCAAGGTCATCGAGCCCCTCACCGACCCCACGGCCCACGGCGGGCGTGCCGAAGACGCCTTCCACGTGGTGTGCCCGTCCCTGCCCGGGTACGGCTTCTCGGCCAAGCCCAGCAGCGCGGGCTGGAACATCGCCAAGATCGCCACGGCATGGAACACGCTGATGGTCCGGCTCGGCTACGACCGCTACGGCGCACAGGGTGGGGACTGGGGTGCCGCGGTGACCACCGACATCGGCCGCCAGGTGGGCAACTGCGTCGGCATCCACACGAACATGCCGATCGCGCGGCCGACGAAGGACGCCTTGGAGCACCCCACGGATGACGACCTGCGAGCGTTCGCCGCCTCGAAGCACTACCGGCGCTGGGATTCCGGCTACTCGAAGCAACAGTCCACCCGACCTCAGACGCTGGGGTACGGCCTCGTCGACTCCCCCGTAGGGCAGTTGGCCTGGATCGTCGAGAAGTTCTGGTCCTGGACCGACTGCGATGGCCATCCGGAGAACGCGCTGACCCGCGACGAGATGCTCGACGACGTGATGCTGTACTGGGCGACCGGCGCGGGCGCCTCGTCGGCCCGCCTCTACTGGGAGAGCTTCGGCGCCTTCGGTTCTGAAGGGCGCGTCGAATTACCCACCGGGGTGGCGGCGTTTCCGAAGGAGATCATGCAGGCACCGCGGTCGTGGTGCGAGTCGACCTACAACGTCACGCACTGGACGACGATGCCGCGTGGCGGTCACTTCGCGGCGTTCGAGCAGCCCGACCTCTTCGTCGACGACCTCAGGACGTTCTTCGCGACGGTGCGTTGACGCCTCAGCGGTTGAGCCACCAGATTCGGCTCGACAACAGCGTGGCGAACGCGCACCACATGGGGTAGA
>NZ_JAVRQA010000248.1:0-12882 GCF_032161845.1 Mycobacterium sp.
ACCCGCAGACCGGAAAGGCAATACCCAAAGCATGGCTGAGTTCATCTACACGATGAAGAAGGTCCGCAAGGCGCACGGTGACAAGGTCATCCTGGACGACGTCACGCTGAACTTCCTTCCCGGAGCCAAGATCGGCGTCGTCGGTCCCAACGGCGCAGGCAAGTCGAGTGTCCTGAAGATCATGGCCGGCTTGGACAAGGCCAACAACGGGGACGCGTTCCTCGCCACCGGCGCCACGGTCGGCATCCTCATGCAGGAGCCGCAACTCGACGAGTCGAAGACCGTCCGCGAGAACGTCGAGGAGGGTGTGCCGATCAAGGCGAAGCTCGCTAGGTACAACTAGGTTGCCGAGCTGATGGCCACCGACTACACCGACGAGCTGATGGAGGAGATGGGGCAGCTGCAGGAGCAGTTGGACGCGGCTGACGCGTGGGACCTCGACTCGAAGCTCGAGCAGGCGATGGATGCTCTGCGTTGCCCGCCGCCCGACGAGCCGGTCACCCATCTCTCCGGTGGAGAGAAGCGTCGCGTCGCGTTGTGCAAGCTGCTGCTGTCCGAGCCCGATCTGCTGCTGCTCGATGAACCCACCAACCACCTGGACGCCGAGAGCGTGCTGTGGCTGGAGAAGCACCTCGCCGACTACAAGGGCGCAATCCTCGCCGTCACCCACGACCGCTACTTCCTCGACAACGTCGCCGAGTGGATCCTCGAGCTCGACCGGGGCCGCGCGTACCCGTACGAGGGCAACTACTCCACGTATCTGGAGAAGAAGGCCGAGCGACTGGCGGTCCAGGGTCGCAAGGACCAGAAACTGCAGAAGCGCTTGGTCGAGGAACTTGCATGGGTGCGCTCCGGCGCCAAGGCCAGGCAGGCCAAGAACAAGGCTCGCCTCGGTCGGTACGAGGAGATGGCGGCCGAGGCGGAGAAGACGCGCAAGCTCGACTTCGAAGAGATCCAGATCCCGACCGGTCCGCGATTGGGCAACATCGTGGTGGAAGTCGATCACCTCGACAAGGGCTTCGAGGGACGCATCCTGATCAAGGACCTGTCCTTCACACTGCCGCGCAACGGCATCGTCGGCGTCATCGGTCCCAACGGTGTCGGCAAGACGACGCTGTTCAAGACCATCGTCGGTCTCGAGTCCGCCGACAGCGGCGTGGTCAAGGTCGGCGAGACGGTCAAGCTGAGCTACGTCGATCAGAACCGCGGCGGCATCGACCCCAAGAAGAACGTGTGGCAAGTGGTCTCCGATGGGCTCGACTACATCGAGGTCGGTCAGAACGAGGTGCCTTCGCGGGCCTACGTCTCGGCGTTCGGGTTCAAGGGACCAGATCAGCAGAAGCCGGCCGGCGTGCTTTCCGGTGGCGAGCGCAACCGGCTGAACCTCGCGCTGACCCTCAAGGAGGGCGGCAACCTGATTCTGCTCGACGAGCCAACCAACGACCTGGACATCGAGACGCTCAGCTCGTTGGAGAATGCGCTTCAGCAGTTCCCTGGCTGCGCCGTGGTCATTTCCCACGATCGCTGGTTCCTCGACCGCACCTGCACGCACATTCTGGCGTGGGAGGGCGACGACGACAACGAAGCCAAGTGGTTCTGGTTCGAGGGCAACTTCGGCGGCTACGAGGAGAACAAGCTGGAGCGGCTCGGCGCGGATGCCGCCCGCCCGCACCGGGTCACGCACCGCAGGCTCACCCGCGACTGATCTGGCGGGGTTGAGCCGCGGTGACCCCGGAGGCAACTAGTGTCACTTCCGCGTGCCAAGGAGCTGCCCCGGCGGCGACATCCAACGACGGCCGGCACGCGGGCGTGAGGTAGGAGCGATCGGCATGACGACGGTGAATCCTGGTTCTCCAGGCCGGCAACCCAGCGACGGGTCGGCGGAGACCGTGGTAATCGACAAGAGACTCACCGGTGGTCTCGCGAGGGCATATCTCGAGACCCACCACGGGCCGCATGGCGACGCACCCGCAGCCGACACCGCCCTGACGATGCCGGTGGACCTCCCCGGGCGGATGGTGTCACCGGCGCTGCTGGCCGCTCACGCGCAGATCGGCCAACAGCGGTCCACGGGCGATACCAAGGTCGCGGTCTACTCGACCGACGACTCCAGCGGTGTCGGTCCGGCGATCCAGATCGTCACCGATCAGAGCGCCATGCTGATGGATACCGTCACCGTCCTGTTGCACCGGCTCGGTGTCGCGTACACCGCGATCATGAACCCGGTGTTCCGCGTCCGCCGGAATCCGGCGGGGGAACTGTTGGACGTCCATCCCGCCTCGGCTCCCGATGCGCCGACGGACGGCGTCGACGAGACCTGGGTCCACGTGCAGCTGTCGCCGTCCGCGAATACCAAGGCCGTCGCCGAGGCGGTCGCGCTGCTGCCGAACGTCCTCGGCGACGCCCGCCAGGTGGCGCTCGACTCGGTGGCTCTCAACGCCGCGCTGGTCGTCCTCGCCAGCCAGTTGGACGCCGACCGCGAGAGGCACTTTCCGTCCTACGACCGCCGCGACGTAGCGGCGCTTCTGCGCTGGCTTGCCGACGGCCACTTCGTTCTGCTCGGCTACCAGCGCTGCTCGGTCGACAAGGGCCAGGCCACGGTTGACGCGTCCAGCCGGCTGGGCGTGCTCCGGCTGCGCACGGACGTGCTGCCGGAGCTCAGCGGTCCGGACGATCTGCTGGTGCTCGCGCAGGCGACCATGCCGAGTTACTTGCGCTACGGCGCACATCCCCACATCGTGGTGGTCCGCGAGAGCCTGCCCGGCCAGTCCGCCGCCATCGAGCACCGGTTCGTCGGGTTGTTCACGGTGGCCGCCTCGAACGCGAACGTGTTGGAGATTCCGCTCATCTCGCGACGCGTGCACGAGGCACTCGCGCTGTCGCACGGCGACAACAGTCATCCGGGTCAGCTGACGCTGGACATCATTCAAACGATCCCGCGCTCGGAGCTCTTCTCCCTCAGCGCGCGCCAACTCCTGGACATGGCCAACGCGGTCGTCGATCTGGGGTCGCGGCGTCGCGCGCTGCTGTTCCTGCGCACCGACCAGCTCTCTCACTTCGTGTCCTGTCTGGTGTATCTGCCGCGCGACCGGTACACCACCGCGGTCCGGCTGGAAATGCAGGACATCCTGGTTCGCGAACTGGGCGGCGAGAGCATCGAATACACCGCCCGGGTCAGCGAATCACCATGGGCGGTGGTGCACTTCACGGTTCGGCTGCCCGACGACAGCAAGGCCGGCGACGTCGACACGTCCCTGGACGCCGAGACCAGGATCCAGAATCTGCTGACCGAGGCTGCGCGCACCTGGGGCGACCGGCTGATGGGCGCGGTACGCACGGGCGCGATCACCCGCGCCGATGCCGAGCACTACTCTTCTGCCTTCCCCGAGGTCTACCGGCAGGCGTTCAGTCCGCACGACGCGATCGGTGACATCGCGATCATCCAAGAGCTGCAAGACAACTCGGTCAAGCTGGTGTACGCCGACGGCGGTGAGGGTCAGACCGCCAATCTCACCTGGTACCTCGCGGGCCGGTCGGCTTCCCTGAGTGTCCTGCTGCCGATGCTGCAGTGCATGGGCGTCGTCGTGCTCGAGGAGCGGCCGTTCTCCGTAACCAGGGCCGACGGCGTGCCGGTATGGATCTATCAATTCAAGATCTCACCGCAACAGTCGATGCGGGAGGAAGAGGACGCCGTCGAGCGCGAAGCCACCGCAATGCGGTTCGCCGACACGGTCACCGCGATCTGGCATGGCCGCGTGGAGATCGACCGGTTCAACGAGCTGGTCCTGCGCGCCGGGCTGACCTGGCAGCAGGTCACGGTGCTTCGCAGTTACGCGAAGTACCTGCGGCAGGCGGGATTTCCCTACAGTCAGTCGCACATCGAGACGGTCGTGAACGACAATGCGGGTACGGCGCGGGCGCTGGTCGAACTCTTCGAGGCGTTGTTCGATCCGGAGGATGCGCAGTCAAATTCCGACAAGAAGCGTGATGCCTCGGCGGCCGCCGTCGTGGTCGCTACCGGCATCGACGCACTGGTCAGCCTCGACACCGACCGGGTGCTCCGCGCGTTCGCATCGATGATTCAGGCGACACTGCGCACCAACTACTTCGTCACCAGCCCCGGTTCGGCCCGTAGTCGGGACATCCTGTCGATCAAGATGAATCCCGGTCTGATCGACGAATTGCCTTTGCCCCGACCGAGGTACGAGATCTTCGTGTACTCGCCGCGGGTCGAGGGCGTCCACCTCCGGTTTGGAAACGTGGCTCGCGGAGGCCTCCGGTGGTCCGATCGTCGCGAGGACTTCCGCACCGAGATTCTCGGACTGGTCAAGGCGCAGGCGGTGAAGAACGCCGTCATCGTTCCCGTCGGTGCAAAGGGTGGCTTCGTCCTGAAGAACCCCCCGGCTCCCACCGGCGACGCCGCCGCCGACCGCGACGCGCTACGCAACGAGGGCGTCGCCTGCTACCGGCTGTTCATCTCCGGCCTGCTCGACGTCACCGACAACGTCGACACGGCTACCGGAGCGGTCACGACGCCTCCGGGTGTCGTCCGCCGGGACGGGGACGACGCCTATCTGGTCGTCGCCGCCGACAAGGGCACCGCGACGTTCTCCGACATCGCCAACGACGTGGCCAAGTCCTATGGGTTCTGGCTCGGCGACGCCTTCGCCTCCGGCGGGTCGGTGGGCTACGACCACAAGGCGATGGGCATCACCGCCAAGGGAGCCTGGGAATCGGTCAAGCGGCACTTCCGCGAGATGGGCGTCGACACCCAGAATGAGGACTTCCGCGTGGTCGGTGTCGGCGACATGAGCGGTGACGTGTTCGGCAACGGCATGTTGCTGTCCAGGCACATTCGATTGGTGGCGGCGTTCGACCATCGCCACGTGTTCCTCGATCCGAACCCCGACGCGGCGACGTCGTTCGTCGAGCGCGATCGGATGTTCGGGCTGCCGAGGTCCAGTTGGGACGACTACGACCGCAGCCTCATCAGCGAGGGCGGTGGCATATACAGCAGGGAACAGAAGTCGATTCCGATCAGCGCACAGGTCCGCACTGCGCTGGGGCTGGCCGACGACGTCGAGGAGATGACACCGCCCGCACTGATGAAGGCGATCCTGCAGGCGCCCGTCGACCTGTTCTGGAACGGTGGCATCGGCACCTACGTCAAGGCGGAGACCGAGTCCGATGCCGACGTCGGTGACCGGGCCAACGATGCCGTGCGCGTCAACGGAAATCAAATGCGCGCCAAGGTGATCGGCGAGGGCGGCAACCTGGGTGTCACGCAGCGCGGTCGCATCGAGTTCGAGCTCAACGGCGGTCACATGAACACCGACGCGCTGGACAACTCCGCGGGCGTCGACTGCTCCGACCACGAGGTCAACATCAAGATCCTCGTCGACTCCCTCGTCACGGCAGGGCAGGTGAGCGCCGAGGAACGCACGCCGTTGCTGATGTCGATGACCGAGGAGGTCGGCGCCCTGGTCTTGGCGGACAACGCCGCCCAGAACGACCTGATGGGCACCAGCCGAGCCAACGCGGCGGGACTTCTTTCGGTGCACGCCCGCCAGATCAGGGGCCTGGCCGCCGAGCGGGGGCTGAACCGCGAACTGGAGGCCCTGCCGCCGGAGAAGGAGATCCGCAGGCGCACCGAGGCGGGGCTGGGCCTGACAACGCCCGAACTCTCCACGCTGATGGCGTACGTGAAGCTGGCGCTCAAGGACGAGCTGCTGGCCAGCGAGCTTCCCGATCAGGAAGTCTTCGCCGCCCGGTTGCCGGCTTACTTCCCGCGTCAATTGCGCGACCGCTTCGGCCCCGAAATCCGTACTCACCAACTGCGTCGCGAGATCGTCACGACGATGCTGGTCAACGACCTCGTCGATACTGCCGGGATCAGCTACGCGTATCGCGTCGCCGAGGACGTCGGCGTCGGGCCGATCGATGCGGTGCGGGCCTATGTCGCCACCGATAGGATCTTCCGGGTCGGCGACGTCTGGCGGCAGATCAGGGCGGCCGGTGACGCCGGAGTGTCGGTCACGGTGACGGACCGGATGACACTCGACCTCCGTCGTCTCATCGACCGTGCGGGACGGTGGCTGCTCAACTACCGGCCACAGCCGCTGGCGGTGGGCGCGGAGGTCAACCGCTTCGCCGCGAAGGTGGCCGACCTGACCCCGCGGATGTCGGAGTGGCTGCGCGGCGACGATCGCGCCATCGTTGAAAAGGACTCGAGCGAGTTCATCGCTCAGGGCGTGCCGGAGGATCTGGCGATGACGGTCGCCACCGGGCTGTATCAGTACAGCCTGCTCGACGTCATCGACATCGCCGACATCGTCGACAGGGAACCCGTCGAGGTGGCCGACACCTACTTCACGCTGATGGACCACCTGGGTGCCGATGGTCTGCTGACGGCGATATCGCGGTTGGCTCGCGACGACCGCTGGCATTCGTTGGCCCGCTTGGCGATTCGCGACGACATCTACGGTTCGTTGAGGGCGCTGTGCTTCGACGTGCTGGCCGTCGGCGAACCCGACGAGACCGGCGAACAGAAGATCGAGGAGTGGGAGCTGTCCAACAGCTCCAGGGTGGCGCGGGCGCGTCGCACGCTCAGCGAGATCTTCGAGGACGGCGAGAAGGACCTGGCGACGTTGTCGGTGGCTGCTCGCCAGATTCGCAGCATGACGAGGACGAGCGGAACGGGAACTTCCGGTTGACCCGCAACAGATTCACGACGCCGGTGCCCGTGCGCTGGTCCGACATCGACATGTACCAGCACGTCAACCACGGCACCATGGTGACGATTCTCGAGGAAGCGCGGGTGCCGTTCCTCACCGAGCCGTTCGCAAACGACTTCGACACCATCGGGTTGTTGATCGCTGAAGTACGGGTGATCTACAAGGGCCAGTTGCGGCTCGCGGATTCACCACTGCAGGTGACGATTTGGGTCAATCGACTGCGCGCGGTCGACTTCACCCTCGGTTACGAGGTGCGGTCGGCACTGGCCGATCCGGACTCCAAGCCGGCCGTCATCGGCGAGTCGCAGTTGGCCGCGTTCCACATCGAGGAGCAGCGACTGGTGCGGCTGGCGCCGCACCACCGGGAGTATCTGCAGCGGTATCAGCGATGAGCGCTTGCGCGAAGAGCAGAATGCGGCGATGAGCGCTTGCGCGAAGAGCAGAATGCGGCGATGAGCACCCTTGAACGCGGCCTGTGGCTCGACGACGCCGCGCACCGGGAGGACCTGGCGACGTTCGTCGACCGCGCCATTCGACTCGACGATGCCAGTGTCATCCGGTTGCGCGACCGCGCGGGCGGGCAGGTCGTTGCCTGGGCCGCAACGGGTTTCGACGTTTTGGCGAGTCGCGTGGTGGGCGGTCGGGTCAAGCCCGCCGATCTGTCCGTCGGTGCCGACGCGCTGGCCATGGCTCTCCCGGCGATGGACCGCTCGGGGTTCGTGGAACCGGGTTTCACGATGGACTCTGCGTGGCGCGGGATGCTGCCCCCCGAAACGGGTTTCGTCCACCTCGACGACGTGCCTGCCAGGGTGGTGCTGGACCTCGCGCAGCGCGGCGTCGCACTGGCCAAGGAGTACGGCAGCGCCCACGGCCCTCCTGCGTCGCTGTTGGACCAGGAAGTGGTTGCGGTCAGTTCTGGGGATGCGAGTGTCGGCATCCCGATGCGTTGCGTGTTCGCCTTGACGGCGATGGGTTTCCTTCCGCAGTCGAAGACGGCGGATCAGTTCGCACCCGAGTCGGTGGCGCCCGACGAGGTGGTGCGGGTTCGCGTATTGCCGACGTGGCTGCGCGTCGATGCGCGTTTCGGCTCCGTCTACCGCCGTCGCGGTGACCCCGCCGTCGTGCTGCGTTAGCCCGTCAGAACGGCGAGTTGACCATCGAGTGCGCGGCCATCTCGAGATAGTTCAGAAGCACCTGGCGGTGCGCGTCGTCGAGAGTCGTCGAGTCGATCTCGCCGACGGCGGTGTGCATGCAGCGGAGCCAGGCATCGCGTTCGAAGGGCCCGACCTTGAACGGCGCGTGGCGCATCCGCAGCCGTGGATGCCCACGCTGGTCGGAGTAGGTCCGCGGTCCGCCCCAATACTGCTCGAGGAACATGCGCAGGCGCACCTCAGCGCCGTCGAGGTCATCCTCCGGGTACAGCGGTCGCAGGATCTCGTCCTCGCGGACGAGTTGGTAGAACCGCGACACAATGGTCCGGAACGTCTCGGCACCGCCGACTTCGTCGTAGAACGACGCGGGTTGCTCCGTCACGGCACCCATTGTCCCTTCTTTGGGTGGGAGGCGACGCCACGGGGGGACGCGGGCGCGGACCAGGCAAACCCGCCGTCGTCATCGGATGTTCATCTTCAGTGACCAGCGAACACGCTCAAAATTGTCGTGCGATCGGCGGCGATCCATGATGCACTGTGTTTCGGAGGACGTATGTCGCAGCGAAGGAGGAGCCGCGGGCATCTGACCGCGGCTGGGTCATCTAGCGCCTCAGTGCTTGCTGCGCAGACCGGCATCGAGGCACGTCCGCCCACCCACGACGGAAGCGTCTGGAGCCGCCGCAGGGTGCTGCTGCTGAACTCCACCTACGAACCACTTGCCGCGCTGCCTGCCCGGCGGGCGGTCGTCATGCTGCTGTGCGGCAAGGCCGACGTCGTCCACGCCGACGCGAGCGGTCCGGTGATCCACTCGGCGACCCGAGCGATCGTGGTGCCCTCGGTGATTAGGCTGCGGTCGTTCGTGCGGGTGCCCTACCGAGCTCGCGTTCCGATGACCAGGGCCGCGCTCATGCATCGTGACCGGTTCCGCTGCGCGTACTGCGGGTCCAAGGCCGACACCGTCGACCACGTGGTGCCGCGCAGCCGCGGTGGTGATCATTCGTGGGAGAACTGCGTCGCGGCGTGCGCCGGTTGCAATCACCGCAAGGCCGACCATTTGCTTGCCGAGCTCGGCTGGACGCTGCGTTCGACGCCCCTTCCACCCAAGGGCCAGCATTGGCGGCTGCTGTCGTCGATCAAGGAACTCGACCCGGCGTGGGTGCGATATCTGGGTGAGGGTGCGGCCTGACCCGGGCCGTCTGCTCTTCGCGCAAGCGTTCATCGCGCCGAGTGCTTTGATACGGTTTGCGGCGTGAGCATCGCACTTTCCCATTCGCTTCTCGGCGGGGTTCCGCTGTTGGTGCTGTTGGTGCTGGCCGCGCTGATCTTCAGGCGCAAGGGCCCGCACCCAGCGACGTACAAGATGACCGACGAGTGGACCCACGAGCCGATCCTCTGGGCCGCCGACGAGCCGGCCGATCACGGCCACGGATCGCATTTGACGGTGGGGGGTGGCGCAAGTGGCAAGTGGTAGCGATCACTCGACCGAGGTGGCAAAGGTTGGTTCCGAGACCCTGCCCTACGGCTACGCCTACACGACCAGCGGACGCATTTCCGGTGTCTCCGAGCCTGGTGAGCTGTCGGTGCAATACCCGTTCCCCGTCAAGGACCTGGTGGTCCTCGACGACGCGTTGAAATTCGGTTCCCGCGCGGCGAAGGCCAGGTTTGCCGTCTACGTCGGCGGTCTCGGCGAGGACACCGCCGCCACGGCGCGCGAGATCCTGGCCAAGGTGCCCACACCCGACAACGCGGTGCTGCTGGCCGTGTCGCCCAACCAGAAGGCCATCGAGGTGGTCTATGGGTCCGAGGTCAAGGGCCGTGGCATCGAAGAGGCCGCTCCGCTTGGCGTCTCGGCCGCTGCGGCGTCGTTCCGGGAGGGCAACCTGCTCGACGGGTTGATCAGCGCCGTGCGCGTACTCAGCGCCGGCGTCGCACCCCGCTAAGTTCGCCTCATCGCACCGAAACTGCAGCCACGGTCGTCAACTCGCGAAGTTGACGACCGTGGCTGCAATTTCGACTAGGCGAATGCCGCGCTAGTCGTTCTCGTCGTGTCGCTGAGCGATCGCTAGCAGCTCTTCGCGAACCGTTGAATCAGGAAGTGCGTAGATCCTCGCGTAGAGGCGGCGCCGGTTCATGGTGCGCGTCAGGTCTGCTCGAAACTGCGCGAGGGACATCGTTCTTACTCCTTGATTGTGCTCCGGATCACAGAGCGGGGGTTGCTGTGCGCCCGCCGACATGGGGATCGCCCCTTCGGTGTGCCCCTCGATCCTCCGTGTTAACTCTGTGTAAATCAAGCCCTGACGTGTGATGTTGCGCTCACTCGCGAGCGACGGGCGCGGCTGACAGCGGCTAGGCGCGAGCCTAGGGGAGCGCTCAGCGGGCGGCTGCGTTGTTTGCTGCCGAGCTCAGCTGGTCGACGCCTGGGCGGACAGCTCGGCCCGGATTCGCATGTAGCGTTCGAGGAAGGCGCGTTCGTCGAGTCGCTTCCGCCGCAGCCAGCCGGTCACCTCGCCGTTGCACTTGCTGGCATTGCACGCCGCGCAGGCGGGCACCACGTTGTCGATCGTGTACCGGCCGCCACGTGAGATCGCCATGACGCAGTCCCTTTGCAACGGACCATCGCTGGCGCCGCAGTAGGCACAACCCTCCCACGCCGCCTTGATGGCGGCCCACTGCGCGGCGGTGAGATCGTTCACGACCGCAGCGACGCGTCGCTTGCGCTTTCGGGCGGCCCGCGCCCTGCGACTGTTGGTGGCCGCCATGGCGTGAGCGTATGCGAAGAACCGCCGCGAACCGGTGAAGCGGCGCCGAGACGGCGTGCCCTAACCGGCGTCGAAAGCCCTTGCCCGCAGCGCGCGTTCGACGCCCGCCCGGCCCTCGATCACGAGCCGTCGCAGGGCGGGGGGCACCTCACCGGCCAGGAACCGGTCGGCTGCGTCAAGGCCGTCCTGGCTGACGTCCGACGACGGGTACAGCCCGATCACGACGGTCTGCGCGACTTCGCTGGAACGTCGCTCCCAGACTCCGAGGATGGCGTCGAAGTATTTCGCGCTGAAGGGTTGCAGCAACGCGGCCTGGCCGGGCTGCACGAACCCGGTGACGATCGCTCGAGTGGTGATGTTGGCCAACGTGTCGTCCTCGATCACCTGTAGCCATGCGGCGTCCTTGACCGCAGCCTGCGGCCGCGCAGCCGAGGCCGCCGCCGCGTTCCGCCGTCCCGCCGCGGTGGGATCGCGCTGCGCCTCGGCGTCGATGAACGGGGTGGCTGTGCCGTTCTCGTCGATGTCGCCACCGGCCGCCAGCGCGGTGACGATGCGCCACCTCAGGTCGGTGTCGATGGTCAGTCCGGCGAGGCCGTGTTCGGCGGCTGGGTCCGTCTGCTCTTCGCGCGAGCGCTCATCACCGGTGTCGAGCAGAGCTGCCAGCACCGCCGTATGACGCAACGACAACGCCGACGTGCACAGCGCGTTTACATAGGCCAGCTGGAAGTCGGACCCCGGCTCGGCCGCACGGGCGAGCTCCAGGAGTCGGTCGCCGAACGTGGGCCAACCCTGCGAGCACGCCCAGTCCGGGTCGGCGTAGGCATTGAGCGCGGTCTGCGCCTGCAGCAGGAGACGCTGCGCCACCCCCACTTCGGTCTCGGCGTGCACGCCCGACTTGACCAGGTCGACGAAGTCGCGGGCCTTCATCTCGGCCTCGCGCGTCATCTCCCACGCCGCCGACCATGCCAGCGTGCGGGGCAGAGATTCGGCGATGTCCGCGACGCGGGTCAGCACCGTCTGCAGCGACTCGGGATCCAACCGCAGCGAGCAGTACGTGAGGTCGTCGTCGTTGACCAGGATCAGCTTGCCGCGCGGAACACCTTGCAGCGCAGGCACGTCGGTGCTCGTCCCGTCGACGTCGAGTTCCTCCCGGTGGATCCGGACCAGTTTGCCCGAGCCGTCGTCGTCGTAGATGCCGACCGCCAGTCGGTGGACGCGGGTCTCGCCAGCACCGGGGGCTGCGCCGCTCTGGTCGATGGCGAACCGGGTGAACTTGCCGTCGCCATCGACGTCGAAGTCGGCCCGCAACGTGTTGAGCCCGGTGGTCTTGAGCCACTGGCGGCCCCACTGCGAAAGGTCACGTCCCGACGACTTCTCCAGCGCCCCAAGTAAATCGCCAAACGTCGCGTTGGCGAACGCGTGGTCGCGGAAGTAGTCACGGAGGCCGGCAAGAAACGCTTCGAGGCCCACGTAGGCGACGAGCTGCTTGAGCACGCTGGCGCCCTTGGCATAGGTGATGCCGTCGAAGTTCACCTCGACGGCGTGCAGGTCGGGGATGTCCGCTGCGACCGGATGGGTCGACGGCAGCTGGTCCTGCCGGTAGGCCCACGACTTCTCGACGTTGGCGAAGGTCGTCCATGCAGCGGTGTATTCCGTTGCCTCGCTTTGGCACAGCACCGAGGCGAAGGTGGCGAATGACTCGTTGAGCCAGAGGTCGTCCCACCACTGCATGGTGACCAGGTCACCGAACCACATGTGTGCCATCTCGTGGAGCACGGTCTCAGCCCGCCGCTCGTAGCTGTAGCGGGTGACCTTGCTCCGGAACACGTAGTCCTCGAGGAACGTCACGGCGCCGGCGTTCTCCATGGCGCCCGCGTTGAACTCGGGAACGAACAACTGGTCGTACTTGCCGAATGCGTATGGCACGCCGAAGTTCTGGTGATAGAACCCGAAGCCCTGCTTGGTCTCGGTGAACAACCGCTCCGCGTCCATGTACTCGGCGAGCGAGCCGCGGCAGAAGATGCCAAGCGGGATGTCGCCGTGGTCGTCGGTGTACACGTCGTCCCACCGCGCGTACGCGCCTGCGATGAGGGCCACCAGGTAGGTGGAGAGGATCTCGGTGGTCGCGAACCGGTGCACGGACGCGCCGCTAGACCCTTCGGTGCTCTCCGCGATCGCGGCGTTGGACACGACCGACCAGTCGGCGGGCGCGGTCACGGTGATCGAGTAGCGGGCCTT
>NZ_JAVRQA010000249.1:0-2693 GCF_032161845.1 Mycobacterium sp.
AGGGCAACCTCTGCCGTTGCACCGGGTACCGCGGTATCCGCGACGCTCTGGTGGGCAAGGTGAACGTCGACTCGGATGCGATCGACAGCGATGACAAGGTCTTCGGTCGCTCGCTGCCCGCACCGGCCGGTCCGGCGATCGTCACCGGCACGGAGAAGTACACGCTCGACGTCGCGATCGACGGGCTACTCCACATGTCGGTGCTCCCAAGCCCGCACGCGCACGCGCGGATCACGGGCATCGACTCCAGCGCCGCGGAGGCGATGCCAGGAGTGGTGGCCGTTCTGACCCATCGGGACAGTCCGCCGGTGCGTTTCTCCACCGGTCGGCACATGTCGCGGCTCGACGACCCCGACGACACCGTGATCCTCGACGACGTCGTGCGCTACCGCGGGCAGCGCGTGGCCGCAGTGGTGGCCGAGACGAAACAGCTTGCGGACCAAGCGGTTCAGATGCTGGAGGTGTCCTACGAGCCGTTGCCTGCGGTATTCGATCCAGAGCTGGCCGACACCCCGGGCGCACCGCTGGTACACGGCGACAAGTCGGCGGCCGAGGCGCGGCTGAGCGACCCGGCCCGGAACCTGGTGGCCGAACTGCACGGCGGTACCGGCGATGTCGAGGCAGGCATTGCCGCCGCCGAAGCCGCTGCGGGAGCGGTGGTGCGCGGCCGGTGGCACAGTCAGCGCGTCCAGCACGTCCACCTCGAGACGCACGCGTCCATCGGCTGGCTCGACGAGTCGGGCAGGATCGTGCTGCGCACCAGCTCGCAGGTGCCGTTCCTGGTCCGCGACGAGGTGGCGCGCATCTTCGGGTTGGGCGCCGAGGACGTCCGCGTGTTCACGGCTCGCGTCGGCGGTGGATTCGGCGGCAAGCAGGAGATGCTCACCGAGGACATCGTCGCCCTCGCCGTGCGCACGACTGGGCGTCCGGTCCAGTACGAGCTCACCCGCAGTGACCAGTTCACCGTCGTGCCGTGCAGGCACCCCATGCGGGTCGACGTCGTGGCCGCAGCCGCAGCGGACGGAACATTGACCGCGCTGTCGGTCGACGTGCTGTCCGACACGGGGGCGTACGGCAATCATGGCCCGGGCGTGATGTTCCACGGCTGCGGCGAGTCGGTGGCGATCTACCGCTGCGCGAACAAGCGTGTGGACGCTCGAGCGGTGTACACCAACAACATTCCGTCGGGAGCGTTTCGCGGCTACGGCCTTGGACAGGTCGCGTGGGCCGTCGAAAGCGCCATGGACGACCTGGCCGCGCGACTGCACATCGATCCTTTCGAGTTCCGGCGCCGCAACGTCGTCGTGCCGGGGGATCCGTTCGTTGCCGCGCACGTCGAGGGCGACGATCTGCAGTACGGCGGAAGCTATGGGCTTGACCAGTGCCTCGACATCGTCGAGGACGCGCTTGCCCTCACGAGCGACGTGCCCGTGCCCGACGGTCCACAGTGGCGATTCGGGGACGGCATGGCGATCGGCATGATCGCGACGATCCCGCCGCGCGGCCACACCTCGACGACGTCGGTCTCACTCGAGACCGACGGAACGTACGCATTGCACGTCGGCACCGCCGAATTCGGCAACGGGACGACGACGGCGTTCCAGCAGATCGCCTCGGAGATTCTCGGGACGACGCCGTCGCGGCTGCGCATGAAGCAATCCGACACGGACACAGCTCGTTTCGACACCGGCGCATTCGGATCGACCGGAACCACCGTGACCGGCAAGGCGTTGGCCGTGGCGCTCGAATTGCTCCGCAACAAGATCCTGACGGCGGCGAGGGCGATCTCCGGAGCTCCGCCGCTGGAATCCGTACTGCGGCCCGACGGCGTCCTCTGCGGCGATCGGCTGGTGACGTTCGCCGACATCGTCGCGGCCAACGGTGGGCCCGTGACGGCGGAGGGCGACTCGGCGGGCCTGGTCCGTTCGGTCGCGTTCAACGTCCACGCGACCCGGGTGGCGGTCGACGAGCGCACGGGAGAGGTGCGGATCCTGCGTTCGGTGCACGCCTGTGATGCGGGGCGGGTAATCAACCCCGAGCAGCTGCGCGGTCAAGTCGAAGGTGGTGTCGCGCAGGGGTACGGCACCGCCCTCTACGAGGAGATGCTCAGCGACGGCGAGGGCACGATCACCACGGATGCCCTTCGCAACTACCACATCCCGCAGATCGCCGACGTCCCGCCGACGGAGGTCTACTTCGCCGACACCGAGGACGCGCTCGGCCCGCTCGGTGCCAAGTCGATGAGCGAGGCGCCCTACAACCCCGTCGCTCCGGCGGTCGCCAACGCCATCGCGCGCGCCACCGGGGCACGCGTCTACGAGTTGCCGATGAACCCCGTACGCGTGTGGCGCGCAATGCATCCGGAGAATGCCCGGTGAGCGGATGGCCAATGGCGAAGCAGGTGCATTTCGGCCATGTGTACCACGTCGCGGGCACGCCGTCGGTCACCGAGGCCGCCGACGCGCTGGTGTCCATCCCCGACGGCGCACTGGTCGTCGGTGACGACGGCACGATCGAGTACTGCGGCGAAAGTGGCTCGCTTCCAGCACCTTTCACCGCATATCCGAGGTACCACCACGGCGGCGGCTTCCTTCTGCCCGGCTTCGTCGACACCCACATCCACTTCCCCCAGACGTATGCGGGCGATTCGTACGGCGGCGGCCAGCTCCTTGACTGGCTGAACCTCTGCATCT
>NZ_JAVRQA010000250.1:0-9857 GCF_032161845.1 Mycobacterium sp.
CCCTGTTCCTCGACCCGTACCTGTGGAAGTTGCAGGTGGGTGGAAAACGCTTGGTGCAGAAGGCCCGTCAGTCGGGTGCCCCCATCGACGGCGTGATCGTCAGCGCGGGCATCCCCGAACTGGACGAAGCCGTCGCGCTGATCGACGAGCTCAACGAGATCGGCATCACCCACGTGGTGTTCAAGCCGGGCACCGTCGAGCAGATCAAGTCGGTCATCAAGATCGCCGCCGAGGTGCCGAACAAGGACGTCATCGTTCACATCGAGGGTGGTCGCGCGGGTGGGCACCACTCGTGGGAGGACCTCGACGACCTGCTCGTCTCGACGTACGGCGACCTGCGCAAGCTGTCGAACATCACGCTCTGCGTCGGCGGTGGCATCGGCACGCCAGAGCGCGCCGCAGAGTACCTGTCCGGGCAGTGGTCGCAGGCCTATGGCTTCCCGCTGATGCCGGTCGACGGCATTCTGGTCGGCACTGCGGCGATGGCGACGCTGGAGGCCACCACCTCGCCCGCCGTCAAGCAGCTCCTGGTCGAGACGACCGGTACCGATCAGTGGGTTGGCGCTGGAAAAGCCCAGGGCGGCATGGCATCCGGGCGCAGCCAGCTCGGTGCGGACATCCACGAGATCGACAACGCGGCGTCGCGCTGCGGTCGGCTGCTCGACGAGGTGGCCGGCGACGTCGACGCGGTCGCCGAGCGTCGCGACGAGATCATCGCCGCGATGGCCGACACCGCCAAGCCGTACTTCGGTGACGTCGAGGACATGACGTACCTGCAGTGGCTGCGGCGCTACGTCGAACTGTCGATCGGTGAAGGCGACAGCACTGCGGACACCAAGCGTCCCGATTCGCCGTGGCTCGACGTCAGCTGGCGTGACCGCTTCGAGGAAATGCTCAAGCGCGTCGAGGCCCGCCTGCACCCGCAGGACTCGGGCCCGATCGAGACGCTCTTCACCGTCGACGCCCAAGGTGAAGCGCTGCTGGAGGATCCGGAGCGCGCGCTCTCGCAGCTGTTGTCGCGGTACCCCGATGCCGAAGACGTCAAGCTGCACCCGGCCGACGTGCCGTTCTTCATCACCCTCTGCAAGACGCTCGGCAAGCCGGTCAACTTCGTGCCGGTCATCGACAAGGACGTGCGGCGCTGGTGGCGCAGCGACTCGCTGTGGCAGGCGCACGACGCGCGGTACTCCGCCGATCAGGTGTGCGTCATCCCCGGCACCGAAGCGGTCGTTGGCATCACCCGCGCCGACGAGCCCGTCGGCGAGCTGCTCGACCGATTCGAGCAGACCTCGATCGACGACGTGATCGCTGCCGGTGTGCAGCCGACCGCGGTGGTGTCGCGCCGTCAAGCCCGCGTCGACGTGACCGGTCCGCTGGCCGTCGTGCTCGACTCGCCCGACGTGCAGTGGGCAGGCCGCGCTGCGATCAACCCGGTGCACCGCATTGGTGAGCCGCGAGAGTGGCAGGTCAACGAAAATCGTTCGGCGACACACCCGTCCACGGGTTCGCGCCTGGAACTCAGCGGCGAGCACGTGGTGCTGAGCGTGCCGCTGTCCGACATCTGGATCACCATCCGCTTCACGCTGCCGGCCACCACGGTCGACGGTGGCATGCCGGTCGTCACCACTGAGGACGCCTCGGCCGCCATGCGCGCCGTGCTGGCGATCGCCGCGGGCGTCGACGGGGTCGACACCCTGCCCACCGTCATCGACGACAGCACGACGGTCACCGTCTCTTGGGATCCGGAAGAGGTCGCCGACCACACGGGCGTCACCGCGACGTTCGGTGCCCCGCTGGCGCCCGGCCTGACGCTGGTGCCCGACGCGCTCGTCGGTCGCTGCTGGCCCGCCGTGTTCTCGGTCATCGGAGCCGCTGTCACGGAGTCCGGCTTCCCGGTCGTCGAGGGTCTGCTGAGCCTCGTTCACCTCGACCATGCCGCGCAGCTGCTCGCGCCGATGCCGACAAAAAAGTCCGAATTGACCGTCACCGCAACGGCTTCGGCCGCGGTGGACACCGAGGTCGGCCGCGTCGTCCCGGTGTCCGTGACGATCAGTGCCGCCGACGGGACGAAGCTGGCGACGCTCGAGGAGCGGTTCGCGATCCGCGGCCGCACGGGCGCCATCGCGCTGACCGACCCGGCTCAGGCCGGCGGGGCGATCACCGACAACGCGACCGACACCCCTCGCCGCCGTCGCCGCGACGTCACCGTCACCGCGCCGACGGACATGAGTGCGTTCGCCGTCGTCTCCGGTGACCACAACCCGATCCACACCGACCGTGCCGCCGCCCTGCTCGCCGGGCTGAAATCGCCCATCGTGCACGGCATGTGGCTGTCCGCCGCCGCGCAGCACGTCGTCACCGCCACCGACGGCCGGGCCACGCCGCCCGCGCGTCTGGTCGGCTGGACCTCGCGCTTCCTTGGCATGGTCATGCCCGGTGACGACATCGACTTCCGGGTCGACCGCGTTGGCATCGACCGCGGCGCAGAGATCATCGAGGTCACCGCGAAGGTCGGAACCGATCTGGTGATGTCGGCGACGGCCCAGCTGGCCGCGCCCAAGACGGTCTATGCCTTCCCCGGCCAGGGCATTCAGTCCAAGGGCATGGGCATGGAGGTCAGGGCCCGGTCCAAGGCCGCCCGCAAGGTGTGGGACACGGCCGACAAGTTCACCCGCGAGACGTTGGGCTTCTCGGTGCTGCACGTGGTCCGCGACAACCCGACCAGCCTGATCGCGAGCGGGGTGCACTACCACCATCCCGAGGGCGTCCTGTACCTGACGCAGTTCACCCAGGTGGCGATGGCCACCGTCGCGGCCGCCCAGGTCGAGGAGATGCGTGAGCAGGGTGCGTTCGTCGAGGGTGCGATCGCCTGCGGTCACTCCGTCGGCGAGTACACCGCGTTGGCCTGCGTGTCCGGGGTGTACCCCCTCGAGGCGCTGCTCGAGGTGGTGTTCCACCGCGGCAGCAAGATGCACGACATCGTGCCGCGCGACGAGAACGGCCGATCCAACTACCGGCTGGCCGCGATCCGCCCATCGCAAATCGATCTGGACGATGACGACGTCACCGACTGGGTCGCCGAAATCGCAGAGCGCACAGGCGAATTCCTCCAGATCGTGAACTACAATCTGCGCGGATCGCAGTACGCGATCGCTGGCACGGTGCATGGCCTCGAGGTACTGGAGGACGAGGTCGAGAAGCGTCGTGAGATCTCCGGCGGCAAGCGCTCCTTCATCCTGGTGCCCGGTATCGACGTGCCGTTCCACTCCGAGGTGCTGCGCGTCGGCGTCGCCGACTTCCGCCGGTCACTGGAGCGGGTCATGCCGCGCGACGCCGATCCTGCGCTGCTGATCGGCAAGTACATCCCGAACCTGGTGCCGCGGCCGTTCACCCTGGATCGCGACTTCATCCAGGAGATCAGGGACCTGGTTCCGGCCGAGCCGCTCGACGAGATCCTCGCCGACTACGACACCTGGCTCACCGAGCGGCCGCACGAGCTGTGCCGCAAGATCGTGATCGAGCTTCTGGCGTGGCAGTTCGCCAGCCCGGTGCGCTGGATCGAGACGCAGGACCTTCTGTTCATCGAGGAGGCCGCAGGTGGACTCGGCATCGAACGCTTCGTCGAGATCGGCGTCAAGAATGCGCCAACGGTCGCCGGCCTCGCCACCAACACGCTGAAGCTGCCGGAGTACTCGCACAACACCACCGAGGTGCTCAACTCCGAGCGTGACGCCGCGGTGCTGTTCGCGACTGACACCGATCCGGAGCCGGATCTGGAGGCGGATACCCCAGCGCCTGCCGATGCGGCCGAGTCGGCCCCCGCCGCAGCGGCCGCCGCACCCGCCCCCGCGGCGGCGCCTGCCGCTCCGTCCGGTGGCCCACGTCCCGACGACATCTCGTTCGGTGCCGACGACGCCACGCTGTCGCTCATCGCACTGTCGGCCAAGATGCACGTCGACCAGATCGAGCCACTGGACTCCATCGAGTCGATCACCGACGGGGCGTCCTCACGACGCAACCAGTTGTTGGTGGACCTCGGTTCCGAGCTGAACCTCGGCGCGATCGATGGTGCTGCCGAAGCCGACTTGGCCGGGCTCAAGGCGCAGGTCACCAAGCTGGCCCGGACGTACAAGCCCTATGGCCCAGTGCTTTCCGACGCGGTCAACGATCAGCTGCGCACCGTCCTCGGCCCCTCGGGCAAGCGGCCGGCTGCGATCGCCGAACGGGTCAAGAAGGATTGGGAACTCGGCGACGGCTGGGTCAAGCACGTCACGATGGAAGTCGTGCTCGGCACCCGTGAGGGCACCAGCGTGCGCGGCGGCAGCCTGGGCCACCTGCACGACGGCGCACTGCCCGACGCGGCCACGGTCGACAGGGTCGTGGACGCGGCCGTCTCCGCCGTCGCCGCTCGCCGCGGCATCGCTGTGTCGCTGCCCTCGGCTGGCGGCGCCGCGGGAGGCGTCGTGGACTCCGCAGCGCTCACCGAGTTTGCCGAGAAGGTCACCGGCCGCGATGGCGTACTGGCCTCGGCGGCCAGGATGATCCTCGGTCAGCTCGGAGTGGACACGCCGGTCAACGTGGGCGAGACCGTCAACGATGCCGACCTCGTCGACCTCGTCACCGCCGAACTCGGTTCTGACTGGCCGCGTTTGGTCGCGCCCACGTTCGACAGCCGCAAGGCGGTGCTGTTCGACGATCGTTGGGCAAGTGCCCGTGAGGATCTGGCCCGGCTCTGGTTGAAGGACGAGGACGAGATCGACGCCGACTGGGCGCGGCTCTCCGAGCGTTTCGAGGCCGCGGGTCACGTCGTCGCAAGCCAGGCGAACTGGTGGCAGGGCAAGGCCCTGGCCGCCGGACGCAACGTGCACGCGTCGCTCTACGGACGCGCCGCCGCTGGTGCGGAGAACCCCGGCACCGGTCGGTACAGCGATGAGATCGCCGTGGTCACGGGTGCCTCGAAGGGCTCGATCGCCGCGTCGGTGATCGCGCAGCTGCTCGATGGCGGTGCCTCGGTCATCGCGACCACCTCGAAGCTCGACGACGACCGGTTGTCCTTCTACAAGGAGCTCTACCGAAACAATGCTCGCTTCGGTGCGACGCTGTGGGTGACTCCGGCCAACATGGCCTCCTACACCGACATCGACGCACTGGTCAGCTGGATCGGCAATGAGCAGTCGGAGAACCTCGGACCGAAATCGGTCCACGTCAAGGACGCCCTGACCCCGACGCTGCTGTTCCCGTTCGCGGCACCGCGCGTCGCAGGTGATCTGTCCGAGGCGGGTGCGCGTGCCGAGATGGAGATGAAGGTTCTGCTGTGGGCCGTGCAGCGGCTCATCGGTGGGCTCTCGCACATCGGCTCGGAGCGTGACATCGCGTCACGACTGCACGTGGTGCTGCCCGGATCGCCGAACCGCGGCATGTTCGGTGGTGACGGCGCCTACGGCGAAGCCAAGTCCGCACTGGACGCATTGGTGACGCGGTGGAAGGCCGAGACCTCGTGGTCCCAGCGAGTGTCGTTGGCGCACGCGCTGATCGGCTGGACCAAGGGCACCGGGCTGATGGGTCACAACGACGCCATCGTCGGCGCGGTCGAAGAGGCGGGCGTGCTCACGTACACGACCGAGCAGATGGCGGCCATGCTGCTCGACCTGTGCGACATCGAGTCCAAGGTGGCAGCGGCGCGCGCGCCGATCCACGCCGACCTGACCGGTGGGCTTGGCGAGATCGACATCGACATGGCCGAACTCGCCGCCAAGGCCCGCGAGGAGATGGCCGCCGAGAGTGCCGCCGCCGCGTCCGACGAGGACGACGACGCGAGCACCATCAAGGCCCTGCCGTCGCCCCCGCGCGGCTACGCGGCTGCGCCGCCGCCGGCATGGGACGACCTCGACGTCGACCCCGCCGACATGGTGGTCATCGTCGGTGGCGCGGAGCTCGGACCGTACGGCTCGTCGCGGACTCGCTTCGAGGTCGAGGTGTCCGGTGAACTGTCCGCGGCGGGCGTTCTCGAATTGGCCTGGACCACGGGTCTGGTCAAGTGGGAGGACGATCCCAAGCCGGGCTGGTACGACACCGCGTCGGGCGATCTGGTCGACGAAGGCGAGCTGGTGGAGCGCTACCACGATGCCGTCATCGAGCGGGTCGGCATCCGTGAGTTCGTCGACGACGGAGCGATCAGCTCGGATCACGCTGCGCCGCTTCTGGTTTCGGTGTTCCTCGATAAGGACTTCACGTTCGTGGTGTCGTCCGAGAGCGATGCGCGAGGGTTCGCGCAGTTCGATCCCGAGCACACGCTGATCTCACCGCTGCCCGACAGTGGCGACTGGCAGGTCACCCGCAAGGCCGGCACCGAGATTCGGGTACCGCGCAAGGTGGAGATGTCGCGCACCGTCGGTGCCCAGGTGCCGACCGGGTTCGACCCCATGGTCTACGGCGTCAGCCAGGACATGATGAGCTCGATCGACCGGGTGGCGGTGTGGAACCTCGTCACGACCGTCGATGCGTTCCTGACGGCCGGCTTCACGCCGACCGAGCTGATGCGCTGGGTGCATCCGAGCCTGGTGGCCAGTACGCAGGGCACCGGCATGGGTGGCCTGACGTCGATGCAGACGATGTTCCACGGCAACCTGCTTGGGCAGAACAAGCCGAACGACATCCTGCAGGAGGTGCTGCCCAACGTCTTCGCGGGCCACGTCGTGCAGTCCTACATCGGCAGCTACGGCGCGATGATCCACCCAGTCGCGGCGTGTGCGACGGCAGCCGTCTCGGTCGAGGAGGGCGTCGACAAGATCCGGCTCGGAAAGGCCGAGTTCGTCGTCGCCGGCGGTTATGACGATCTGACGCTCGAAGCCGTCACTGGCTTCGGTGACATGTCGGCAACCGCGGACACCGAGGTGATGCGGGCCAAGGGCATCAGCGACGCGAAGTTCTCCCGCGCCAACGACCGGCGCAGGCTGGGCTTCGTGGAGTCTCAGGGCGGCGGAACGATTCTGCTGGCCCGCGGTGACCTGGCCCTGAACATGGGCCTGCCGGTCCTTGCCGTCGTGGGATACGCGTCGTCATTCGGCGATGGCGTGCACACGTCGATCCCGGCACCGGGACTCGGCGCGCTCGGTGCGGGTCGCGGCGGCAAGCAGTCGCAGCTGGCCAAGTCACTCGCCAAGCTCGGCGTCGGCGCCGACGACATCGCGGTGGTCTCCAAGCACGACACGTCGACGCTGGCCAACGATCCCAACGAGACCGAGTTGCACGAGCGGCTCGCGTCCGCCATGGGTCGCTCGCCGGGGGCACCGTTGTTCATCGTCAGTCAGAAGAGCCTCACCGGGCACAGCAAGGGCGGTGCGGCAGCGTTCCAGATGATGGGCATGTGCCAGATGCTGCGCGACGGGGTGATCCCGCCGAACCGAAGCCTGGACTGTGTCGACGACGAGCTGGCCCATGCCTCGCACTTCGTCTGGGTGCGTGAGGCTTTGGAGATGCGGGAGAAGTTCCCGATGAAGGCGGGCCTGGTTACCAGCCTCGGCTTCGGGCACGTGTCCGGGTTGGTTGCCCTGGTGCACCCGCAGGCGTTCCTGGCCGCTCTGGATCCCGAGCAACGCGAGGACTACCGGCGTCGCTCCAACGGTCGGGTGCTGGAAGGTCAGCGGCGGTTGGCTTCGGCGATCGCGGGTGGCCCTGCCATGTACGAGAAGCCGACCGATCGCCGCTTCAACCAGGACTCCCCTGAGAAGCGTCAGGAAGCCGACATGTTGCTCAATCCCGACTCGCGTCTCGGCGAGGACGGTTGGTATGGGGCGTGAGGCCCTGCAGGAGGCACCGACGGGCTCAGCTAGCGTTCCTGGCATGAGCATCGTCGGGGTCGGCATCGACCTGGTCTCCATACCGGATTTCGCCGAACAGGTCGATCAGCCGGGCACGGTGTTCGCCGAGACGTTCACGCCGGGTGAGCGCAGGGACGCCGCCGACAAGAGCTCGTCGGCGGCGCGCCACCTGGCGGCCCGCTGGGCGGCCAAGGAAGCCGTGATCAAGGCGTGGTCGGGGTCGCGGTTCTCGAAGCGCCCGATGCTGCCCGAGGGCATCCATCGCGACATCGAGATCGTCACCGACATGTGGGGACGCCCTCGTTGCCGCCTGACGGGCGCGATCGCCGAGCACCTCAAGGACGTCACCATCCACCTGTCGCTGACGCACGATGGTGACACCGCCGCCGCCGTGGCCGTGCTGGAGTCCGCCCCCTAGCCCTCTGCCGCTCCTCTCGCGAACAGACGTAAATGGCCCTCAAGCCACCCCCTTGAGGGCCTTCTACGTCTGCTCGCGGTAGGGGTGAGCCACTACGCTCGACGTCATGACTGATCTCGTCGCCCGCGTCCGCGAGCTTCTGCCATCGGTGCGTGCCGACCTCGAGGACCTCGTCCGCATCGAATCGGTATGGGCCGACCCCGCCCGCCGTGACGAGGTCCGACGAAGTGCCGAGATGGTGTCGAAGTTGTTGTCGGAGGCGGGTTTCGACGACGTCCGCACCGTCAGCGAGGGGGGTGCGCCCGCGGTGATCGCCCGCCATCCGGCCCCGGCCGGCGCCCCCACGGTCCTGCTGTACGCCCACCACGACGTCCAGCCCGAGGGCGACGCGTCCCAGTGGGCGTCACCACCTTTCGAACCGACCGAACGCGACGGCCGCCTGTACGGCCGTGGCACCGCCGACGACAAGGCCGGCATCGCCACTCACCTCGCCGCGATCCGCGCCTTCGACGGCGAACTGCCGGTGGGCATCACGGTGTTCGTGGAGGGCGAGGAGGAGTCGGGCTCCCCGTCACTTGGCGCGTTGCTCGCCGCCCATCGGGACCTGCTTGCCGCCGACGTGATCGTGATCGCCGACTCCGACAACTGGAGCACGGAGATTCCTTCTCTGACAGTGTCACTGCGCGGTTTGGCCGACTGCGTCGTCGAGGTCGCGACGCTGGACCACGGCCTGCACTCGGGCATGTGGGGTGGAGTGGTCCCCGACGCTCTCAGCGCGCTGGTGCGGCTGCTGGCCAGCCTGCACGACGACGACGGCAACGTCGCCGTCGAAGGGTTGCATCGGGGTTCGGCGGCGGACGTGGATTACCCACCGGAGCGGGTGCGTGAGGAAACCGGCGTGCTCGATGGCGTCACCGAGATCGGAACGGGTCCGGTGACCGACCGATTGTGGGCCAAACCGGCGATCACGGTCATCGGCATCGACACGACGCCCATCGCGAAGTCGTCGAACACGTTGATTCCCATGGCACGTGCCAAGGTCAGCATGCGGGTCGCGCCGGGCGGCGACGCTGCTGAGCACTTGGCGGCACTGACCCGGCACCTCGAGCGGAATGCGCCGTGGGGTGCGCAGGTCACCGTCACACCGGGCGACGTGGGCCAGCCGTACGCGATCGACGCGACGGGCCCTGTCTACGACGCCGTGCGCGCCGCCTTCCGGCACGCGTGGGGCGTCGATGCCGTCGACACGGGCGTCGGCGGGTCGATTCCGTTCATCGCCGAGTTCGCGGCCGCCTATCCCGACGCGAAGATCCTCGTTACGGGCGTGGAGGACCCGGCGACGCAGGCGCACAGCATCAACGAGAGTCTGGATCTCGGGGTGCTCGCGCGTGCGGCGACCTCGGAGGCATTGCTCTTGGAGGCGCTCGGACGCGCCCGACCGCGCTAGACGGCTAGGTCGCGGCGGAGCTTCGCCACATGGCCGGTCGCCTTGACGTTGTACTGGGCGACCTCGATCTTGCCCTTCTCGTCGACGACGAACGTCGAACGGATGACGCCCTGAACGGTCTTGCCGTACATCGACTTCTCGCCGAAGGCACCCCACTCGGTGAGCACCTTGC
>NZ_JAVRQA010000251.1:0-3476 GCF_032161845.1 Mycobacterium sp.
TCGAGCTTTCCCATGAATCTCTCCATTCGATCGATCGTCGGTGCTATGTACACCGCTCTGCGTACTTAACGTATCCGACCGCCTGGGTAGAGCGCAAGCTATGTACACCGATTCGTACCGAACTGGGTATGCTGCAGTTATGACGGAGTTGGAGAAGGGGCCTATGGGCCTGCGCCGCGGCAGGGGCGCACGGGAGCGCATCCTGGGCGCTTCACGACAACTGTTCCGCGACCAGGGCATCAACAGCACTGGTCTCGACCAACTCTGCGCGGTGGCCCAGGTGTCCAAGCGCACGTTTTACCAGCACTTCAACAGCAAGGACGAGCTGATCGCCGAACACCTACGCCGATTCGATCCCGACGTCCTGCCCGAGGTGTTCGACCGCACCGACCTCACACCTCGCGAACGGCTCCTCGCCGCCTTCGACATTCGCGCGCCGCTGTGCCCGTTCATCGCGGCGGCCGTCGAACTCCACGACCCCGGCCACCCGGCACGCGTGCACGCCCGCGACTACAAGAAGGCCTTCGCCGCGCGACTCACCGAAACCGCGCGCGAGGCCGGCGCCGCCAACCCCGAACAGCTCGGCGAACAACTGGCGCTGCTCTTGGATGGCGTTTCGGCTCGCAACCGAGTCCTCAACTCCGACACCTTCGCCACCGCCGCCGCCATCGCAGTCGTCCTCATCGACAACGCCATCCCGCGTGTCGAATGTGGCGACGAGCTCAGCCGAAGTTGACGCCGAGGGAGTCGAAGCCCGTCAGCGCCCCTCACGGCCCGCATTACGATCAGCTGAATGTTGACGGCGTTCGATCCAGTCACATGGCAACCGCGACGTATCGCCATCGCAGGTGTGTCGGGATCTGGTAAGTCGACTTTGGCCAGGTGTCTGTCGGACCGCTTGGGGATTCCCTATGTGGAGATCGACAGCCTGTTTCACGGCCCCAACTGGGAACCGCGAGGCAATTTCGTCAGTGACGTAGAGACGATCATCTCTGGCGATTCATGGGTAATCGAGTGGCAATACTCAGCAGTGCGAGACCAGATTGTCGAGCGCGCCGACACGTTGCTTTGGCTCGATCTTCCAACACGGCTGACTCTGTATCGGTTGGCGCGCCGCACGATTCGCAGGCGGCGACGGCAGGTGGAACTGTGGAACGGGAATTATGAAGGGCCCCTTCACGAGTTCTTCACCGACTCCGATCACATCTTGCGCTGGGGAATCCGAACCCGTAACAAGTGCCGTGACCGGGTACCTGCCATCGACGCGCTTCATCCGAGCTTGCGCGTGGTGAGGCTCGCTTGCCGGCGGGATATCGAATTGTGGGTCAGGAACGCTGCAGCCAACCCGTCTGCGTAGCCAGCTCACCTCGGTCAGCTCCACTGCCTGCTTGCCTCGACGTGAACAGAGCCGTCGTGAGTTTCTCGACTGGGTTCTACGTACCAAGTTAGTAGAAGGCCGGCTACGCGGTAATGATTCCCGCGACCGAGCGTCAATGCATTCGGTTGTTCATGACCCTGGCGTCATACCCCTATGGGGTATGACGCGGCTTCCGCCTATGATGGCGGACGTGATGAACGCGCGTGGCATGGCACCATTGCCGGCCGTCGCGCGGCTCTTGCTCCTGGTGACACTGCTCGCTGGGATCGTCACCATGCACGCCGTGACGTTCACGCTGGGCCACGACCACAACCCACAGTCCGCGGTAGCGGCCACGGCGCCGCACCACGCCACGGGTGGGCACGCGGACCATGCTCCGACGCCCTGTGACGCCGACGACTGCGGCCAGCAGCACACCGGCTTGCATGGATGCGTGTTCATCATGACTGCCGTCGCAATCATCGCCGGCCTCGTGATGCTGTGGTGGGTAGGAAACCGCAGCGCGATGCTTGTCGCACCGAAGATTCGGCGCAGCTACCGCCGCCGTCAACGTGCACCGCCCTGGACGGTGCTCACCCTTCACCAACTGTCGATTCTGCGGGTCTGACAGGTAGTCGTTCGTGGCCGCTCATCTCGAGCGGGTCACCCGCGGCACCTGTCCACACCACCCGACCATCGACACTTCGTAAGGGAAAAAGTCATGATCAGTTCCACCATCGCCGTCAAGTCCACGATCCTCGCAGCCGCCGTTGCGGCAGCCCTGACCGTGGCCGGCTGTACCGACATCGCATCCAACACGTCGACAAGCGCACCGATGCCCGGAATGGACCACGGCGGCTCGGCGGCGCCAGCAGCCCCGAGTGCTGCCCGCACCGACTTCGACGACGCCGACGTGATGTTCCTGCAGATGATGTACCCCCATCACGCTCAGGCCGTCGACATGGCCAAGCTCGTGCAGGGGCGATCCCAGAATCAGCAGGTCATCGCGCTAGCTCAGAACATCGAAAGCGCTCAGGGACCCGAGATGACTCAGATGACCGGTCTGCTGACCAGTTTCGGCAAGCCCGCGCCGTCGGCTTCGATGTCCGGCCATGACATGCCGGGGATGGGAGGTATGCCAGGCATGATGTCCGCCACGCAGATGGACGATCTCAAGGGGCTGTCCGGCACGGTGTTCGACCAGATGTGGCTACAGATGATGATCGACCATCACGGCGGCGCAATCGACATGTCCAACACGGAGCTGCGCGACGGCACCAACTCCGATGCCAAGGAAATGGCCAAGGCGATCATCGCCAATCAGCAGGCGGAGATCACCCAGATGCGGAGCATGCTCGGCCAGGGCTAAGCCACGGCCGCCGACGAGGGTGCTCGGCGGGCAACCGTCCGTCGAGCACCCATGGTGCGCAGGCAGTCATTAATCGATCGGCTTTGACCGTAGCCCTGTCGTAAAGCGCACATTGCGATCAAGCTCGCGAGTCACGCCATTTCACTCGATGGCAGCACCTACCCACGAAGAATGAAAACCTCGCCAGAAATACATAACGACGCTCGACCCAGCGCACCGAACCTCAGCCCTCGGTTCACCTTTGCCATTCTCTGCGACGGGGTCGCCAAGATCACTGGTACGGTTTATTTCGACACTTACGGCATAGCGGGAGATCAAACGTGGCTGAGCGAATCGTCCGACAACTCATCGATGACATCGACGGATCCGAGATACCGGATGGCGGCGGGGAAAGCGTTGAGTTTTCAGTACGAGGCGTCGCATATCACATTGATCTATCGACGGCGAACGTCACCAAGTTCGAGAAGGCACTAAAGCCTTATGTCGATGCGGCGATGAAAGTTGGCAACACCCGCGGGCGCCGGGTAAAGGCGACGACCAATGGCAAGTCGTCGCCGGAACAACTCGCGGCGATTCGCGAATGGGCCCGCAAGAATGGCCATGCGGTATCAGATCGCGGTCGAATCAAAACCGAGGTCGTCGAGGCGTTCGGGGCAGCGCACTAACGCTCTGCCGTCACTCCCCGCGGGTGTCGATGACGCGTTGCGCCACCTCGAGCAGCTTGGTGTTGGTGTCCTGCGACAGCTGCCG
>NZ_JAVRQA010000252.1:0-2513 GCF_032161845.1 Mycobacterium sp.
GTCGCGGTAGTCGCTGATGTCGTAGCCGTTGTCAGCCTGCGGCGACCGATAGATCGGCGACAACCAGATCACGTCCACCCCGAGCTCGCGCAGATAGTCGAGCCGCCCCAAGATGCCGCCCAGATCGCCCACCCCGTCACCGTTCGAGTCGGCGAAGCTCCGCGGATAGATCTGGTACACGACAGCCGACTTCCACCAACCAGCGTCCCGTGGCGACGTCATTTCCGGCCGCGCATCACGTCCCGGTACACGGCCACGTACTTGTCGACCATGGTCGCGACCGTGAACCGGTCGGCGGCGAGCTTGGCGATCCTGCGCCGGTCGAGATCACCGGCGGCAGCGACCGCGACGACCGCCGAGTCGATGTCTCCCACTAGATAGCCACTTACCCCGTGCGCGACCAACTCCCCCATCGAACCTCGCGCGTTGGCGATCACCGGTGTGCCACAGGCCATCGCTTCGACGACGCTGTATCCGAACGGTTCGTCGAAATCGATCAGGTGGAGCAGCGCGTGCGCGCCTCCTAGCACCTCGGCACGGTCGGAAGCGTCGACGGCGCCGAGATAGCGAACCCGTTCGCCGTCGACGTGCGGCGCGACCTCATCGCGGAAGTACTTCTCGTCCTGGATGATTCCGGCGATGTCCAGCCGGCGACCACATCGGCGGGCGACCTCGATCGCGTCGGCGGTGCCCTTGTCGGGGTGGATCCGTCCGAAGAACAACAGATGCGCACCGGGATTCGGATGAATCGCAAACGCGTCGATGTCGATCCCGTGGTGAATGGTCGCGGCGTAATGCAAATTCGGGTGACGATCGGCGTCGCTGATCGATACGTAAGCTCCTGCGCCGTCGTAGCGCTCGTAGACGGGGACGATCCTTTCCGACGAGAACCCGTGGATCGTGGTGACCACCGGGGTCGTGACGAGATCGCTATACGTGAGTGGCAGGAAGTCGAACCCGTTGTGGATGACGTCGAACTCGCCGGCGCGCTCGAACACCGAAGCGATGTGCAAGCATTCCGCGACCTTCGCATCGATCGTCGCGTCCTCGGACCAACCACGACGCGCAGTTGCGGACAGGCTGGCCGAGGTGATCGAGTCTGCGGTGGCGAAAAGCGTGACGTGATGGCCTGCGGCCACCAGCCCCTCGGTGAGCAACGAGGCGAATTGCTCCCATGGGCCGTAGTGACGCGGTGGTGTCCTCCACGCGATCGGCGACAGCACGGCGACGCGGATCGGATCGCCTGCTTCGCCTTGGATCGGGATGTGCCCAGGCTACCGGGGCCGGCCGCATTCTCTCGAGGCTTCTCCGTGCGCAGTCGCTACCCAAGCGCAAACGTTAGGCACGGCTGTAGACAGCCGCGTCATCGATGTTCGCGCGGGATCGGTCGGGGAGGGCGATGACGCAGGCCACGCTGATAACGGCGGCAAGCACGATGTATGCGGAAATTGCGTACGGTGTTCCGGTCTCGTGCAGCAGCCATGTCGCCAGTAGGGGCGCCGGGCCCCCGGCGAAAACCGACGCCAGCTGGTAGCCGATACCGGCGCCGCCGTAGCGCAGGTGGGTCGGGAAGCTCTCGCCGATCAGCGCGGCCTGTGGCCCGTACTGCATGGCGTGCACTACCAACGACAAGATGATGGCGATGAAGATCAGCGCGTAACCGCCGTGCGACAAGGCGGCGAAGTAGGGGAAGGCGAACACCCCAGTCAAGACGGCTCCGGTGAGGTACACGCGTTTGCGCCCGAACCGGTCCGACAGGTGTGAGAACAGCGGAATCGCCACGAGTTCCAACGTTGCGCCCGCCAGCACCGCGGTGAGCACAAACGTCTTGCTGTAGTGATGGGTCGCCACGACGTAGGTCAGCACGAAGGTAGTGAATAGGTAGAACGGCATCTGCTCGCTGAACCGTGCCCCCGCCGAGAGCAGGATCTCTCGCCAATGCTGCCGGATCGCGTCCATCACCGGTGTGGCCGCGGTTTTGCCTTCGGCAAGCACTTTGGCGAACATCGGCGTCTCGAGGATCTTCAGCCGGATTACCAGGCCGACTGCCACCAGGATCAAGCTGGCCAAAAATGGCACCCGCCAACCCCATGAGCTGAACGCCTCAGGCGATAGTGTCGCCGAGAGCAGTGTCATGCCGCCGGTGCCGAGCACCAGCCCCACCGGGACACCGATCTGCGCGGCACTGCCGAGCAGCCCACGCCGATCTTGATCACCCCACTCCATCGCAAGCAGCACCGACCCGCTCCACTCGCCGCCGATTGCGATGCCCTGCACCAGGCGCAACAGCACCAGGATCAGCGGCGCCGCTAAGCCGATCGACGCCGTCCCGGGCAGCATCCCGACGATGGCTGACGAGATGCCCATGACCAGCAGCGTGATGATCAGCGTGGTCTTACGCCCAATTCGGTCGCCCCAGTGCCCGAAGATCGCGGCCCCGACCGGGCGCGCGGCGAACCCGACTGCGTAGGTCGCGAATGACTGCATCGCACCCGCGTACGCGCTCGAAGCAG
>NZ_JAVRQA010000253.1:0-25456 GCF_032161845.1 Mycobacterium sp.
AACCACTGTCGTCGGGTATTCCCCGCGGCCGAACGAAACCACCGCCCATACGACGCTCATCAAGGCCAGTCCGTTGACTGCGACGAAGTAGAACCCCAAGCCCAGTGCGTTCTTCACTGCGGGCAGACCAATTCGCCGACGAAGCCACCGAGTTTGCCGAATCCGAACCCGCCGGTTCCGCTGGCAATGCCCGCCCAGATGGGGCCCAGTTCGGGCTGAAATGCCGTGAGTGCAGCGTCGACGGCAACGCCACCGGCCAGGCCCACGCCACCCTTCCACGCCGCGACGCAGGCGTCGTGCTTGGTCTCCGCCGTCGCCACGTCGTAAAGCGAGGCCACCACCCCGAACGCCGGTCCGCCGAATTTCGCCCCCGCCCCGACGTTCTCGAGAGCCCGAGCGCTCAGCCCGGGAATGCCCTTCTCTGCCTGCTTCTCCAAGGCCGTCATCGAACCCCCGACGACGTCCGGGACGGGATCGGCAAAGAAGGAATCCGCGAGAGTGCCGTGTCTGCCGTCCGCCGTCGTCACAGCGCCGCTGCACTTGCCGTCCGGGGTTCGCGTCATCACGACCGACGTCCCGTCGGTCCACCAGACGTTCGTCGTCTCAGTGCCATCCTCACCGTGAATCGTCTCCGCAACTGACACTTCATTGCCGTTCTTGTCGTATTGGGTGACCTGCAGGGTGCCTTCCGGCAGTACGTGCGCACTGGGGGGCCAGCCGCCTTCTTCCTTGATCAACTGCTTGCTGCCGTCGACCATGTACAACGTCTTGAAGTGGTTGCCGTTCTCGTCGTTCGATTCGTCGGTCTCGCGAACGGTCGTGGCCATGTCCTGCTCGCGTCCGATTTCCTGAAGCTGTCGGCCGCCTTCGGTCCGAGGATCCGGCACCTCGTCACCTGGCACGGGCGGAGGTGGTCCGGGTGGTCCCATCCGGTGAACCTTGAACTCCGCACCTTGCAAAGCTCTCGCTGCCAACAGTTTCTGCGTCGTTTGCTCGTCCGCGCTCCCTACTGCAGACAACAGCCCGTTGATCTCACCCTGCGCCGCTTGGGCTTGCTTCTGCAGATCGGCGGCGTGATCGGCGGTCATTGCCGCAGGCCTGATCTGAACCACCCAGTTGTCAGCGACGCTCAGCTCGGTCCGGTCAATCGCGTCCGCCTCGTGCAGCAGATCTGTGCGCGCCTTGCCAATGTTCGTGCTGCCATCCCGCAGTGCCGTCGCCACAGCGTTCGTGTAGTGGAGATAGTTCGACGATCTCGTCACCGCCCGGCCGAACATGCCCGTTGCCGCATCGTGCGCCGGGCCCCGCCAGGTCCGCATATCGTCCATCCGGTCACAGTCGTCGTCGAGCTGTCGCACGGTGTCGAACACCTTCTGGCCGACCTTGTCGATCGAGGCCGCGCCTGCCGCGAGCGAGTCGGGGTTCCAGCTGGTCAATCTGGTTCGAGTTGGCAACACGGGCTAGAACAATCTCCCGAACCCGCTCGCGAGCGCCGCGTCCTCCACTTCGTACCGGTCACCGGCTCCGCGGACAGCCACCCCGATCGCCGAAACGTCGTCGATGATGTCCTTGGCCGCCAGGTAAACGTGATCACCGATCTCCCGGACGGCCCACTGTGTCTCCGAGCCGGGCAGACCATCGGCCGCCCCACCCGCGACGCCGTCGACGTTGAGACCGTTCATCTCTGCCGAGGCATGATCGACCTGACCGGCGAAGGCTCGCAACAGATCTGGATTGACCAGCATCAAACACCTCCTGCATCGACCGAGTTTGACCAGCCTCTCGACGCTAACATCCGCTCAGGGGTGTTCCGCGCGGCAAATCAGGCGGCGAGCACCGCGTCCAGCGCCGAGTAGAACAGCCCGAGCCCATCGTCGGACGGGCCGGTCAATGCCTCGGTCGCATGCTCGGGATGCGGCATGAGGCCGACGACGCGGCCGTTGGCCGAACTGATGCCGGCGATGTTGCGCAGCGAACCGTTGAGATTCTCCCGATACCGGAAGACGACGCGATCCTCGCCCTCCAACTCGTCGAGCACCGCATCGGAGGCCACGAAGCGGCCCTCGCCAGACTTCAGCGGCACCAGCAGGTCGGCGCCCTTCTCGTAGCGGGTGGTCCACGCCGACGACGCCGAAGCCACCTCCAGCCACACGTCGCGGCAGACGAAGTGGAGACCGACATTGCGGGTCAGCGCACCCGGCAAAAGTCCCGCTTCGCACAGCACCTGAAAACCGTTGCAAATCCCCAAGACCGGCATCCCACGCCCGGCAGCAGCGACCACTTCACCCATCACCGGCGCGAACTTGGCGATCGCGCCGCAGCGCAGATAGTCGCCGTAGGAGAACCCGCCGGGGACCACGACGGCGTCCACACCCTTGAGGTCGGCGTCCGCGTGCCACAGGCTGACCGACTCCGCGCCAGCCAATCGGACGGCGCGCGCGGCATCGACGTCGTCGAGCGTCCCTGGGAACGTGACGACTCCGACCCGGGCGGTCACTGCTCTTCCCGGCTGACGGTCCAGTCCTCGATGACGGTATTGGCGAGCAGCGACTCGGCGACCTCGGCGAGCGTCTCGTCACTCACGCTGTCGTCGACCTCGAGCTCGAAACGCTTGCCCTGCCGGACATCTGACACACCGGATACGCCGAGGCGGCCCAGTGCTCCGACGATCGCCTGACCCTGCGGGTCGAGGATCACCGTCTTGGGCATCACGTGCACTACGACGCGGGCCACGCGCGGCTCCTGTCCATTGAAGAAGATTGCTCGGCGCTCACTCTACCGGCGGCCCGGCGCGCCACAATGGAGCCATGCAACTGACGCACTTCGGCCATTCCTGTCTGCTCGCGAGCTTTCGGGAAGGACCTTCCGAAACCACCGTGCTGTTCGACCCTGGGAACTTTTCCCACGGCTTCGAGGGGGTCACCGGGTTGTCTGCGATCCTCATCACACATCAACACCCCGATCACGTCGACGTGGCACGTCTGCCAGCGCTGATCGACGCGAACCCGCAGGCCGCGCTGTACGCCGACCCGATGACCGCGGCCCAGCTCGGCGGGGCCTGGCAGGCCGTCAACGTGGGCGACGCAGTCACGGTCGGCCACCTGAACGTCCGCGGGGTCGGCGGCGTTCACGCGGTGATCCACCCCGAGATTCCGGTGATCGACAACATTTCGTACCTCATTGGCGACGAAGGGCACCCCGCCCGGCTGATGCATCCCGGCGACGCACTGTTCGTCCCTGGCGAGCCCGTCGAGGTTTTGGCCACCCCGGCCGCCGCGCCGTGGATGAAGATCTCCGAGGCGGTGGACTACCTGCGGGCGGTCGCACCGACGCGCGCGGTCCCGATTCACCAGGCGGTGGTGGCCAAGGAAGCCCGCGGCATCTACTACGGGCGCCTGTCCGAGATGACCGACACCGACTTCCAGATCCTCGAGGAGGAGAACGGCACGGACATCTAGATGGCGGGCGCGCGACGACTGGTGTTCACCGGGCACATCGCGGGTCTCGGCACCGCGGCGGGGATTCGAATGGTCATCGGATCGTGGTCGGAGTCTCCGTTCGGCCGGTTCGCCGACGTGATGGTGGAAACGGCGGACGGCCAACGAACCTTGCTGGCACCCCGTCAGGAGATCGCCGAATTCGTCTCGGCAACATACACTTTCGATCACATCGAGATCGGTCCGGTCAGCGTCGAACACAATTCGGCCGGGTTCAGTGTCGCCGCGCCCGGGCTCACCGTAGCCGGCCGGTTGGGCGCGTCCGCGCCATTCGACTCATTGCTTCGGCTGGTGCCGTCGCGACTGGCGACGGCGCCGCTCTGGCTCCGTGCCATCGACCCCGTCGCCTCCCGGTTGCTGAAGGGGGTCCGCACCGCGGGCAGTGCGGGCAACGGCCGCCGGGAGTACTACGGGGTGCGACGGAGCAGGCGGATCACCGCTGTCACCGGCACCTTTCGCGGGGTCGACGTCGGCGGTCTCGCACCGTTGGATCCACCCGTCCGGTTCGGCTTCTCCTCGGCTCCGAGCACTCCGCAGATGGTGTCGGTCACGACGACGATCGACCTCCCCGCCACCTGACGAATCCTGGGCGGTGGCTGTGATCGGCTGAACCGGACAGTATTCCGGCATGCCGCCTCGATCAGCACGCGCCGAATCCGCCAGGCGTGGGGTCAGCCCACTGCAGACCGTGCACCCGGGCTACTACTCGCTGCACGGCGCAGCTGTCGTACCTGCCGACGCACCGAACGCTCCAGCGCGTAGCGGCGAGCGCCCCACCTACCCTGCTGACGTCGCACAATCGCGCCTGTTCCAGGCGCTTCTGCTGGACGAACTCGACGAGTTGGAGGATCTCGTCGCGGCGACCGAGCGGCGACGCAGACGCAGGCGCGAGGAGAACCCGGACGATTCGGTCGCCGTGCCCCACGCCCTTCTGCAACTCCGCGAACGCATCAAGGAAGCACGGCGACTTCTCGACGCACTGCACGAACGCTTCCCAAGGGACTGAGCCACGACGCGGACGGGTCGACTTCGGCTCAGCCGGATTCGAACCTCAACCGCCGTCGCGCACCGCGGCCCGACCCGCCGCCCGTCCTGAGAAGACACAGCCGCCGAGGAAGGTGCCCTCGAGCGATCGATAGCCGTGAACTCCGCCACCGCCGAAGCCAGCCGCCTCCCCTGCGGCGTACAGCCCGTCGAATGCCGTCCCGTCCGGCTTCAGCACGCGGGAGTCGAGATCTGTTTCCAGTCCTCCCAGCGACTTTCGCGTCAGGATGTGCAGTTTGACCGCGATCAGCGGACCTGCCTTCGGGTCGGTGATCGGGTGCGGTGCGACAACGCGGGCCACCCGGTCGGCCAGGTAGTTGCGCGCACCGCGGATGGCCGTCACCTGGCTGTCCTTGGTGTAGGAGTTGACGACTTCACGGTCGCGCGCGGTCACCTCGACCTCGACGACGTCGTAGTCCAGTGGTTCGACGTCGGGTACGTCGTTCATCTTCGCGACCAGATCCCGCAGGGTCGTCGCCGAGACGAAGTCCACACCGCGGTCGACGAATCGCTGCACGGGCTCAGGGGCACCCGGTTTCACACGCGCGAGCACCTGCCGCACGCTGCGCCCGGTCAGGTCGGGATTCTGCTCCTGCCCCGACAGCCCGAACTCCTTGGCGATGATGCGCGCGTTGAGGACGAACCAGGTGTAGTCGTGGCCCGTCTTCGCGATGTACTCGAGCGTGCCGAGGGTGTCGAATCCTGGGTAGAGCGGCGCGGGGAGCCGACGGCCTGTCGCGTCGAGCCAGATCGACGACGGTCCAGGAAGGATCCGGATACCGTGTCGGGGCCAGATCGGGTCGTAGTTGGTGATGCCCTCGGTGTAGTGCCACATCCGGTCTGCGTTGATGAGATTGGCGCCTGCGGCCTCGGTGATGCCGAGCATCCGGCCATCGACGTGGGCGGGAACGCCGCTGAGCAACTGATCGGGTACCCGGCCCATCCTGGCCGGCCAATTCTTGCGGACCAGGTCGTGGTTGCCGCCGATTCCGCCACTGGCGACGATGACGGCCGGTGCCCGAAACTCGAACTCGCCGATCGTGTTTCGTGACGAGGCGACGCCACGCGCTTCGGTCGACGGCTCCAGTACCGCACCGCGCACCCCGGTTACCGCGCCGGCCTCGACGATCAGTTCGTCGACCCGGTGGCGATGGGCGAATCGCACCTTTGCGCCTGCCGCCAGGAGCCTGCGAGCGAAGACGTCCACCATCGCGGGACCGGTACCCCACGTGATGTGGAAGCGCGGCACCGAATTGCCATGCCCGCGAGCGTCATAGCCGCCGCGCTCGGCCCAGCCGACGAGGGCGAAGGTCTGCAAGCCGCGCTCGCGGAGCCAGCTGCGTTTCTCGCCTGCCGCGAAGTCGACGTAGGCGTGCGCCCACTGGCGGGGCCAGTGATCCTCCGGCCGGTCGAATCCCGCCGTGCCGAGCCAATCCTGGAGCGCCAGATCGTGGCTGTCGCGGATGCCCAGTCTGCGTTGTTCGGGACTGTCCACGAAGAACAGCCCGCCGAACGACCAGAAGGCCTGTCCGCCGAGGTTGGCGGCATTCTCTTGATCGACGATCAGGACCGAGCGGCCCTTGTCCAGCACCTCGCAGGCGGCGACCAGCCCGGCAAGCCCGGCTCCGACCACGATGACATCAACGTCAGCCATAGGTCGTCAGGTTAGCCGCCCAAGCTAGGCGGCGTCCGTCACGTCTGTCAGTACGGGCTTTGGCTCCCAGCGGTACACCGCAGGCGTGCACCGGTGCAAGAGGGCGAGGTCGATCGCGTCCAGCATCGCCTGACGGGGACCCGGTCGACGCAACTGCCCTGCCGCGACGGCAACGCGGACCGTCCCGGCCCGGCGCGCGGTGCGTTCGGCGGAGAGCACCAGCGTCCGGCACCACCACGACTCGGTGAGGAAGCCCTCGCCGATGCCGACGACCCTGGCCCGTGATGTCGTCCCACGTACCAGGTCGGTGATCCCGCTCAGCTCCGCGACGAGCCGGAACCCGTTGCGCGGCAATGCGGTAACCGTCCCGTGCGACACCGTCCACCCTGGCGCGGCGAACAATCGGGTGCGTAGGCCCAGGTGTTCGAGGACGCGGTCGGCGCCCATCAGCCTCAGGTTGGCTTCGTGCGCTTGCAGGGTCGCGAATTCGCCGCGACGCTTCTTGGTCGCGGCCTCGTCGTAACCGTGCAGGACGACGGCGTCGCCCTCGGCGCGGCGCCCGGCCAACCACTCCACGGTCGGGGCGTCCCGATCGAGCCGGTAGCCGCCCTTCAGTCGCGGTGCCACCAGGAACGAGGCGGGCACGTTGCGCGCGACGAGTTCGGCACGGAACGCGTCGACGTCGGCCAGCGTGCGGTCCTTGATCCCGGAGATCGAGACGATCAGTTCTCCAGCCACGCACCGCAGTATGGCAACGCCAGGTGTCTCGACGGTGTCAGACAGGCGGGCAGGAGTTGACGTCTTGGGGTTAGCCCGGCAGGACGGCCTCGATGGCACTGATGATCTCGGGAGCGTCCGGCTCGGTACGCGGCCGGAAGCGGCTGACGACCGCGCCGCCTGGCGCCAGGAGGAACTTCTCGAAGTTCCACTGCACGTCGCCCGCCTGGCCATCGGCATCGGCGGTCTTCGTCAGCTCCGCGTACAGCGGGTGCTGGTCAGCCCCGTTGACATCGGTCTTCGCCAGCAGTGGGAACGTCACACCGTAGGTGGTGGCGCAGAAGGACTGGATCTCTTCGGCGGTGCCTGGTTCCTGGCCCATGAACTGGTTGCACGGCACGCCGAGAACCGTCAGCCCGCGCTCGCCGTAGGCCTTTGCCAGCTGCTCCAGTGCGGTGTACTGGGGCGTCAGCCCACACTTGGACGCCACGTTCACGACGAGCACTGGGCCGTCGGCGAATTCGGCCAGCGACGTCGGCTTGCCGTCGAGGGTGGTCAACGAAATGTCGGTCAGACTCATGGGCGCGACGCTACCCCGTCGGCCTAGTCGTCGAACAGGATGCCCGCCAGCCGCTCGACCGTCGCCACCGGATCACCCGTCGTGTCGACTGCCTTGTTGAGCCACAACAGCGAAAACCCGTGCACCAGTGACCAGGCCGCGAGTGCGGCGCCCTCGGGGTCGTCCCTGGCGTGCTCGTCGACGAGGGTCCCCACACCGCGGTTGAGCTCGGCCCCCGCGGCCGTCGCCGCGGCAACCAGCTCGGGATCGGCATCGTCGTACAGCGACTTGTCGAACATCACTTCGTAGTGGCCGGGGTGGTCGAGCGCGAAGCGTACGTAGGCCCGTGCCGCGTCGATGAACTTGGGCCGGGCCTCGGTGAGCGCGGCCGCAAGCAGTCGGTAGCCCTCGGTGGCCAGCGCCGTGAAGAGCCCGCGCCGGTCGGTGAAGTGGTGAGCGGGGGCGGCGTGCGAGACGCCTGCGGCGCGCGCCAGTTCGCGCAGGGAGATGCCGTCGGCCCCGCGTTCGGCGACGAGCGTCGCGGTTTCCCCCAGGATCACCGCCTTGAGATCGCCGTGGTGATAGGAGTCCTTGCGCACGGGCCCAGCATATACCGGGAATCTTGACAGTGACAGGATCGTTGCTATCGTCATCTTGTCACTGTCTAGATTTGGAGGTTCGACATGGCCGTGTTCCTGGCTTTGATCGTCGGCAGCCTTGCCGCCCGCACCGCCGGTTGGCTGGGGGTCGACTACGTCGACGACTGGCCGGCCGCGATCGCGGTCGGTCTGGCCGTCATGTTCGTGATGACCGGCGGCGCACACTTCGCCCCGTCGATGCGGCGCGACATGATCGCGATCGTGCCACCCGCCCTGCCTGCGCCCGCACTGTTGGTGACGGTCACCGGCGCTCTTGAACTGCTCGGCGCCGCGGGTCTGCTGAACCCGCCGACCCGCGTCGCCGCCGCGGTCTGCCTCTTCCTACTGATGCTGGCGATGTTCCCCGCCAACGTCTACGCGGCGCGGATGCCCACCCCGCCCAAGTCGATGACGTCGCGGCTAGACGTTCGGACCGCGGAAGAGGTGGTCTACCTGGCCGCTGCCGTGGTGGTCGCGGTCGCCGGTGGCTAGTACCCAGGCGTACATGTACGCCGCTTCCTTCCAGCGTTCGTAGCGTCCGCTGATGCCGCCGTGACCGGCGCTCATCTCCGTCTTCAACAGGACAGGGTGGGCGTCGGTCTTGCTATGCCGCAGCGCCGCAACCCATTTGGCGGGTTCGACGTAGTACACCCTGGTGTCGTTGAGCGACGTCATCGCAAGGATGGCGGGATACTCCTTGGCTTCCACGTTCTCGTACGGCGTGTAGGACTTCATGTAGTGGTAGACCTCCTCGCTGGCCAGTGGGTTGCCCCACTCGTCCCACTCGGTGACGGTCAGCGGCAAGGATGGATCGAGGATCGTCGTCAGCGCGTCGACGAACGGAACCTGCGCGAGAATGCCCGCGAAGAGGTCGGGCGCCATGTTCGCGACCGCACCCATCAACAGCCCACCTGCACTGCCGCCCATTGCCACCAGGTTCTCGGGTCGAGTGACGTCGGTACCCACCAGATGGGCGCCCGCGGCAATGAAGTCGATGAAGCTGTTCTTCTTCTCCAACATCTTGCCGTGCTCGTACCACGGCCTGCCCATCTCTCCGCCACCCCTGACGTGAGCGATGACGAATACCACGCCGCGGTCGAGGAGCGACAGTCGCGCGATCGAGAATCGCGGGTCCTCGCAGGACTCGTACGCACCGTAGCCATAGAGCAGCGTCGGCGCCGGAAACTGCAGTCCCGCACGGTGAATGATCGAAACCGGAATCCGCGTACCGTCTGGTGCAGGCGCCCAGTCACGCCGCTCGACGTACTCCTCGGGACGGTAGTCGCCGAGTACCGCCTGCTCGCGAAGCATGGTCCGTTCACCCGTCGCCAGGTCGATGTCGTAGATGCGCACCGGAACGATGAACGACGTGGTCCCGACACGCAGTACCGGCGCCGACCAGTTCGGGTTGCCCGACAGTCCAGACGACGTCAACTCCGTCTCGAAGGTGATCTCCTCGGGTGAGCCATAGGTGCCATCGGAGCCGATGGGCCACAACTGAATACGGGGCAGCGCCTCGCTGCGGTAGCTGACGACGAGCTGACTCTCGAACGCGTCGACGGCGTCGAGTCGAACGTCGGCGCGGTGCTCGATGAGCGTGCGGAAGGCCGTCGGGTCGCTGACGGGTGCCTCGACGAGGGTGAAGTTCACGGCGCCGTCGTTGTGCAGGATGAGCCAACGGTCCTCCCCGCCAACGACGGCGTGCTCGACCGAGTACTCGACGAAGTCGCGCCGCGGCAGGATCGAGACGAACTCGGTCTCGCCGTCGGCGGCGTCGCCGTAGAACATCTCCGACGTCACCGAGCTGCCGGACGCGATGACGACGTACTTGTTGCTGCGCGTCCGGCCGACCGCGACCCAGAATCGCTCGTCGGGTTCGTGGAAGACCTTGGTGGCGGGAATTCCCGCACCGAGCCGGTGCCGCCACACGGTGTCGGGTCGCCACGCGTCGTCGAGGGTGTTGTAGTAGACGGTGCGGTTGTCCGCCGCCCACGTCGCCCCCGCGCCGATGCCCTCGATGACGTCGTCGTACAGCTCGTCGGTGCGCAAGTCCTTGAAGCGCAGGGTGTATCGCTCGTCGCCGACGACGTCGACCGAGTAGGCCAGCGTGTGCCCGTCGATGCTGATCGACGCCGCGCCGAGGGAGAAGAAGTCATGCCCTTCGGCCTCGACGTTCTCGTCGAGGAGGATCTGCTCCCCGGGAACTGGGGCGTTCTCGTCGAGTTGCGGTGGGGTCCAATCTTCGGGATCGGTCACCGGGCAACGGCAGTGGATGCCGTACTGCTTGCCTTCGACGCTGCGCCCGTAGTACCACCACTCGCCGCGCCGGGTCGGCACCGACAGATCGGTCTCCTTGGTGCGAGCCTTGATCTCGTCGAAGATCTTCTGCCGCAACGGCGCCAGATGATTTGTCTGTTGATCGGCGTACACGTTCTCGGCCTCGAGGTAGGACATCACCTCCGGATCTGATTTGTCCCGAAGCCACTCGTAGGGGTCGATGAAGACGTCCCCGTGGTGCTCGCGTCGATGGTCGACACGCTTGGCAATCGGCGGGGTGCCGCTCATTTGGCTCCGATCCAGTCTGCGAACGTCAACCCTGAAATGCGTTCGTATGCTTCGATGTAACGGGCCCTGGTGGCCTCGACGATGTCCGCCGGCAGGGCCGGGGGTGGCACGTCACCGCTACGGTCCCAGCCCGAATCGGGTCCGGTCAGCCAGTTTCGGACGAACTGCTTGTCGAAACTGGGCTGCACGACACCCTCCTGGTAGGCGTCGGCCCGCCAGTAACGGGACGAGTCGGGCGTGAACACCTCGTCGGCGAGCACCATGTCACCGCTCTCGTCGATCCCGAACTCGAACTTGGTGTCGGCGATGATGATGCCCTTGCTCAGCGCGTGCGCGGCGGCCTGCCCATAGATCTGCAGTGTCAGGTCGCGCAGCTGTGCGGCCCGCTCCGCGCCGACGACGCCGACGACGTCCTCGAAGCTCACGTTCTCGTCGTGTTCTCCCAGTTCGGCTTTCGTGGCGGGGGTGAACAGCGGTTCCGCGAACTTGCTGGCTTCGGTGAGACCGTCGGGAAGCTCGATGCCACAGACCCGACCGGTCGCGCGGTAGTCGATGATGCCGGATCCGGTGAGGTAGCCGCGGGCCACGCACTCGACGGGCATCATCTCGAGCCGTTTGACCACCAGCGCGCGGCCAAGCACCTCGGCCGGTATCCGCTCGTCGTCGGCCGGACCCGCCAGATGATTGGGCGCGTCCAGGTAGTCGAAGAAGAACACGCTCATCGCGGTGAGGATGCGACCCTTGTCGGGGATCTCGCTGTCGAGGACGAAGTCGAATGCAGAGATGCGGTCGCTGGCGACGAACAGGAGATTGTCGGCGTCGATGCGATAGAGCTCGCGGACCTTGCCGCTGGCCAGATGTTCGTAGTCGGTCAGAGCTGGGCGCATCGGGCAAGACTATCGGTCCATCTGTGTTGGGATCACATCCATGAGCTCTCGCTACGTGCCGTACGCCACCACGCCTGGCCGGCTGCTCGCCCAGCTGACCAGCGACGTCGTCGTCGTCCTGTGGACCACCGTGTGGGTGTTCGTCGGTCTGGCCGTGCACTCCGCGGTCAAGACGATCGCCGACGTGGGCAAGCAGGTGAACGACGGCGCCACCGGTGTTTCGGACAATTTGAGCTCGGCCGGTGACAGCACCGATGACTTCCCGTTGGTCGGCGATGCACTGAGCAAGCCGCTGCGGGCCGCGAGCCGAGCTGCCCTCGACATTGCCGGTGCGGGCCACAGCCTCGACACCACGGCGACCTGGCTGGCCGTCGTGCTGGGCTTGGCCGTCGCCGCACCCCCGATCCTCTTCGTCGCACTTCCGTGGCTGGTGCTGCGGATCCGGTTCCTCCGTCGCAAGTGGACGGCGATCACGCTGGCCGCCACGCCCGCGGGCGAACAGCTGCTGGCGCTGCGCGCGTTGGCCAACCGTCCGCTGGCCAAGCTCGCGTCGGTCAGCATCGATCCCGTCGGTGCCTGGCGCCGCGACGACGCGATCGCGATCCGGGGCCTGGCCAACCTCGAACTCCGCTCGTCGGGCATCCGCCGCAAGTAGCCCCCCTGCGATTGTGTGCGTTTACCCGCGCCCACCGCGGGTTGCAACACGCAAGTCGCTGGCCATGGAACCTAGAAGCGCCTCATCCGCGTCGTATGCGCGTGATCGAAGACCTACTGCGCCGCCACGATGGCGTCATCACCGGCATTCAAGCGCGCAAGGCAGGCCTCAGCCAGGATGCGATCGAGCGCAAAGTACGGTCCAGATCTTGGCGGCGGTGCTCCCGTGGCGTCTACTTCGTCGACGACCGACTGTTCACCGACGCCGCCCGAATCCGGGCTGCGGTCTGGGCGCATGGCGACCGCGCGACGGCAAGCGGACTCGCAGCCGCCTGGTGGTTGGATCTGACTCGGTTCGCCCCCGATGTTGTCGAGGTCACCGTCCCGCGCGCCAACCATCACCCTGGCAGACCCGGCGTGCGTCGACGCAGGCGTGACCTCGATGCCGCCGACGTGATCGAACGCAATGGATTGCGGGTGACTGCTCTGCCGCTCACCGTGATCGAGGCGGCCGTGCGCCGGGGTGGCGGTCCGAAGCTGATGGATTCGGCCCTGCAGCGCCACGTCGAACTGCGGACGCTGTGGAACGCGCATCTCCGCAACAAGGGCAGACACGGTTCACCCGCCGCGCGCCGACTCCTGCAAGCCGCGGACGGCGGGGCACGGTCAGAGGCAGAACGGATCCTGGTGAACCTGCTCAGGCAGGCGGGGATGACGGGCTGGAAGGCCAACTACCCGGTTGCCGGTTATAAGGTCGATGTCGGCTTTCCGGGCTGCAAGGTCGCGATCGAGGTGGACGGCTTCGCCTATCACTCCAGCGCAGAGGACTTTCAGAACGACCGCGTCCGACAGAACGCCATCGCCCTGGCTCGTTGGCAGGTCCTGCGGTTCACGTGGATCGATCTCACCGAGTACCCCGAGCGGGTGATTGCCGAAATACGCCGCGCAACCGGTGACTTGCGTGTTGGAAGCCGCGCTCACCGCGGGTAAGCGCACACAAATCGCGGTGGCGGAGGCTAGAAGGAGACCACCATGTGCCGGATACCGGTGTGCCGGTTGCTCCGCGTCCACTCCACGGGCCGCACCAACTGCGCGCAGGAGAACCGGCCAAGCAGCTCCTCGAACAGCACCCGAAGCTCGAGGCGGGCCAGATTCGCGCCGAGGCAGTAGTGCACACCCTGCCCGAAGCCCAAGTGCGGGTTCGGCTTTCGTGTGACATCGAAGGTATCCGGGTCGACGAAGGCCAACGCGTCGCGGTTCGCCGAGCCCTCCCAGATCTGCACCTTCTGCCCGGCCTCCACCGAACACCCGCCGAGCTCGACGTCGTGTGTCGCGGTGCGCCGCTTCGATGGTGATGGCGACGTCCAGCGCACCATCTCCTCGATCGCCGTCGGTAGGAGTCCCAAATCCTCGCGCAGCAACTGCATCTGGTCCGGGTGCTCGATCAGCGCCAGCAGCCCACCGGCGACCGAGTTGCGCGTGGTCTCCGCCCCTGCGCTGAACAGCAAGCTGAAGAAGAGGTACAGCTCGAGTTCCGACATCGTCGGCCCGGAGTCGTCACAGGCATTCGCGACCACGGACAGCATGTCGTCGGTCGGATCGGCGCGCTTGGCGGCGATCAACTCCACGCCGTAGGCGTACATCCGTGAGCCCGCCTCCTCGACGGACATCCGCGAAAGGGCCGCGGTGCGCGAACCGCCGAAGTCGAACTGCGGTTCGATCGCCTCGAACAGCCAATGCCGTTCGGACTCCGGCACTCCCAATAGGATGCAGATCATCTGCATCGGCAATTCCGCTGCCACGTCGACGAGGAAGTCGAACGGCACGCCGGGCTCCACGGCGTCGAGCAGCACCCGTGTCCGCGACCGCAGATCGTCCTCGACGAGGCGGATCATCCGTGGCGTCAGACCCGAGCTCACCAGCCTGCGGATCTGTGAGTGCCGCGGGTCGTCCATCATGTTGAGCACCTGGCCCGCGATCGCCAGGTCCTGCAGCAGGGTGCCGCCGAATGGCCGGGCCCCACCGGTGACCGATGAGTAACACACCGGATCACGGAGCACCGCAAGGCTTTCCGCATAGGTGGCAACCGACCAGAAGCCCTCACCGTCGGGGGTGTGTTCGGTCGGTTCGTGCCAGTAGACCGGTGCCTCGCGGCGGTGCACCGCGAACAGCTCGTGCGGGAAGCCCGCCGCGAAGTTGTCCAGGTCGGTGAAGTCCACCGCCGTCAGACTCACAGGATGGCGTCCGAGGTGTACTTGGCCGCGTCGGGATACCGGCTCACCAACTCCTCGACGGCCGCGACCACGGCGTCGATCTGTGCGCCCGCCGCGCCGATGAACGCCGCCTTGTCCGCCAACGCCGCATCCAACGCCGCACGGTCCAGCGGCATTCGCGGATCGGCGGCCAACCGGTCCAGCAGATCGGGCTCGGCGCCGCGTTCCCGCATCGCCAGCGCGACCGCGACGGCGTGCTCCTTGATGACCTCGTGCGCCGTCTCCCGCCCGACGCCGGCGCGCACCGCGGCGATCAGGATGCGAGTCGTTGCCAAGAACGGCAGGTAGCGGTCGAGCTCGCGCTGAATCACCGCCGGGTAGGCGCCGAACTCGTCGAGCACGGTCAGGAACGTCTCGATCTGACCGTCGAGTGCGAAGAACGCGTCGGGCAGCGCGACGCGACGCACCACCGAGCAGAACACGTCCCCCTCATTCCATTGCGCGCCAGCGAGTTCGGCGGCCATCGACGCGTAGCCGCGCAGCACCACCTGCAGGCCGTTCACCCGTTCGCACGAACGCGAGTTCATCTTGTGCGGCATCGCCGACGAGCCGACCTGTCCCGGCGCGAATCCCTCGGTGACGAGCTCGTTGCCCGCCATCAGCCGGATGGTGTGCGCCAGCGACGAAGGCCCGGCGCCGAGCTGGACGAGCGCGGACACCACGTCGTGGTCCAGCGACCGCGGGTACACCTGCCCGACGCTGGTGAAAACGTCTGTGAAGCCCAGGAATTCGGCCACCCGCCGCTCCAACGAAGCCAACCGCGCGGTATCGCCGTCGAACAGATCGAGCATGTCCTGCGCGGTGCCCATGGGCCCCTTGATGCCGCGCAGCGGGTAGCGGTCGATCAGCTCCGAGAGGCGCGTCAATGCGATCAGCGTCTCCTCGGCCGCCGAGGCGAACCGCTTGCCGAGCGTCGTCGCCTGGGCGGCGACGTTGTGCGAACGGCCCGCCATCACCAGGTCGCGGTACAGGTCGGCACGCTCGGCCAACCGCGCGACGACTGCCACCCCGTGGGCGTGTATTAGTTCCAGCGAGCGACGGATCTGCAGCTGCTCGACGTTTTCGGTGAGGTCCCGGCTCGTCATTCCCTTGTGCACGTGCTCGTGGCCGGCGAGGGCGTTGAACTCCTCGATGCGCGCCTTGACGTCGTGGCGCGTCACCCGCTCGCGCTCGGTGATCGATGCGAGGTCGACCTGCTCGAGGACCCGCTCGTAGTCGGCGATGACGCCGTCGGGTACCGCGACACCCAGCTCGGCCTGCGCACGAAGGACGGCTATCCACAGTCGCCGCTCCGCGACGATCTTGGCCTCTGGTGACCAGATCGCCACCATCTCCGCACTGGCGTACCGATTGGCCAGGACATTCGGAATGCTCACGAACACACAGCCTACTGAGCCGGTAGTGCACAGTAGACCCCGTGCACTTTGTCGGCGTCGACCTCGCATGGGGTGAGCGCAAACCCACAGGCGTCGCCGTCGTCGACGAGGCGGGCAAGCTGCTGTTCGTCGGCGTCGCGCAGGACGACACCAGCATCAGGGCTGCGCTCGCGCCCTACGTCCGAGGCGACTGCCTGGTCGCCTTCGACGCGCCCCTGGTGGTCAACAACCCCACCGGTCAGCGCCCCAGCGAAGCCGCGCTCAACCGCGACTTCGCGAAGTTCGAGGCGGGCGCGCACCCCACCAACACCGGCAAGCCCGAGTTCGCGGGCACGCCGCGCGCCGCCCGGCTCGCAGCAGCCCTTGACCTCGACATCGACCCGGACTCCACCTCGACGCGGCGCGCCATCGAGGTCTATCCCCATCCGGCGACCGTGGCCCTCTTCCGCCTTGGCCGGACGTTGAAGTACAAGTCCAAGCCTGGCCGCAGCTTCGCCCAGTTGCGCTCCGAACTGTTGCGGCTGATGGACCTCGTCGAAACGTTGGCCCAGGCCACCCCACCCCTCAAGGTCGCCGACCACGACGGCTGGGTGGAACTCAGGCAGTCGGTGGAGACGGCCGAGCGCAAGAGTGAACTGCGCCGTGCCGAGGACCCCGTCGACGCCGTCATCTGCGCCTACGTCGCTCTGTTCGCCACCCGCAGGCCCGACGCCGTGACGACATACGGGGACGCCGCGACGGGTGCGACCGTCACCCCGACCCTGCCGCCGGGCCTGTTCCCAGCCCCGCCGGAGCCAACGCCCGGCGCGGTCCGGGACGCGATCGCCGAATTCGCCTCGCGGCGACCGGCGTTGCTCGAGGCGACGGACCGGTACCTCGATCTAGTCACGACGCTCCTCGACGACGCCGGCATCAACTACCTGAACGTCACGGCACGAACCAAGAGCGTGGCGTCGTTCGCGGCGAAGGCGGACCGCAGCGTCGACGGCCAGCGCCTGTACACCGACCCGCTCTCGGAGCTCACCGACCAGATCGGCCTGCGGGTGATCACGTTCCTGCGCGACGACGTCACCACCGTCGCCAACCTGCTTGCCGAGGAGATGCAGCTCCTCGACGACAGGGACATGGGCCAGGAGACCGCGCGCGAAGGCAGATGGGGTTACGCGAGCAGGCATCTGCTGGTCGCCGTCGAAGGCGAGCAGCAGCCCGCGTCGATCCAGGTGCGGACGGTCCTGCAGCACGCATGGGCCGAGTTCGAGCACGACATCCGCTACAAGGGCTCCATTCCCGAGGAGGACGCCCCCGATCTGGACCGGCGGTTCACGCTGGCCGCCGGCCTACTGGAACTGGCCGACCGCGAGTTCTCCGCGATCCGCGAGCGACTGAAGAGCTCGCCGCCCGCGCAAGAGTCCGAGCAGTCCAGCGACCCGCGCATCGGCACCCCCGTCCTCGCCACGTACCTCGGCAACCGCTTTCCCGACGCAGGCTGGTCGCGGACCGAGCACTATGCGTGGATCTCGGGGCTGCTGCTGGAACTGGGCATCGTTTCACTCGACGAACTCGACGAACTGCTCGGTGCCTTCGACACCGACGCGGTCAACGAGAAGATGGACTACCGCTACCCGGCGGGCGCCGTTCGACGTCTCGATGACGCGCTGCTCGCACGGTTCGGCGACCGCTACGTAGCACTGACGGGCAATGAGCACCGGGTCGCCCAACTTCAGGCTCGATTGGAGAAGCTCTCCGGTTAGGGCTCGGCGTCGAGTTTCTCCGCATCCGTGATGCCGGGCCCGCGGATTCCAACGGCGCGGTTGATCGCCACGGTGAGCCCGAAGAGCACGACGCCGAGGATCACCAGGGCGATCGCCAACACGTACTGCTGCAGCGGCCGCCCGGACAGCGGCAGCACCAGATAGGCCGACGCCACGAATCCCACCCACGGCAGCCACGTCGGCGTCTTGAAGTGCTGGCCACCGCCTTCCCCCTCGCTTCGCTCGCCCCCGCCTGCCTGAATGTCCTTGCGCAGCACCAGCACCGCGATGTTCACCACGGCGAACACCGCGAGCAGCAACAGTGACGTGGTGCCGCCGAGCGTCGAGATCGCCTTGTCACCGGCGAATGCGGTGACGTACAGGATGAGGCCGAAGGCGATCGTCGTGGTGAACGCGATCGCCACCCACGGGGTCCGCCGCGAGGGATGCACGGTGCCGAGTACCGGCGGCAGGACGTGCTGCTTGGCCATGCCATAGATCAGGCGACTGGCCATCAACATGTTGATCAATGCCGTGTTGGCGACGGCGAACATCGAGATGAAGGGCAGGATCTGCTCGATCGGCAGACCGGGAGCCCCTGCCTTGACCACCTCGACGAGCGGCGTCTCGCTGGCCTCCAGCGTGCCGACGGGGACGAGGGCCACCGCGATGACGGCGACCACGATGTAGACGACGCCCGCGATGCCGAGTCCGGTCAGCAGCATCTTCGGGAAGATCTTCACCGGGTCCTTGGTTTCCTCGGCCATGTTGACCGAGTCCTCGAAGCCGACCATCGCGAAGAAGGCCAGCGACGTCGCCGTCGTGACGGCAAGGAAGGCGTTCTTGTCATCGGCGGTGTCGAACGCGACCACCCGGGAGAAGTCAACGTCGCCGCCCTGGGTGAAGGCCCAGAAACCGACGAACATGACGAGCATCAGTCCGGTGATCTCGACGATGGTGAGTACGACGTTGAGCTTGACGCTCTCGCCGACGCCGCGCAGGTTGACCGCGGCCACCGCCACCATGAACAGCAATGCGACGGCGACGATTCCGCCTGTCCCCCAGTCCAATCCGAAACCTTTGAAGAAGTTCGACGCGAAGAAGCGCGACGCGGTGGATGCCGACGTGATACCGGAACACATCACGATGAAGGCCACCAGGAAGGTGACGAAGTGGACGCCGAACGCCTTGTGCGCGTAAAGCGCGGCACCGGCGGCCTGCGGGTACTTGGTCACCAACTCCAGGTAGCTGAACGCGGTCACCATCGCGATCATGAAGGCCACCAGGAATGGCAGCCAGGCCGCACCGCCCACCTCGGCGGCGACGTCCCCCGTCAGCGCGTACACGCCGGTGCCGAGAATGTCGCCGATGATGAACAGCAGCAGTAGGCCAGGCCCCATCACCCGTTTCAGCTCGGGCTGCTTCTCGACCGTCGCCTGAGCCATGGCGCCTCCCTGATGGTTCGCTGTGAGTCAGGGAGTAACCACTAACGTGCGATTTCAAGCACCGGGACCTTCACACCCCGGAAGCAACCCAGTTGCGCGCCGTGTCCGTCATCGTCGAGACCTCGTCGAGGAACCGGGCGACGACTCCCGCGTCTTCCGGCCGCTGCCACCCGAACGTCGTCGGCCGCTGCGCCCGGTCGTGCCAGAAGTGCGGCGACTGTGACGTCGGGCGGGTCGCGACGAGCCAGACCGCGGTGTCACCACCGTCGCCCGCGTCGCGCAGGATCGGGCCTGCGAACTTCTGGAACGTCGGCAGCGCGTCGGCGACACCGGGGGTCTTCGCCCATCCGGGATGCATGCTCTCGACACGGACGTCCGTGCGCGCCAATCGCTCGGCCCACGCCTCGGCAAGCACTACCTGCATGCGCTTCGTCCTGGCATAGACGCGGACGCCGTCGTACTCGCCGAGCGTCGATTCCATGTCACCGGCCTCCAGTGGCGCGCTGTACATCCCACCCGAGGAGACGAAGACGACCGACGCGCCGTCGGCATTGCGCAACAGCGGAAGCAGTCGATCGGTCATCAAGTGCGGCCCGAGGACGTGACAGGCCAGTTGCAACTCGTGGCCCTGCGGCGTCTCATCGCGTTGCTTCGGCATCACACCCGCGTTGTGTACGACGCCGTGCAGCACGTCGATGCGCCCCGACAGGTCATCCGTCCACGCCCGCACCGCGTCGAGGTCCCCGACGTCGCACACCTCGTCGATCACGACCGAACCGGGAACCTCGCCACGAATCAGGCCAGCCGAACCCTTGACCTTCTCGGGGTTGCGACCGAGCAGGTGCACGGTCGCGCCGAGTCCGGCGAAGGACTTCGCCATCGCTTCGCCAAGACCGGCCGTCGCCCCCGTGACGAGGACTCGCTTGCCCGCCATTGCGCCTGCGGGTGGGTCGGCCGGCCACCAGAGCTTGCGAACGCTCGACCCGATCTTGGAGTAGCCGAGCAGGACGGAACGGTCGAGGGCAGCGTCGAAGACGCCGGTCAGCTTCATTCCACCCAAGTTAGCCCGTTGCGGGCACGACCAAACTAGGCCGAGTCGAGTCGAACGGTGCAAGCACGTCGATGACGTCGACGAGCGTCGCCCTTGCCGTCGCCCGCGGGCCGTCCCCAACTCCGACCAGGGACGCGACGACCGCGCCGTCGACCGCGCACACCAGTGCCGTCATCAACTCCGCGCGTACCGAACGACCGGAACGCTCCACCACTTCGACGACGGCCTGGGTCCGCTGCTTCATGATGCGGCGCTGAACGTCGCGAAGCCCTGGCTGGCGCGCGCAGGCGATGTAGCGCTCGTAGCGGGAGATCAACTGTTCGGACACCCGCGTGCCCGGCCCGTCACCCACCAAGAGATCGACCAGTACGTCGGCGGTCGATTCGGCTCCGCGCTTGCGGCGCGACAGCGCCGCGACTCGCGTATCCAACGTCTCGGCCTCGCGGGTACCAACGTGTTCGACGGCTCTCTCCACGAGGTCGTCGAGCGACGAGAAGTAGTACGTCGTCGACGCCAGCGGCAGCCCGGCCCGGCGGGCGACGGCGCGATGTCGGACGGCGTCGAAGCCGCCTTCGCATAGCAGATCGGCGGCCGCGCTGACCAGCGCGTACCGCCGCCTTTCACCCTTTGGGGTGACCGCTGCCGTCACGCCTTGCATGCTGCCAGCAACGGCCTCACGGTATGGGGCTTTCGGCCAACTGCAAGGCTCTCCACAGGAATGGCCGACGACCGGCACTCGAGAAGCCAGTGGCATGATGGCCCGCATGCCAGACCTGAGCCGTCGCGCCCTTCTGCGACTCGGTGTCGGCGCCGCCGCGGGCGCCGCTGGCGCATACGCACTCGGCTCGACGTTGAGTGAGGCTCCGGTGACCCGGCCACCGGTCGCGATGACCGGAATCGGCGCACCGCTGTCCCCTCCGCTACCTCTGGAACCGCCGCCGACGGCAGCGCCGACGTACGTCACGGGGTCGTTCGTCTCGGCGGCCCGCGGGGGCGTCCCGACCAATTACGCGATCGCGCGGCCGCCGGGCCAGACCGGCCCCCTGCGACCGATGATCGCGCTGCACGGCAAGGGCCAGGACGCGGCGGGAGTGATGGCTGGCGGCGTCGAACAGGGCCTCGCGCAGGCCGTCTCGGCAGGCATTCCGCCGTTCGCCGTCGTCGCCGTCGATGGTGGCGGCAGCTACTGGCACTCACGCACTTCGGGTGAGGACTCCGGCGCCATGGTCCTCAACGAGCTCATCCCGCTGCTCGGCGAGCAGGGTTTGGACACCTCGCGCGTCGGCTTCCTTGGCTGGTCCATGGGCGGTTATGGCGCACTGTTGCTCGGCTCGAGGTTGGGTCCGGCGCGGACCGCGGCGATCTGCGCCGTCAGTCCGGCACTGTGGACGTCCTCGGGGGCGACGGCGCCCGGTGCGTTCGACGGGGCGGACGACTTCGCCGCCAACAGCGTGTGGGGCCTACCGAACCTGGCGTCGATTCCGATCAGGATCGATTGCGGCGACAGCGATCCGTTCTATTCGGCCACCAAGCAGTTCATCGCGCAGCTGCCCCACCCGCCCGCGGGTGGGTTCTCTCCCGGCGGGCACGACGGCGCATTCTGGAGTTCGCAGCTGCCAGCCGAAATCGCTTGGATGGCACCGCTTCTCGTCGCCTAACGCTGTCAATCCTCCGAGTCGCTGTGCCCCTGCCCGCCGACGAGGCTGATTCGCCCCTCGGCGGCCGCGAGTCCGATGTCGGTGCGAAAGTGACTGCCCGGCAAGCGGATCGCACCGATGACGCCATAGGCGGCCTCGCGCGCGGAGGTGAGGTCGGCGCCGGTGCCGACGACCGATAACACGCGACCGCCCGACGACAGGACGGCACCGTCGTCGCGCCTGGAGGTGCCTGCGTGCAGCACGCCGGGCGCTTCCGAGCCCGTGATGACGTCACCGACGCGAGGCCGGCCCGGGTAGTTCTCCGCGGCGAGCACCACCGCCACGGCAGCCCCGTCACTCCATTGCAGTGGCGGCTGGGCCGCGAGTTCACCCGTGGCGGCAGCCCGCAACAATCGCCCGAACGGGCTCTCCAACAGCGCCAGCACGGCCTGGGTCTCGGGATCGCCGAAGCGGCAGTTGAACTCGACGACCGCGGGGCCGCTCGACGTCATCGCCAAACCCGCGTACAGCAGGCCGGAAAACGGACAACCGCGCTTGACGAGTTCGGCGGCAACGGGTTTCACGACGTCGTCGACGATCGACGCGACGGCCTCGTCGGGCAGCCAGGCCAGCGGCGTGTATGCGCCCATTCCTCCGGTGTTGGGTCCGGTGTCCCCGTCGCCGACGCGCTTGAAGTCCTGCGCGGGCAGCAACGGCACCACCGTCTCGCCATCGACCACGCAGAACAGCGACACCTCGGGGCCGTCGAGGAACGACTCGAGCAGCACGGGGTGGCCGGAGTCGAGAAGGCTGGCCGCGTGCGCGCGGGCGGCGTCGCGGTCGGCCGTCACCACCACACCCTTGCCTGCCGCCAGGCCGTCGTCCTTGACCACCCACGCGCGATCCCCCGCCGGCGGACCGAACCGGTCAAGCGCGGCGTCGAGGCGCGCTGGATTGTCGACGATCTCGCTTCGCGCGGTCCGCACACCGGCGGCATCCATGACGTCCTTGGCAAAGGACTTGGCGCCTTCGATTCGGGCGGCGTCCCTTGACGGCCCGAAGCAGGCGATGCCCGCGCCGCGGACGGCGTCGGCGACCCCCAGAACGAGGGGCACCTCGGGACCGACGACGACGAGGTCGGCGCCGAAGCGTTTGGCCAGTTTGACCACCTCGTCCCCGGAGGTGACATCGACGTCGTATTGCTCGGCGATCGATGCCGAGCCGGCGTTCCCAGGTGCCACGGCAAGCGCGTCGACCTCGGCGTCTCGGCGCAGCGCCAGCAGCAGCGCATGTTCACGGGCACCGGATCCGATCACGAGGACGCGCACGGGGGTCACCCTAAACCTTTCCATTTCGGCCATACACATATCCCTGCGGTGTATGGTCGAGGTGTGACGACGATGCAGAGCGGCTGCCCATTCGGAGCCGGATACGACTTCACCGATCCCGACGTCCTACTCCGGGGTATCCCGGTCACCGAGTTCGCGGAGCTCCGCAAGACCGCTCCCGTCTGGTGGAACGAGCAGCAGGCGTCGATCTTCGACGACGGCGGCTACTGGGTGATCAGCCGTCACGAGGACATCAAGTCCATCTCCAGGAACGGCGAAGACTGGTCGACGAACCGCAAGGGCGCGGTGATGCGCCTGCCGGACGGTGTCACTGGTGAGCAACTGGAGCTCACCAAGGCCTTGCTGATCAACCACGACGCCCCTGAGCACACCCGGCTGCGCAAGATCGTCTCGCGGCTATTCACGCCGCGGTCGGTGGCGGCCCTGGAGGAAACTCTCGCGGTCGCAGCGCGCGAGATCGTGGCCGAGGCCGCCACCAAGGACGGCGGCAACTTCGTCGACGACATCGCGACCCGGCTGCCACTCATTGCGATCGCCGACCTCATCGGCGTGCCAGAGTCCGACCGCGAGAAGCTGTTTCACTGGACCAACAGCATCATGAACACCGACGATCCGGACTTCGACTCAGATCCGACGATGGCCAACGCGGAGCTGATGGGCTACGCCTACAACATGGCCGAGGAGCGCAGGCGCTGCCCCGCCGACGACATCGTCACCCGGCTGATCCAGGCTGACATCGACGGCGAGGCGCTGGGTGACGTCGAGTTCGCGTTCTTCGTCATCCTGCTCGCGGTGGCCGGCAACGAGACCACCCGCAATGCCATTACGCACGGCATGAACGCGTTCTTCGACAACCCGGACCAGTGGGCGCTCTTCAAGAAGGAACGGCCAGCGACAGCGGTCGACGAGATCGTCCGCTGGGCCACTCCGGTGCACTGCTTTCAACGCACCGCGCTGAGCGACGTGCAATTCGGCGACGTGACGATCCGGGAAGGGCAGCGGGCTGGCCTCTTCTACAGCTCGGCCAACTTCGACGAATCGGTCTTCGAACGGCCCTTCGAGTTCGACGTGCTACGAAATCCCAACCCGCACCTGAGCTTCGGCGGCAACGGCGCGCACTTCTGCATCGGTGCCAACCTGGCCCGCATGGAAATCAAGCTGATCTTCAACGAGCTCGCCGATCAAATTCCCGACATCGCCAAAGTAGCAGAGCCACAACGACTTCGATCGGGCTGGATCAACGGCGTCAAGCAGCTCGCGGTCTCCTACCAGGGCTGAGATCGGCGCCCGGCTACTATTCCGGCGTGCGTACCCACGGTTGGTCGGGATCGGCGCCCGCGACGGACGACGAGGCCGTCGCGCGGATTCTGAGTGCCGCAGGCAAGGCCATCGACGAACGTGGCGCCGACTTCAGCATCGCCGACGTCGCCCGCACCCTCGGGGTCACCCGTCAAACGGTTTACCGCTACTTCCCCAGCACGGAAGCCCTGCTGGTGGCCTCTGCCGTCCGCGCCGCCGATGACTTCCTCGAGCGGCTCGCCGAGCATCTGCACGGCCTCGCCGACCCGGTCGACGCCGTCACCGAGGCCATCGCGACTGCGCTGGAATGGCTGCCCAAGGACAAGCACCTCGGCCTGCTGCTGGCGCCGGGCCGGGCCGACGAGCACACCGCCTCCGTGACATCGGACGTCGCACTGCAATTCGCGAACCGCATGGTGCGTCGCTTCGACGTCGACTGGAGCGGGCTTGGGTTCTCCGAGGGTGAACTCGACGACCTCGCCGAGCACCTGCTGCGGATCATTCAGTCGTTCGTGATCGATCCGGGACGGCCACCGCGGACGGGCGAGGACCTCCGCGGCTACCTCAGGCGGTGGGTCGGCCGCGCAGTTTTGCCGCTCGATGGGGACTCGGCGGCCATCTAAACTCGACCACGTGAGCGCACTCGACGGGTTCCGGGAGATTTGGTCCCGCGCCAACGCCACCTTCGGCCAAGGCACGCCGAGCGACGGCTCCCAGTTCGACCAAAGCAGCCGATTGCAAGGTCTGCAGGACGCCGTGAAGTCGGCGCGCCCCGACGGGGCCTGGGCGGGACCCGCGTCGGAGTCCTACGCCGAGGCCAACGGCAAGCAGGAACGCACCATCGGCAACATCGCGAACCTGGACAAGCGACTCGCGGCGGAGGTCGGCCGCTCCGCCTCCGTGGTGACCGCCGGTCGGCGCGACCTGGAAGACGTCCGGCAGTGGGTGAACGACGCCGCCTCACGGGTGCCGAACACCGCAGCCGGGGAACGCATGTTGTATCCGGTGATCAGCAAGGGCTCCAGTGAGATTCAGGAGATACTGACCAGGTCCCACGGTG
>NZ_JAVRQA010000254.1:0-13860 GCF_032161845.1 Mycobacterium sp.
CACCACCCCGAACGCCTCCTCGCCGAACCAGAATCCGAGCCCGAGGATGGGTTGGCGGGATAGCGTCGCCGCTTGAGTAGATTGGTGCGATGAGCAATCCGACGCTGCGTGCGCTGTCCGAGCTCCCTCTCACACCCGCACCTCTAACCGAGTCGACGCTCGTCCTGATCGACTGCCAGAACACCTACACCTACGGCGTCATGGAACTCGAGGGCGTGCAGGCGGCGCTGGACGAGGCAGCGACCCTGCTCGATCGTGCGCGGTCGGCAGGAATTCCCATCATCCACGTCCAGCACTCGGACGGCCCCGGCTCGCTCTACGACATCGAGGGCGAGAGCGGCGCCATCGTTGCGCGCGTCGCCCCGCGGGACGGCGAAGCCATCGTGGTGAAGCAGTACCCGAACTCGTTCGTGGAGACGGACTTCGACGAGAAGTTGAAGGCGGTTGGGGCCGGCAATCTGGTGATCGCGGGATTCATGACGCACATGTGCGTGAACTCGACCGCACGCGGCGCCTTCAACAACGGTTACGCGCCGACCGTGGTGGCGGCTGCTACGGCCACCCGATCGCTGCCGGGCCCGGACGGCGAACCCGTGTCCGCGGCGGCGATCCAGTCGGCGAGCCTCGCGGGCATGGGTGACTTGTTCGCCGTCGTGGTGGCTGGCGGCGCGAGCGTCCCCGACTGAGAATGAACCAATGACCCAGCCATCGACGCGCATCAGCCGCCTCAGCGAGTATCAGGACACGTCGCGGAGCGCCCTCGAAGCACTCCTGGACAGCACGCCGCTGGCCACCGTCGCCCTGATCCGCGACGGCCATCCGGTGATCTTTCCGACCGGGTTCGCACGGGTCGGTGCCGACCTGGTGATCCACGGCTCGACGGGTTCCCCCTGGCTCAGGGCCTTGGCGACGGGATTGCCTGCGGCGGTATCCGTGACGACCCTCGACGGCGTCGTCGTGGCGCGAAGCGCGTTCGAGTCGTCATTCCGCTACCGCAGCGCGGCGGTCTTCGGTTCCTTCGAGAAGGTGGCCGACGCCGACAAGGTCGGTCTGCTCGAGACCCTGACCGACGGGTTCATTCCCGGCCGGGTGGCGGAGCTCCGACCGAGCAACCGCAAGGAACTCGCGGCGACGTTGGCGCTGAAAATGCCCATCGGCGAGGACAACTGGTCGCTGAAGGTCAGTGCGGGCTGGCCCGAGGATCCCGAGGAGGACGTCGCCGCGGATGCCTGGGCCGGGGTGGTGCCGATGACGGTGACCTACGGCGAGCCGATGTCTGCCCCGGATCTCACCGCGGGGATTGCGGTGCCCGACTCGGTGCGGGCGATGGTCGAGCGCTCAGTCCAGTAACCCAGCGCGCCGGTAGAGGTCCGTGGGTTCGGGCTGGCCGGTGTGGTGATGAACTTGACCGCAGATTGAGAACGGCTTCATCGTCGGCCGGGCGGGCTTTCCGGTTTGCGAGGACCAGGGATACCGCGACCGAAAGATGGCCCTTGAGGGTGCGGACGAGCCATCTCGTTGCGGTCGGCCCGGCCAGCCGGTGGCCTGGGCGCTTCGGCCGATCGAAGGGGCGGATTACCGGGCGGGCGCGGTTGGGTGGGGGGCGCCTGTAGCCGGAGGATCCGGCTGCCGATCCGCACGGATGCCTCGGGCGGCCACATCGCAGGTTTCCAGGCGGTGAGCCGGGTCCAGGATTGCCGACCCGATTCGCGTAGGAAGACGCCGTTGGTTGAGCCCCGGTCGATGATGAGCACCTCGCCGTCGAAGCGTCGGATTTCCAAGTGGGCTCGGGACATTTCACCACTACGGTCTTCGATTCGTACCGGGCGAAGTCCGCGCTTGACGGCATCCGAACCGTGGGGATCACGGCCGATCACGCAGTCTCGGTCGAGTTCGATTCGGGATTTGTCGTCAAGGATGATGCGTGCCGGCCCGATCCGGACCGTCGCGGCTGTGGACAGCGTGTCCCGACCAGCGGGCGTGGCCACCGCGCTCGTGGGGGCGGACGCTGGGGTGGGCGCGGGCGGGGCAGCTTCGGGTTCGGGCGTGGGGGCGGATGCTTGAGTCGACCAGATGACGGCGCCTTGCCCCGGCACGGTTCCTGCCGCGAGCGTGTATACACCGGTCCGCTGCGCCGGGCCGGGTGGCCGCCCGCCTGTTTCGTTGACTGTGACCAAGGTTGCCACCGCCGGTGCCGGCAGGGATCGGTGTAGAACACTCGGCGCGGCCGTGCCGTGCACCAGAGTTCGATCCATGCCGTCATCGAGAGCTACGGTGACCGCGCCGCACAGGTACACGTCCAGGCCGGCGGCATTGGGCGTGACGATGCCGAAGTCAACCGGGGCACGGTTTCCAATGGTCAGCTGCGAAATTGCGTCGGTCAGTCGGTGACCGTCGTTGCCTTGCACGATCTCGACCAGCGCCGACAATTGCCTTGCGGCGAGAGACTGTGGCGACAACGGCTCCGCCCCGCGGTGGGCGACGACGATTACGGTGTCGTTGGCCTTGGCCACCAGATGTCGGCCAGGGATGACCTCGACCTGGGTTGTCGCGGCGGCGGCGGCCGGAGCTTCGCTTATGCCGATGCGGGCGTGAAGCCGCTTCAGCGGACCTGGCGCCCACCAGTTGAGATCGCCGGCGAGGCGCAGGAACGCCGGCACCACGACACCTCGGATCAGGGTGGCATCGATCACTACGGCCAGCGCCGTGCCGATGCCAAACATCTTCATGAAGGACAGCCCATTGGCGAAGGAGAGCAAAGTGATGGTGAGCAGGATCGCGGCGCTACTGATGATCCGGCCCACCCGGCCCAAGCCGACGACGATCGCTTCATTGTTCGACAGCCCCCAGTCGCGGGCTTCCTTTATCCGGCTCAGAAGAAAGATCTCATAGTCCACGGAAAGGCTGAACGCGATGCAGCAGAGCAACACCACCATGGACAGATTCAGCGGCGCGGGAGTAATGCCGAGTATCGAAGCCAAGTGCCCGTACTGAAATATCCAGACCATCGTCCCGAGCACGGCGCTGAGGACCAGCAGGTTCAGCGCGAGTGCTTTTATCGGCACCACGATGCTGCCGGTGAATAGGAACAACAGCACGAACGTGGAGACTGCTATCAGCGCAATCGCCAAGGGCAGCCGGTCGGCGACGGCGGCGCGGCTGTCGATGAGTGTGGCGGTCGGACCACCGACTTCGACTTGGTGGTCGGCGATCTTCGCACGGACGTCCCGCACGAGTTGTTGAGCAGAGTCCGACTCCGCGCCGACCGATAGGTACACGAATGCGTAGGCGCCGCCGGACTGTCCGTTGGCTGGTGGCGGGCCCGCGATCCGCTGGCCATGTTCGAATCTGCCAATGGGGCCGTCGACTCGAACCACACCGCTCATGAGCGACACCGGTGCGGCAAGGTTGATGAGCGCGTTGGCGTCGTTGCGGGTCAGCAACGTGACCGCCTGCGAGGTGTCTACTGCGTAGTCCTGGCGCAAGGATTCGGCCACCAACCGCGAGTTCGAGTCAGACGGCAGGGCGCGTTCGTCGGGCGTGGCGAGTTGCACGCTGAGGAAGGGAATGCCCAGCGCCAGCAACAGTGCGACCACCGGCAGTGCGTACAGCACCGGCCGTCGCGTCACCGCCTGGGCGCAACGTCGCCAGAACGCGGAGTCCGCCGAGAGCGGAACCTTCCGGCGCACGATGGTAAGCGCATCGATCCGTTTCCCGAGCACAGCCAGAAGCGCGGGCAACACCACGATCGCGCTCAGCGCCGAGAGAATGACGACCGCAGTCGCGGTCAGTGCGATCGACCGCAAGAAGTAGGTGGGGAACACCAGAAGACCAGACATGGCCAGCGTGACGGTCGCGGCGCTGAAGATGATCGTTCGACCCGCGGTGGTGACGGTCGCGATGATGGCCTGTTCATGGTCCTTGCCGTTATCGCGTTCCTCGCGGAATCGCGACACCATCAGCAAGCCAAAATCGATGGACAATCCGAGACCGAACGCGGTCGCGACGGTGAGCGCGTGCACCGATACATCGGTGACGCTGGCCATGATCACCAACACCAACACTGTGGTGACGATCGACGTGACACCGACGGCCAGCGGCAGCAGGGCGGCGACGAGACCGCCGAAAACGACCACCAGCACGGCGAGCGAGATGGGCAAGGCGATGCTCTCGCTGATGACGAGATCATGATTGACTCGGTCGTCGATCTCTTTCTGCACGGCGAGGGGGCCGCCTGCGCGTACTGCGACCGTTGCGTCATCGGGGGGCAGGCTATCGATGATCCGGCTCGCGGTTTTGGCAGCTTCGTCGGTGGTCCCGCCCACGTGCACCAGGATCACGCCGGAGTGCCCGTCCCGGCTACGCAAATCGGTGGCCGAATCCTGCCTGAACGATCCGATTACCTTTGCTGACGGTTCGGCCTCGATGAGCTGTCGCGCCTGATCCGCGTCCGCCCCGACATAGGGATTCTCGACAGTGCCGTCGCGGGCGATCATCTCCAACACCAGGTTGGGCGTGGTGCCGAAGTTCTGGTCGAGGTAGTCCGCCACCTGTGACGATTCCGAGGCTGGATCGGTGAAACCGCCGACACCGAGCTTCTCGGATACCGTTCCGCCGAAAACGATCCCGAGGCCAACCAGAGCCAGGACGGCGATCAGGACCACCTTCGCCCGGTGCACCGCGAACACCGCCAACCGATTCAGCATCTTCTGCTGCCCGCCGCGAGCGCCGACAGCATCGGCCGGAGGGTGGCGCACAGCTCCGGTCCGTCATTGAGGTAGAAATGCCCGCCCCGCAGGATCTGCACAGAGAACTCACCGGATGTGCGCGAACGCCATTCGTGTAGATCGGATTCGCTCACTAGCGGGTCGTCGCTGCCGCCAAAGGCATGGATCGGGCAGCGCAGCGGCGCTATCCCCGTCTCCTCATCGGTCCAGCACAACCGCAAGTCGGTTCGAATCGCTGCAACGGCGTTGTCGCGCAGCGCGGGCCATTCGGCCAGCTCCGGCGGTATCCCGCCGAGACCAGACAGCATGGCCGCAAACTGGTCATTGTCGAGATGTTCCGCCCCGGGGATCGGTACCGGAAGGTGCGGTGGCAAACATGAAGACACGAGTATTGCGTGCGGCAGTGGGGAACCCGCTGCCGCGCGCAGGCACGCCAACCTATACGCCAGCAGTGCGCCGAAACTGTGGCCGAAGAACACATGTGGACCATCCAGTGCCGATCGCAGCTGCTCATCGACCTCGTCGACGAGCTGTCGCAGCGTCGCGAATCGCGCACGGTTCGCAATCTCGACCGGTACTACCTCGATCCGAGGGCCGAGCGCTCTATTCCAGGCATTGAACATCGCCTTGCCGCCCCCGGCGTGATGGAAACAGAACAGTCGCACCGGCTCACGCGCCTTCCGACAGGAGTTCACGCTCCTGCGCATGGATCTTAACTGAGCTGCGGACCTGCGCCTCGGTGTTGCAGGCAGCTGCCCGTGAAGGATTGATTGAGCCCGTCGCATGTGGCTTTGTCGGTGCAGGCGCCGCGGCGAGGTAGCGCGTCGGGTGATGATCAGACCGCCGGTTGGTCGCACCGCAGCGTCGCCGGCGTCTGGCTCACGCGCCATCCGAGAGGAGCTCAAGCTCCTCGCCAATCGCTTTCACCGTGTACCGGATCTGCTCCTCCGAATGGCAGCTGGTGATGAAGAACCGCAGGCGCGCTTGATCTTCCGGTACAGCGGGGTAGATGATCGGGTTGGCGTTGATACCGCGCCGAAGCAGCGCGTTCGACAGCTTGAGTGCTATCTCCGAGCTGCCTACGATGCACGGGATGACCGGTGTGCCTTCGCTGTCACCGGTGTTGATGCCGGCCTCGCGGGCCAACGTCAGGAACAGTGCCGACCGCTCGTGAAGCCGCCGCAGGTGCTCGGGTTCGCTGCGGATCGTGCGAATTGCGGCTAGTGAACCCGCAGCGGTGGGCGGTGGCATGCCGACGCTGTAGACGAAGCCCGGCGTCGTGTACTTGAGGAACTCGACGAGCTCCCGGCTTCCGCCGACGTAACCGCCGCAGCCCGCCAACGACTTCGACATCGTGCCCGACCACAACTCGACGTCGGCGCGGTCGACGCCGAAGTGTTCGCCGATGCCGCCGCCGGTCGCGCCGAGGACGCCGATGCTGTGTGCCTCGTCGATCATGAGAAGCGCGTGGTGCTTGCGCTTCACTTCGATGAAGGCAGGCAAGTCGGGGATGTCGCCGTCCTGGCTGTAGATGCCCTCGATGATGATCAGCACCCGGCGGTACTGATGACGGATGGTGGTGAGCAACTCGTCGAGGGCGGCGTGGTCGTTGTGCGGAAACGGCCTGCGCGTGGCCCCGGAGAGCTTGCAGCCCTGCATGATGCTGTCGTGCGCGAGGCCGTCGTGGATGACGAGATCGCCTTCGCCGAGCAGGTGCCCGATCACGGTGACGTTGGTGGCGTGGCCGCTAACCAGAGCGATCGCATCCTCGGTGCCGAGCAGTTTCGCCAGCTCGACCTCGAGCTCGCGGTGGACGGGCTTCTCACCGGAGATCGGGCGCGACGCCGAGCACGAGCTACCCCATCTGCGCACCGCGTCCGACACCGCTTCCGCCACCGCGGGGTGGCCCGACATGCCCAGGTAGTTGTAGCTGGAGAAGTTGATCACCTCGGCGCCGTCGATGATCGAGGTGTCGCGGGTGACGCCGTCGTTGACGTGGAAGTAGGGGTTCTCGACGCCCAGTGCGGCGCCGAAGGCAAACCGGTCGGCCAGCGCTTTGACCTCCTCGAACTCGGCGATCCGGAATTGTGGGGTCACCGGGGCGACGTCCGGGGCGGCTGGCGCGGCGCTCGTCGGCCGCACCTGCCCGCCCGCCATGGCGATCACGTCGGCGATGGTCGTGTCGGGGCCGAATCCTGCTGGATCGAGCTCTACGCCAGGAATCTTGCGGGTGAGCCCGCTGAACACGTCGGCCACCATGATCGAGTCGAAACCCAGGTCACCGGTGATGGTCTGCGTGGCGCGAAGGTTCCCTTCGGGGAAGCCACTGACCCGTGCGATCTCGCCGCGCACGATGGCCATCGCGTCGTGTGCCGTCGTCGGCGGTGCAACCTCGGGCGAGGTGACAGCGGGCGGGCTGCCTTGCCCGTAGGTGGCGAGTACGGCGGCCTGCTCGCGGAAGAGTGCGATGAGGTTGTCCATGGTCGATTCCTTGGCTGGGTGTGTGGTGGTGGCGGTGGCCGCGATCGGCCTGTTCTGTTCCTTGCTAGATGTCGCCGCCAGCGCGGCTCCGGTGATCCAAAATCGGTTGGCAGTGCTGAACGAGTAGCCGCTGAGCGGGTGCGCCACCTGAGAATCTTTGGGGTACAACAGATTCCAGTTGGGGTTCAGGCCGCCGCGATACAGTGCGACCACGGTTTCGGCCAGGCCGGCGGCGACGGCCACTGCTGGCGGCGCGCTCTCGTGTGCCCGCGTGATCATCTGTGCGAGTGTGCGTTTCGCGCCGAACTCGACGAGATGCGTTGGCTCGGCCTGTATCGCCTCGGCTGCCGCGTCGGCGAAACGGACGGTTGCGCCGACGTGCGCCGTCCAATAATCCGCGTCCATGGGTTCGTCGTCACCCAGCAGCCTGCCGTGCACCGTCGAGAAGATCGGGAACGCGGGCAGCTCGAAGGCGCACTGTGCGGCGATCGCGGCGAACTCTGCGGTCATCGGCTCCATGAGCTGCGAATGGAAGGCGTGCGACACCGTGAGTTGGCGCACGGTGATCCCCGCTTCGCCCAGGGTGCGCGCAGCGTCCTCGATCGCCTCCGTTGGGCCAGACAGCACCAGTTCGGTTGCACCGTTGACGGCCGCGAGGTCGAGTGGGAGCCCGGCCACTTGGCGTTTGACGCTGTCGACGTCTGCACGGGCCGCGAGCATGCCGCCGCCTGCTGGCAGCTGCTGCATGAGGCGGCCGCGGGCGACGACGAGACGGCAGGCGTCCTCAAGGCTGAACACCTCGGCGATGGCGGCGGCGGCATACTCGCCGATGCTGTGCCCGAGCAACCAGGCTGGTTCGGCACCCAGTCGAAGCAGTGCCTGTGCCTGTGCGTACTGCAGCGCGAAGATCGCAGGTTGGGCGAACTCCGTGCGATTGATGCCTTCGTCGTTCATGACGTCGCGGATCCGCACCCCGAGGTACGGCATCATCGCCGCCTCGACCTCGTCGAAGGCGTCGCGGAACACGCCGCTGCTTTCGTACTGTGTCGACGCCATACCGGGGTATTGCGTTCCCTGGCCGTTGAATAGCCAGCCCACCGACATGCCCGTCGCGATGCCGATTTCGATATCGCCTCGCAGGGCGGCGATGGCCTCGGCGCGGTCCGCGGTGACGAGCGCGAACCGGGCCTTGCCGGTTGCCTTGATCTGGTTGGTCGACCAGCACAGCTGTGCCAGCGGAGCCGTGCTCTCCTCGATGTCGGTTGCGAGTTGAATGGCATTGAGGCGCAGACTGTCTCGATTGTCTGCGGACAACGTGAGGATGCCCCAATCGGATGCGCCGTCAATCGTGGCGGCAGGCTCTGTTGCCGGGGCACTGGCGAGCACGACGTGGCAGTTCGTGCCACCGATACCGAAGCTGGAGACGGCTCCGTACGCGGTTTCCGATGGCAATGCCATCGGTTCTGAGAGCAGCCGCAGTCCGCCGTCAGCCAGCCGAAGTTGAGCGTTCTCGGTGTCGGCGAACCGGGACGGTGGTACCACTCGGTGGTGCAGGCTCAACACGCACTTGATCAGGCCGGCGATACCGGCGGCGCCCTCGGTGTGCCCGAGGTTGCCCTTGATCGAACCGATCGCGCAGGGCTGGTCCCGCCGCGAACGGTGGGCGTGCGCAAGGGCTTTCGCCTCTATCATGTCCCCGAGGAGGGTTCCGGTGCCGTGTGCCTCGATGAAGTCGATCTGCGCGGGCGCGATCCCGGCGGCCGCGCATGCCGTGGCGACCACCTGCTGCTGCGCCCAGCGGTTCGGCGCAGTGATTCCGTTGCTGCGACCGTCGCTGTTGACCGCGCTGCCCTCGATCACCGCGTAGATCGGCAGACCCGCGGCGACGGCGTCCGCCAGCCGGCGGAGCACGACGACGGCGACGCCCTCGCCTCGCCCGATGCCGTCGGCCGAACCACTGAACGGCTTGCAGCGGCCGTCCGGAGCTGCCAACCCGGCCTGTGTGTAGAACGCATTCAGGGCGGGAGTCAGGGTGAGATTCACACCGCCGGCAAGCGCCTGGTCGCACTCTCCGCTGCGCAGCGCCTGGGCGGCGAGATGGACCGCGACCAACGATGAGGAACAGGCGGTGTCGACCGCGAGGCTCGGGCCCTTGAGGTCGAGCTGGTAGGACAGCCGGTTTGCGGTCATGAAATAGCCGTTGCCGGACCCGGTCTGCGCCGTGATCTGGCGGAAGTCCTGCATGTGCAGGTGTGCCCATTCATTCGCCATCACGCCGACGAACACTCCGGTGTTGGAGCCGGCTTGCCCGCGTGGATCGAGTGTGGCGTTTTCCATTGCGCGCCAGGCAGTTTGCAGGAGTAGGCGCTGCTGCGGATCCATCGCCTCGGCCTCGCGCGGGGTGATGCCGAAGAAGTCGTTGTCAAAGGCATCGGCGTCGTCGATCAATCCGCCTGCGCGGTGGTTGAGGGTGCCGTCATCGTTGAGCGCGGCCGCATCCCACCGGTCCGCCGGGATCTCGTCGATCCCGTCAGCGCCGTCGAGCAGCAGCTTCCACAGGGCGGCCGGATCTTCTGCCTTCGGGAAGCGGCAGTCCAGGCCAACGACTGCGATGTCGTTCATTTGGAGTGCTCCTCGTGGATGATGTCGCTCAGTTCGCCGTTCAGGAACGCCGCGCGCATCGATGCGCGCTGCACCTTTCCGCTGGTGGTGAGGTGGATTCCAGAATGGTTGACGAACACCACGCTGGGTGCAGGGACCTCGAAGCCCCGCGCAACGGCGATCTTCAGTGCGCTGGCGAGCTCGGCGTAACTCAGGCCGTCGAGCAACCGCGTCTTGACGGCCTGGATCACCACGAGACGTTCGGCGTCGTTGACGTCGACGGTGATCGCGACCCCGCGAGCATCGACGAAGGCCGGGTGCACATCGTGGACGAAGTCTTCGATGTCCTGCGGATAGAGGTTTCGGCCGTTGACGATCAGCAGGTCCTTGCAGCGGCCCGTGACGTAGAGCTCTCCATCGTGGAGCAGGCCAAGGTCGCCGGTGCGCAGGTAGGGCCCGGTGCCGTCGGCGGTGTGGGCACCGAATCGTTCGAGCGTCTGGGCAGGACGATTGTGATATCCGCTGGCGACGCTCGCGCTGCGTAGCCAGATCTCGCCGACGTGGTCCTCCGTCAACTCGGCCAGGGTGTCTGGATCGACTATGCGCAGGTCGACACCTGATCCCGGCTCGCCGGAACTCACCAGGCTGGTCGCCCGGCTCGTCGCTGGCGTGTAGTGGTTCTGTTCGAGCGCGTCGGCGTCGGCGTCGAGGTATCGGGGCATGCCGCGGCCGACGGTGGCCAGCAGCGTCACCTCGGCCATGCCGTACCCGGGGCGCATCGTCGTCGGCGAGAATCCAACCGGTGCGAGCAGGTTCTCGATCCGCTCGATGGTCTTCCTGCGGACCGGCTCGGCACCGTTGAGGGCGACCTCCCAGGTGGAGAGGTCGAGGCCGGTCAGCTGCTCTGGCGTCAGCCGGCGGGCGATCAGATCGTAGGCAAAATTCGGTAAGGCAGAAATGGTTCCGCGGTAGTCACTGATCGCCTTCAGCAGTCGGACCGGTTGCTTCAGAAAGGCCATCGGCGACATCGTGACGAGGTTCGCGCCGGCGAAGAAGGCGAGCAGTCCGCCGATGAGGCCCATGTCGTGAAAGTGCGGGATCCAGCCGACGAGCACCGAGTCGGCGTCCACGTGGAGGGCTTCGGAGATCGTGGACTCGTTGTCGAGCACGTTGCCGTGGGTGACGGCGACGCCCTTGGGGTCGCCGGTCGAGCCGGAGGTGTACTGCAGGAAGGCGACGGTGTCGGCATCGATGTCGGGCACCGTCCACGAGTCCGCGTCGGCGAGCCGAGATTCGTCGGTGGCCATCAGCGTGAGTGGGATGTCGAGACCCAAGCCCTCGATACCGGCGGCGAGCAGGCCATGCAGCTTGGTGGTGGTCAGCGCCAGGCTGCTGTTGGCGTCGCGGAGGATCCCGGCAACGCGGCTCATGCTCCGCTGGTCGTGGGGGAGCGGCGCAGGTATCGCCACGACTCCGGCGTAAAGGCAGCCGATGAACGTCCGCCAGAACGCAATACCCGGTTCGAACAACAGCAGCACCGGTTGTGCGGCCTCCGGCCGCGAGCCCAGCCACGCCGCAACTTCGCGGGCATCGCGGTCGAGGTCGCCGAAGGTCACCACGTCCTCGACGAGGCCTCGTCCGGATTCGGAGAGATACGTGAAGGTGCGGTTATCGGCGTGAACTGCGAACTGGGTCTGAAGGTGTGAAACGAGGTTCTTGTTCGGAGTGTCGATCATGATGTTCTCCCCCTGCGGTCATCGCGATTGGGCGGCCGCTCTCATGGCAAGCAGAGCGCACCTTGGGCCAGCTGGACGGGTTTTCGGCAAGATCTTCCAAACCGCTCGGCGGGCGCTTCGGCTGCGCTGCCATCGGCTCGACGGCGGTGGGTGGAAAATGCCTCTTGAATTACTGAAGTAGACGGGCAGCAAAGCTTGCCGACAAGCGGTCTAGGCCGACGACCGCGATGTCGACCACCTACGCCACGGCCTCTTGCTGCTCACCCACGGTCGTGCTGATGTATTCGGCGATGTGGGACAGCGTGGGGTAGTCGAAGATCATCGTCGGGTCGACATCGATGTCGAAGCGCGCCTCGACGTCGCCGACGAGGCTGAGCGCGTGGACCGAATCCACACCCATCTCGGCGAGCGGAACCATGAGGTCGATCGTGGTGGCCGGAACCTCCAGGTAGGAGGCGAGTTGAGTGGTGAGCCAGCGGAGGATCGAGCGCCGGTTTGCGTTCATTTTGGGTGCTCCTGAGATAGTCCGTTTTGCAAGTCGACGAAAGTGTCCGACGGGCGACTTGGCGGATTCTTGGAGTGACCCGCTAACCTCGTGGCTCGGCGGGGCAGGGCCCGAGCCGATCCCGCACGCCTGCTGCGACGGTTACGCGCGCCGCACCCAAAGCGCTGGGGGCACCAACTCGTCGTCGCTTCGACGGTGTATGCATCGTGGTGCGCGTTGAAGCCGCCCAGATCCATCCGGCCGATGATCTGCCTCAGGTGGAGTCGGGCGCCTCGCCGGGAGAGATTTGGACGGTGAATCGGTGGCCGCCGATGCGGATGACGTCACCGTCGGCCAGCGTCACGCTGCCGCGAATTCGCTGATGCTGTACCTCGACTCCATTGGCCGACCGCAGATCGTTGACCACGAAGCTGGTGCCGGTGTCGATGATCACGGCGTGGTGCCGACTGACCTTCTGGTCGTCGAGAACGATGTCGTTGTCGGGGAGTCGCCCGATCCCGGTGGTCACCGTGTCTAGCGGATAGCTCCGTCCCGAGGCGTCGCGAAGGAGAGCGTGGTGGGATGTGCCTGAAACAGGTTTGCGTTGTTCGAGGACGGTGACGATGGACTGCGCGTCCGCCCTCGCGGTCTGTTGCACATCCAACCGCTCCTGCCGCAGGATCCGCTCGTGCAGGCGGCGTACCGAGGGGCCGGGGTCGATCCCAAGATCCTCTGCAAGCGTGGTTTTCAACCGGCGATACGCATCGAGGGCATCGGATTGACGCCCGGCAAGGCTGTACGCCGTCATCAGCTGTGCCCACAGCGGCTCTCGATAGGGCTGTTCAACGATCAGCGCTTCAACCTCACTGACCACCGAATGAGCTCGCCCGCAAGCGATTTCGGCTTCTACCCGCACCGTGTGAGCTGCCACCTTGTCCTCGATGAGCGCAGTGGCGAACGCATCGACGAACCGGAAGTCACGCAGATCGTCCAGTACCGGTCCACGCCACTGCGCAAGCGCGGCTGACAGCTGGTCGCTGGCCTGTTCAAATCGACCGGCAGCGGCCGCTTGAACTCCGGCCGTCTTTTCGATGATGAATCGGCCAAGATCACAGGCAGCCTCCGGCATGCTCAGCCGATACCCAGGTGGCGCATTGGCCAATACGGTGCGCGGTTCGACCCCGGCCGTGCCGAGAAGCCGACGCAGGTTCGACACGTAGGAGTGCAGGCTGGTCCGCGCTTCCGGTGGCGGCCGGTCCTCCCATGCCGCACTGACCAGCGACTCGAGTGAGACGGGGCGGTTGCGGTTGATCACCAACATCGCCAACACCGCTCGCTGCTTGGGCGTGCCCAATGGCACACTCGTGCCGTTGACGCTCATCTGTAAGGGGCCCAGCACTCCGAAGCCCAGACCAATCTCAGCCACCGGCCTCATTGTGACCGAGTCTGCCCGCTTCCGGGCGGTAACCAGACGCGGTAGGAGCAGAGCAAGCGACTACGCCCGCTCTACGAGAAGTCCAAGGCCTCTATCGTCCCGACCCCACCTTCATGGCTGGGCCGGTTTGCGCCACCGATGCAGTACACGGTGTCGCCTACCGTGGCGACCACCGCGGCGTGACGCGGGGTCGGCAACGGCGCCAGTCTGGTCCATTTCCCGCCGGCGATGTCGTACATCTCGACCGCGTCCAGCACCTGCGTCGGTTCCTCGCCACCGACCGCCACGATCCGGCCATCGATGAACGTGGCGCCGTAGCTCCCGCGCGGAGTCGGCATGTCCACCAGGGGGGTCCAGGTATTCGATTCGGGATCGAACCGGTCGAACGCGGCGGAG
>NZ_JAVRQA010000255.1:0-3918 GCF_032161845.1 Mycobacterium sp.
GCTGCTGGCAATTCACCAGCAAAGGAATCTCGGTTTTGATTCCACGGGGGAGCAAGCTACCGCTCCGCACGGGTCGTCGACCCGATATGCAGTGAATTTGAAATATGTGAGGAGTAAGCGCAAATGCAACCACTGGAGCACAACCCAGCGGCAGTCGGAGTCGGGTCGCAGGTCGTCGCAAACGGCGCACGCGGACTGGCAACCGGCACGGCCACCGGTGCCGAGGTCACTGCACTTGCACCTGCGGGAGCCGAGGAAGTTTCGGTTCAGGCATCACTCGCGTTTGCTACCGAGGGCGCACAGGCGATGGCCCTCAACGCTCTGGCTCAAGAAGAGTTGTCGCGCGCAGGCGCCGCATACGTCGAAGCGGCCGGTGTTTATACCGCCGTCGACGAATCCGGCGCGGCTGTCCTGTCGTAATAACAACCCGACGAATTCACCAATCAGGATCTGAGTCCAGCAAACTATGTCCGCTGTGCCCGCAATGTTGGCAATGTTCTACGGAGCATTGCCACCTGAGGTCAACACAGCGCGGCTAATGGCTGGTGCCGGCATCGAGCCGATGTACCAAGCGGCAGCGGGCTGGGAGGCAATGGCGATCTCGCTGGAGACCCAGGCCGAGGAGCTCGCGGCTAGCTTGGTGGCGCTTCAGGGTTCGTGGCAGGGCTCGGGCAGTGAGCGTGCCGTTCAAGCGACGACGCCGATGGTCGCCTGGCTTCGTTCGACCGCGCTGCAGGCACAGAAGCGGGCGATGCAGGCCATCGCGCAGGCGACCGCGTACACCACTGCGATGGTGACGACACCGCCCCTGCCCGAGATCGAGATGAACCACGTCACCAACGCGGTGCTCAACGCGACCAACTTCCTCGGCGTCAACACGGCGCCGATCGGAGTCAACGAGTTCGACTACTTCGTACGCATGTGGAACCAGGCGGCCGGCGCCATGGAGGGCTACCAGGCCGAGACGACGTTGAACACGTTGTTCGAGCCGATCCCCCCGATGACACCGATCGTCATGCCGGGTGTTGGTGAGAGCGCCATGTCGATGTCCGTGGCACAGAACGCGGCGATGCTGCCGGGGTCGATGATGCGCGAGGCAGCGTTCGCCCACACCACTGCGGACGGGCAGATGCAATCCGTGGCTCTGAAGGCGGGCAACGTGGCCAGCCAGGGGAACATGGCGGCCCAACGCGCCGAAGGTCAGGCGCAGAACGCGCAGAGCTCCGGGCAGCAGGCTGGCCAACAGAGCCAGGTCATGCAGCAGGGCGTCCAGATGGCCACGCAGATGGTGTCGCAAGGCGTTTCGATGGTCGGACAGATGCCGCAGCAGATGATGCAACCGATGCAGCAGCTCACCCAACCGCTGCAGCAGATGACGCAGATCTTCAGTCAGGTGGGCAGCGGTTTCGGCTCCGACAAGGTTCAGGTGGGTCTGATCGGGGCGGGCCCGATCTCGAGCCACCCGCTCGCGGGAGGATCTGGCGCCAGTTCCGGCGCAGGCCTGGTGCGGGCGGCGTCGCTACCCGGGATGGGCGGCACGTCGACGCGAAGTCCGGCGTTGTCCACGCTGGTTGGTCCGTCGACCGCCCCGCCGGAGGTCGCCCCCGGCGCCGCGGCGGGAGCAGGCGGCCCCGGCGCCGCGCCCGTCGGCGGCGGAAGCGGCGGTCCGATGGGAGCCATGGGTGAGAGGGGCAAGAGCGGCGGGACCAGGCCCGGTTTGAAGGCCCCGACCCCATTGCCCATGGACGACGAAGAAGACGACGACTGGTAGTCGTCCACAACAGACTTTCCGGCCAGAGGGGGCTGGAAGACTCGCCATTCCCTTGGCGAGGACACAGGAGAAAGAAAAGGTAAACAGCGATGCCCCAGATGAATACCGATGCCGCTGTCCTCGCCAAAGAGGCCAGCAACTTCGAGCGCATTTCCGATGAGCTGAAGCAAGTTATCGCCGCGGTCGACATGACCGCCAACTCGCTGAAGGCCCAGTGGACCGGTCAGGCCGGTGTCGCTGCTCAGACGGCACTCCAGCGTTTCGACGCCGCCGCGGCGACGCAGATCCAGGAGCTCAACGACATCTCGAACAACATCCACACCTCGGGTACTCAGTACACGTCGACGGATGACGACCAGGCCGGCAATCTCGCCCACTTGATGCAGTTCTAACTACCACCAACAGAAACGGAGACTTCACATGAGCGAACAGACTTGGAACTTCGCCGGGATCGAAGGCGGATCGGGCGAGATCATGGGCGCCGTCGGCCAGACCGCGGGACTGCTCGACGAGGGCAAGGCGTCGCTGGCCGCGCTCGGCGCAGTCTGGGGCGGCACCGGCTCGGAGGCCTACCAGCAGGTGCAAGCGAAGTGGGATCAGACGTCGACCGAGCTCAACGCGGCGTTGCAGAACCTGGCGCAGACCATCAGCGAGTCCGGCCAGACGATGGCCCAGACCGAAGCCGGCGTGACCGGGATGTTCTCGTAGCATCACGTCGCACGCGGTGGGCGGCCACGCATTGATCGTGCCCGCCCACCGCGTCAGCGTCTCGGTGATCTGATGCTGTGGCGCACCAATAACTTTGAATCGTGAGAGGTAACCCCATGTCGGCCGACTATGACCGGCTCTTCCACTCCTCGGAGGCGGCACAGCCCGAAGAGGAGACCGCAGCGGTCGACCGCGAAACGGTGGCATCGGCCGCTCCTACGCCCAAGCCGACCACTCCCGGCCGCGGCGACTCGCCGTCCGGACCGTTGCCCGTCGCGACGCAGGCGCAATCTGCGCCGACGACGGCTCCGCCACCTCGGCCCACCGAAGTGACGATGCAAATGCCCCCGACCAAGGCGGGCGCGCAGCGAGTGCAGAACGGGATGATGCGCTCCCCGCAGGCGGGGACGTCGACCGGCGCTCGTTACGAACAGCGGCCCGCGACACCCGCTCCGCAGACGCGTTCCGCGTCGGCGGCTGCGGTGCCGTCACCGCAGCATTATGCGGAAGCCCAGGCCGAGAACAGGGCCGCGTGGACGTCGGCGCAACAGCTCGCCGGGCAGCCGGCCCCGACGTCGGCGGCGACGATTGGCAATCACCGTGCCATCGACGCGCTCTCCCACGTCGGTGTGCGCTCCGCGGTGAAGATGCCGTCGCAGCGTGGGTGGCGTCACCTGATCTACCTGCTGACGCGGATCAACCTCGGGCTCTCGCCCGACGAGATCTACGAGATGGACCTGCACGCCCGGATCCGTCGGAATGCGCGCGATTCGTATCAGATTGGCGTCTTCGGACTGAAGGGCGGCGTCGGCAAGACGGCCGTCACCGTGGCGTTGGGCTCCTCGCTGAGCAAGATCCGCGGCGACCGCATCCTGGCGGTCGACGCCGACCCCGACGGCGGCAACCTGGCCGACCGGGCCGGACGCCAATCCGCGGCGACGGTCGCAGATCTGTTGTCGGACAAGGAATTGACCCGCTACAACGACATTCGCGCGTACACCAGCATGAACGGTTCCAATCTCGAGGTGCTCTCTTCGGAGGAGTACAGCGGGGCGCGACGTGAGTTCAACGACGACGACTGGAAGGGCGCCGTCGGCATCGTGTCGCGGTACTACAACCTGGTGCTCGCCGACTGTGGGGCCGGCTTGTTCCAGCCCGCGTCCCGCGGTGTGCTCTCGACGGTGTCGGGTCTGGTGATCGTCGCCAGCGCCTCGATCGACGGTGCCCGGCAAGCGGCGGTCACCATGGACTGGTTGCGGCAGAACGGATATCAGGACCTGCTCGGCCGGTCCTGCGTGGTGATCAACCACGTCACGCCCGGTAAGCCGAACATCGACGTCGAGGATTTGGTGCAGCAGTTCGAGCGCCACGTCCCCGCGGGCCGCGTGATCGTCCTGCCGTGGGACAAGCACATTGCGGCTGGCACCGAGATTCAACTC
>NZ_JAVRQA010000256.1:0-3057 GCF_032161845.1 Mycobacterium sp.
CCCCATCCGGTACCGCAAGCGCTGGGTGGCAGCGGGCACGCCGCGCCGCCGGTGCCGCCTGCCGAGCCCCACCCGGCCCGGTGGGGCAGGGTGGACGAGGAAGGCACCGTCTACGTCACCACCGTGGACGGTGAGCGCGCCGTCGGCATCTGGCAGGCCGGGACCCCGGACGAAGGACTCATCCACTACGCGCGCCGGTTCGACGACCTGCGCACCGAGGTGGAGCTGCTCGAGACCCGACTGGCGTCCGGCGCCGGCGACCCGAAGCACGCGCTGTCCAGCGCCACCCAGATGCGCGACGGTCTCGCCGAGGCGGCCGTCGTCGGCGACCTGGCCGCCTTGGGCGCCCGGATCAACGAGGTCATCGCCCACGCCGAGAAGTCACTGGCCAGCGCGAAGCAGGAGCGCGAAGCTGCCCGCTCCGCCGCGGTGACCCGCAAACAGGCCCTCGCCGAAGAAGCCGAGAAGCTGGCCGCCGAGTCCACCCAGTGGAAGTCCGCCGGGGACAGGCTGCGCACGATCCTGGACGAGTGGAAAAGCGTCAAGGGCGTCGACCGCAAGACCGACGACGAGCTGTGGAAGCGGTTCTCCAAGGCGCGCGAGGCGTTCAATCGCCGCCGTGGTTCGCACTTCGCCGAACTCGACAAGCAGCGCGCGACGGCGAAGACCCGCAAGGAGGAGCTGATCGTCGAGGCCGAAAAACTGGCCGAATCCGACGACTGGGGCGACACCGCGGGCCGCTACAAGGACCTGATGAACGACTGGAAGGCGGCCGGTCGCGCGCCCAAGGACAGCGACGAGGCCCTCTGGCAGCGGTTCCGCGCCGCGCAGGACAAGTTCTTCGCCCGCCGCTCGTCGGCGTTCAACGAACGCGACGCCGAGTTCACCGACAACGCCGCGAAGAAGGAAGAGCTCCTGATCGACGCGGAGAAGATCGACCCGGCGATCAACCTCGAAGGCGCGAAGAACCAGCTTCGCAAGATCCAGGAACGCTGGGACGAGATCGGCAAGGTCCCGCGCGAACGCATCCGCGACCTCGACATGCGCCTCAAAACGGTGCAGGACAAGGTCAAATCCGCCGAGGACAACAAGTGGCGCCGCACCGACCCGGAGGCACTCGCCAGGGCCGCACAGTTCCACGAGCGCGTCGCGCACTTCGAGTCCCAGGCGGCCAAGGCCCGCGCCGCGGGCGACGAGCGCCGCGCGAAGAAGGCCGACGAGCAGGCCGCGCAGTGGCGTGAATGGCTCGAAGCGGCCGAGAACGCCGTCGCCGACCGCTGACCCTGGCTTCGGGCCGCACGTGAAGGGCCCCTTCCTGGCGTTTCTTGCCAGGAAGGGGCCCTTCACAGCGTCTGGACCAGCCACGATAAACGGCGGTTATGCCGGTGTCAGCGAGTTTACTTTGACCGGAGGGTTCCGGCGCGCAAAAGTGGGTTTCAGCGGGAAATGTCCCCCGAAATGAAACCCACCTTTGGGAGCCCTTCAATGGCGAAGATCGTTTGCGTCCTTTACGACGACCCCATCGACGGCCAGCCGAAAACCTACGCACGTGACGATTTGCCCACCCTTTCCCACTATCCCGGCGGCCAGACTCTGCCGACGCCGAGCGCGGTCGACTTCACCCCGGGTGAGCTGCTCGGCAGCGTGTCCGGCGAGCTGGGCCTGCGGAAATTCCTCGAGGAGCGCGGCCACACCCTCGTCGTCACCTCGGACAAGGAAGGCCCGGACTCGGTGCTCGACAAAGAGCTCGAGGACGCCGAGATCGTCATTTCCCAGCCATTCTGGCCCGCATATCTGACGCCGGAGCGAATTGCGAAGGCACCGAACCTGAAATTGGCGGTCACCGCCGGAATCGGCTCCGACCATGTCGATCTGCAGTCCGCGATCGAGCACGGGATCACCGTCGCCGAAGTGACCTATTGCAACAGCATCAGCGTCGCGGAACACGTGTCGATGATGATTCTTTCGCTCGTGCGCAACTACATCCCGTCCTACCAGCAGGTCGTCGCCGGTGGCTGGAACATCGCCGACTGCGTCGCGAGGTCATACGACCTCGAAGGCATGCACGTCGGGACGGTGGCAGCCGGCCGGATCGGCCTTGCCGTGCTGAAGCGGCTCAAGCCGTTCGACGTCCACCTGCATTACACCGACAAGCACCGCCTGCCCACCGAGGTCGAGGAAGAGTTCGGCCTGACCTTCCACGAGAGCCCGCAGGACATGGTGCCGTTCTGCGACGTCGTCACCATCAACGCGCCGCTGCACCCGGAGACCGAGAACCTTTTCGACGAGAAGCTGCTCAACACCATGAAGCGCGGCGCCTACCTCGTCAACACCGCGCGCGGCAAGATCGTCGACCGCGACGCCATCGTCCGCGCGCTCGAAAGCGGCCAGCTCGCCGGGTACGCCGGTGACGTCTGGTACCCGCAGCCCGCGCCCGCCGACCACCCGTGGCGCACCATGCCGCACCACGGCATGACCCCGCACATCTCCGGCTCGTCGCTGTCGGCACAAGCCCGCTACGCGGCCGGAACCCGCGAAATCCTCGAGTCGTGGTTCGACGGCACCCCGATCCGCGACGAGTACCTGATCGTTCAAGGCGGCCAACTGGCCGGAACCGGCGCCCACTCCTACACCGCCAAGTAACCGCGTACACAGCTTGCCCTCACCCGCGCACAACCTGCACTCACGCGCGCACAGACTGCACTCACTCCGAGTGCGGTCTGTACGCGGTTCAGGAGCCGACGTGGCCTAGGCGGAGGTGCTGGCGGAGGGTGTCGTCGAGGGCCCGGGTCATGTTGACTTGGCGGACGACTCGGATCAGCGCACGCGAAAGCATCGACTCGGGTTGCTGGTCCGGCAGCAGCAGGCCGACGCCGTGCGTGACGATCGGCTCGACGAGGGGCACGACGCGCATGTCGCCGGGCACCCGGAAAGTCTGGAGCCAGGTGTGCGGCATGATCGTCGACGTCGAGCCGTCGCGCACGTGCGCGTACAGCGTCGAAATCGAGTTCGTCTCCATCACGATCTGCGGGCTGCAGTCGAGCGAAGCGAACACTT
>NZ_JAVRQA010000257.1:0-18420 GCF_032161845.1 Mycobacterium sp.
GCCAGCTCCCGCAGCGACTTGCCTTCGGGGTTGTTGCCCGAGAAGTACTCGGCGAATGCCCCGGGGCGCGCGACGACGTCGAACGTGGGATTGGGGATGTAGTCGCTGATCACGTTGTCGACGGCGATCTTGGTGCGCCCATTCACCTCGACGTATTTGAACAGCCCGTCGTACTTGGCGGGCAAGTGTCGGGTGAAGGCATCCTGGGTTTCGTACAAGTGGTTGTCGGCGTCGAATACCGGAAAGTCGAGTTTGGCCATGGTTCCTCCTGCGTTGGTCATGATCGGGGTCGTTGGATTGCTGCGTTGGTCCGCACGTCCCGGAACGGGCGGTCCCGGTCCTCGGCAGGCTCGCGCGGCATACCGAGGACGCGTTCGCTGATGATGTTGCGGGTGATTTCGGTGGTGCCGCCACCGATGCAGGGCCCCTGGCGGCCGAGGTAGGCCACGCCGAGGTCGCCGGTCGGATCGTCGTCGGTCCAGGCGACCGCACGGTCGCCGGCGATCTCCAGGGCAATGCTGGCCAGTCTGACCCGCATCATCCCGTTCGACAGCCGCGGGATCGAGCCGGCCGCGGCGGGCAGGCGGCCAGTGCGGATGGACGTGGCGATGCGGCCGACGAGCGCGGTGTGCACACGGGTGAGCACCCGCGCTTCCCCGATCAGCTGACGCACCAGGGGATCGGTCGCGCCGCCCGAGTCTTGCGCGAGAGCCGCGGCGCTGACCTGATCACTCTCATGGGCCGCGGTGCGCGGCGCCATCGCATACGGCGAGGAGCCGCTCATCGCCTCCCGCTCGTGCAGCAGCAGCCGCGACGCGACGGTCCACCCGTCGTCGACCTCGCCGAGGACCTGATCGGCGGGGACGGCGACGTCGTCGAAGAATTCCTGGCAGAAGTCGTCGGTTCCGTCGACGTGTTTGATCTGGGTGATGGTGATCCCCGGTTGGTGGACCTTGACCATGAGGACGCTGAGCCCCTTGTGCTTGGGAACATCCCAGTCGGTGCGGGCCACGCACAACGCGTAATCCGACTTCCACGCGTACGTGCTCCAGATCTTCGACCCGTTGATAACGAAGACGTCGCCACGGCGGTCAGCCCTAGTCAGGGCTCCAGCCAGGTCGGATCCGCCGCTCGGCTCGGAGAGGAACTGGACCCACAGTTCCTCCCCCTTGAGCGCGGCGGGGATGAATCGTCTCTTCTGCTCTTCGGTGCCGAAGTCCAGGATCGTCGGCAAGATGATGGTGAAGGTAGGGGTGTTGAACAGCCGGGGCAGTTCGTAGCCGTAGGTCACGTCGATGAACGCGTCCTGATATTCCGCCGGCAGGCCGCGCCCGCCGTATTCGACGGGGTAGCAGAGTCCGGCGAACCCGCCGTCGAAGAGTTTGCGTTGAATCGCCTTGGCGCGGACCACATGGTCGGCGTCGTCGGTCGCGTGCCCCAGGTAGGGGTCGGCGCCGTTGAGGGGTTCCAGGTTCGCGGTCACCCACTCCTTGGCTCTCGCGTGAAAGGTGCCCAGGTCTTCGGCCAGTCCCCCGGGGGTTGCGGTCGCGGCAGTCATGGTTTGTTCCCTATCTGTTGGCGAGGATCGCCACTTGGTCGCGCTGGTGTAGTGGGTCGCCATAGGTCTGCCGATTTACGACGACGCGACGCAGATACAGGTGCAGGTCGTGCTCCCAGGTGACTCCGATGCCGCCGTGCATCTGAATGCAGTCCTGGATCAGCTCCGGGCAGCGTTCGGCGACGTAGGCCTTGGCAACCCGGACGATCTCACCGGCGTCGGGCGTACCGTCCTGGACGGCCCTGGTGGCATCGACAGTGATGGCGTGAGCTGACTCGAGCCACAGCTTCATGTCGGCGAAGCGGTGCTTGAGGGCTTGGTAGGACGCCAGTGCGCGACCAAAGGACGAACGGTCGAACGCGTATTGGACGGTGAAGTCGAAGACTCGGTCGGTCGCGCCCACCATCTCGGCGCACTGCAGTACCAGGGCCGTCTGCAACTGCGCCTCGAACGCAGGCGCGGCGCCACCGAGCACACCGACCAAAGCCGATGAGGGCACCCGCACGCCGTCGAAGACGATCTCGGCGTGTTTGCGGACCAGGTCGAGTCCGTGCAGGGGGCTGATCCGCAGACCGGATGCCGACGACGGCACGAGGAACTGGGACAAGCCCCCGGACCCGGTAGCGGTTACCAGAAGCCAATCGGCCTGCCCGCCGGCATCCACCGGCCGCTTCACCCCGTCGAGGATGAACTCGTCTCCATCGCGACGCGCGCGCAGTGTGATCCCGTCCGGGGTGATGTCACGGCCGGGCTCCGCCACACACCATGCGGCGACCGACTCACCGGAGAGCAGACCAGGCAGGACGTCAGACGCGAGTTCGTCGGAGGCATCGCGCGAAAGGGTCTGCGCGACCACGTTCGTAGCCATCAGGGGCCCCGGGGACACCATCGCGCCCATCTCCTCGGCGACCAAAGCGAGGTCACGCAACCCCGCCCCCGAGACGCTCCCGCCGCCCCAGCGCTCGGCGACGAGCAGCGAGGTCCAGCCGAGTTCCGCCCCGCGCTGCCACCACCCACGGTCAAACCCGGCCGGGTTCTCGGCCAGCGCCCTCACGGCGGTCAACGGCATGGTCGCTTGCAGGAACTCCCCGGTCGTATCCCTCAGCAACTCCTGATCCGGGATCAGCTCAAGATCCACGGTCGGCCTCCATTGCCGCGACGATCCTGATGCGGATCCGATAACGTCATGTTTCTAAAACTAGTATGACTAGTGTTGAAAAAACAACATGCCAAATGCATGTCCAGATGATGGCGTCATGCACGCGGGCCCAACGTCTCGCGTTCAGCGGTGGCATCGCCCACCGGCAGAGAGGTATCGCAGCGTGGTTCGAGACATTCGCGAGGGTCCCGTCGAGGAATACTGGGATCGTCTGCGCGAGATGATGGGACCCGATGGCCTCATCACGTACTGGTACCTCGGTCGGGCGTTCAACCAGGCCGTAGATCCCGATACGGTGCTGCTGCGCCGCGACATGCGGAACAGCGCAGGCGGAATCATGGCAGCGCCATTGGCGATCGCCGCACCTGAAACCGGCGGCTGGCGCGATCGCGAGGCGATCCCCGCGCCCGTCGCCTACGGCCTTCACATCCTCGACGACGCCCGCGACGTCGCGGAGATCCGGGTCGCCCGCAGCACCGTGCGCCGGGGAGCCAAGGTGGGCTTCAGCCGATCGCTGATCACCGACGCCGCCGACTCCGCACGTGTCATCGCCATAACCACCGGGATCGGCGTCACACTCGGCGACGCGCCAGCGTCGTTTCGGCCTGTGGACGTACCGCCGCAGCTACCCGATACCGTCGACCTGCCGCCGCTGCACGTGGTCTTCGGAGCGAAGAGCACCGCCGATGGCTGGCAGTTACCCGCCCTCACCTCTCGTCACGCGTCGACCTCGGCGTCGCTGCACCTGGGCCCGATCCACGTGGTGCTCGAGGCCGCCGCGATGGAGCTGGCCGCCGAACTGGCCGGGGCCGACGCCGTCCAGGTTCGCGACTGGGACGTCCACTTCGTAAGTCCCGGCCGTACCGGTCCGTTCCTCGTGCGGACAGACGGATGGGCCGGGCTCGGCGGGCGGGTGGTGGTCCGCTTCACACTCGTCGACGAGGGCCGCGACAACGCGGTGATAGCGGCAGGCGCAGCGACATTCGCGAGCGGCCCGCAGTGACGGTGTCGGCGGATGATCCCTGGCGATCGCGCTCCGCAACCAGCGCTGACGAGCCGCTCACGTTGCCCCTCGCCATCCTCGCCGCGGCCAGCGCCCGACCCGACCTCCCCGCCACCTTTTGCAGCGCCACGCGCAGCGACACGGTATCGCTCGCCGACCTCGTCGACCGGGCCGCCCGCTGCGCGGCGGCCTTCCGCAGCCTCGGCATACAGCCCGGCGACAGTGTCGCCGTCCAGGTACCCAGCCGGATCGAAGGGGTCGTCGCGCAGGCGGCCGCGGTGCTCGTCGGGGCGGTACTGGTCCCGGTGGTGGCCAGCTACGGCCCACGCGAACTGGGCTTGATCCTGCGGGAGTCGCGGGCTCGGCTGCTGGTGACGCCGGACCGGTGGGGTCGGCGGGACTACCTCGCCGATCTGCACCGCGTCGGCCGCTGCCCCGAGCTGTCATCGGTGGCCGTCATCGGGGACTGCGTACCGCACGGATACCTCGACTGGGCGCAGCTGGTGGACGGCAGCGAACCGTTGTCCACGCAGACAGCCGCCGCGCCGGACGACGTCTGCCTGCTGGTCTACACCTCGGGCACGACCGGGCAGCCCAAGGGAGTGCAGCACACCCACGCCACCCTGCTCGCAGAGCTGCGCACGCGCCTGACCGGCGTCGCGACCGACAGCGTCATCCTCGCGGCGTTCCCGTCCGGCCACGTCGCCGGCACCCTGGGGCTGTTGCGCATGCTGCTCCAGGGAATCCCGCACGTGGTGCTGGACAGCTGGGATGCCGCGACGGCGGCGCGGCTCATCAACGAGCATGGCGTCACCGCAACGGGCGGAACGCCGTTCTTCCTGACGACGCTGCTGGACCTCGCCGGAGAGGTCGACCTCTCCAGTCTGCGTGAGTACGGAGTCGGCGGTGCCAGCGTGCCGCCGAGCGTGATCGAGCGGGCTCACCAGCACGGAATCATGGCCTTCCGCGCCTACGGTTCCAGCGAGCATCCCTCGATCAGCGGGGGCTCGTCGGAGGATGCCCTGGACAAGCGGGCGCACACCGATGGCCGGCTTCTCGACGGCGTCGCGGTCCGGATCGTGGATGACACTCTGCAGGACCTACCTGCGGGCTGTCCCGGCGAGATCCTCAGTCGCGGCCCGGAATTGTTTGCGGGGTACCGTGATTCGGCACTGGACGCCGATGCGTTCCTGCCCGGCCGGTGGTTTCGCACAGGTGACATCGGCGTGCTCGACCCCGACGGCTACCTCACCATCACCGACCGTCGAAAAGACCTCATCATCCGGGGCGGGGAGAACCTGTCCTCGAAGTTGATCGAGGACATCCTGGCCGAACACGAGGCGGTGGCCGAAGCCGCTGTCGTGGCGGCACCAGACCCTCTTTACGGAGAACGGGTCTGCGCCTTCGTGGTGCTGCGGCCCGCAGCCACATTGTCGCTCAACGGCATTCGTGCGTATTTCTCGGTCGCCGGGACCACGCGGCAGCTGACCCCGGAACGCCTCGAGATCGTCGATGACCTACCTCGGACGGCCACCGGCAAGGTGCGCAAGGATGAACTCCGAAAACGCCTCAGCTCCAAGCGATGGACTTGAGTTCGGTGAACTCCTCGATCCCGTGGTGGCCCCATTCTCGGCCTACCCCGCTCTGCTTGAATCCGCCGAAGACGCCGGTGATACCCACGCCGTTGGGCTGTTCGGCTGACCAACCGGGACCGGAGGTGCCCAAAGTCTCGGCGTTGATGGTGGGCGACCCCACCGTCTGCACCATGACGTTGCCGGCCCGGAGTTGGCGCGCGACATTGAAGCCGCGCGCCGTATTGCCGGCAACGACGCCACCGCCAAGTCCATAGATCGAATCGTTCGCGATGCGGATCGCCTCGGCTTCGGTCTTGTAGGTGATGACGGTGAGCACCGGTCCGAAGATCTCCTCCTGGGCGATGCGCATGTCGTTGCGCGCGTTGATGAATAGCGTCGGTTCGTAGAAGAAGCCCTTCGTCAGATGTTCGGGACGTTTGCCGCCGAAGAGGAGTTCGGCGCCCTCGTCGATCCCTGACTGCACGTACCCCTCGACACGAGCGCGCTGCTGCTCGCGGATCAGCGGTCCGATCAGCGTGTCGGGCTCTCGGGGGTCGCCGACCTTGAGCGACGCTGCGGATTTCTTGGCACCCTCGACGTAGGCGTCGAGTAGGTGCTCGGGCAGCAGCAGTCTGGTCTGGATCGCACATCCCTGCCCGGCGTGAATCATCGAGGTAATGATCCCCATCGCGGCGACGTGTTCTTCGGAGACGTCGTCCAAGACGATCGACGCGCTCTTGCCGCCGAGCTCGAGTTGCAGACGCTTGACCGTGGGGGCAGCGGCCGCCATGATCGCCCGCCCGGTCGCCGTGGAGCCGGTGAACGTCACCATGTCAACCAAGGGGTGGGTGGTCAGCTCCTCACCGACCTCAGGTCCGCCGGCGATGACGTTCAGCACGCCGGGCGGAAGTTCGGCGTCCTGAGCCGCTTTGGCGATTTCGAAGGCGTCCAGCGGGGTCCACTGATGTGGTTTGAGCACCACCGTGCAGCCGGCTGCCAATGCCGGGAGCACTTTGACGATGTTGAGAAAGAACGGGAAGTTGAACGGGGTGATGGCGGCCACCACGCCCACCGGTTCTCGAACTACGGCGTTTCCGGCCATTCCAGTCGGGCCGCCGGCCGGCGGAGACACCTCCGTCCAGCGCACCGAAAGCTCCATGGCCTCGGCGATCCATTCGGCGATGTCGATGGTGCCCCGCACCTGAATGATGTCGGCGAGGAAGCCGACCGACCCCGACTCGGCCATCACCAGTTTCTTGAGTACGTCGTGGCGCTCATCGAGGATGGCGGCGAATCGACGCAGCACCGTCGCCCGTTCTCGGGGCGACGTCCGTGGCCAGGGCCCGTCGTCGAATGCCCGCCGGGCCGCCGCGACCGCCGCGTGGGTGGCCTTGAGGCCCGCGTCGGGGACCGAGCCGATGACCTCCTCGGTGGCCGGGTCGATGACCTCTATGACGCCCACCACGTCGTCCGCCGTCCAAGCACCGTCGATGAACATCTTGTCGTAGTCCCACCGGTCACTCACCGCGCACTACCTCCAGCTCGAAAGAAATTCGATCGCCGCTGCACTCGCCGTGGGGCCTAGTGCAGCGGAGTTGATCGTGTCGTGTCACGCTAGCAGCCCATTCTCTTGAAGAGAATGACATGTTTTTATTTCGGCACCTGCTATACCGTCGTGAAGACAGACATCATCTTCGCACCCAACTTGTTCGGAGGACTCATGGAAGACGTACTGGGATACGCGGGACGCCATGTGGTGGTCACCGGCGCCGCGTCCGGGATGGGCGCCGCGACCGCGACGATCCTGACCAACCTGGGTGCGCGCGTCACTGCGCTCGACGTCCGGCGCACCGACGTTCCCGTCGACCAGGTGGTCGAGGTTGACCTGCGCGACCGCGCGTCCATCGAGGAGGCGGCCGCATCGATCGAGGGACCGGTGGATGGCTACTTCGGCTGCGCTGGCCTGCCGGGCCCGCCGTTCTCCGGTCTGGACGTGATGCTGGTCAATTTCGTGGGGGCGCGGCATCTGGTGGACCTGGTGCTACCAAAGATTCCTGCTGGCGGTGCGATCGCGGTGGTTGCGTCCAACGCCGCCATGGGGTGGCAGCTCGAACTGGAGCAGCTGATGGAGCTGGTGGCGACCGATGGATTCGACGAAGGCAAGCGGTGGTGCGAGACCAATGGCGAGATGCTCGAGACGGGGGCATACCCGTTCTCGAAGAAGGCCATCAACGCGTGGGTGGCATCCCGCGGCGCCACCCTGATCTCCGACGGTATCCGGCTCAATTGCATCAACCCCGGTCCCACGGACACCGCGATGATGCCCCACTTCGTCGAGTTCGCCGGACAGAACATCATCGACGCCTTCATCGGCCCGATCCGTCGGCGCTCCACCCCCGAGGAACAGGCGTGGCCACTGATCTTCCTCAACAGCCCCCGGTCGAGCTACATCAACGGCGAAGCATTAGTCACCGACGGCGGGTTCTTCGGCGCAGTGCAATCCGGCCAGCTCGATCTGACCAAGATGTTCGACGCTCCCGGTGCAACCGGGTAGCGACACGGGTCCACCAGCCAGCGGAGGTGTCGGCGTGCCGTATCGAATCATCCAGTGGGGCACCGGCAATACCGGTGCGCACACCTTGCGGCGTCCTACTCGAGGACGAAATCCGAGGTGAGCCACATGCCCACCTTGATGTTCGGCTCGCCCTCGATGATCACCCGGTAGACGTCATCGAGGCCGTACTCGGCGAAGTCCTCGCGACGCAATTTGGTGATGTGTTCGATCATGAGGCGCTCTTCGCCGTCGACCATGCCCTTGATCTCGCACGACATGCTCGAGACGGTGCCCTTGGCAATGCGGCCGAACGGGATGTCGAAGTCCTCGTCGGCGTAGATGACGCGGTGCGCCTCGTCGATGCTGGCGGGTGCGCGTCACTGTCCGCCCAGGACCAGGTCCGTCCAGGCCTCCGGGGCGCCTTGCGCGAGATTCGCCTGGTGGTACAAGTGGCCGTCAGAGCCCATGTACGCCCCCGTGCGCGGGTTGTAGCGCACGACCGCAGCCGACGGCGACGCACCAGTCCCCGTGCCGGTGAAGGAACTCGGCGCGGCTGCCGGGTCCGCAGGCGTGTCAGCGGTCGGTGCGGGCGTATTGGGGGACGGCGAGGCGTCCGGGGGTGTGGCGTCCTGTTCTGGGTCGGCCGGTCCCGGAGGGGTTGCGCCTGGCACCGGCGCGATTCCCGGAGGCAGCGGGGTGCCCTGGATGGGGCCGTAGATGTTGGCGTCGTGATTCACCCGATCGTCGGGGGGGATGCCTTGAGCGATCAGGTTCGGGTCGAGTGGATACGGTCCGAGCGCGTGCTGACGCTCGGCCAACGGGACGAATCCCCTCGGATCGTCACACAGCTGGACCGTCGGTGCCCGCTTGCCCGGGTGGCCCATGCAGGGATAGTTGCGCGCACCCCGCACGGAGATCGGCGAATCCTGCGGCAACTTGCAGTAGAGACCGTCGGGGGTGTCCGTTTCACTGGTGTCGGCCGGCGATCGCCACGTCGATGGGGGCAGAAATCCCACCGTGCAGGCGGGCGGATCGGCGATGGTGGTGGAGAAGTCACCCAACGCGAGTCCGGTGGGATTGTTGACCGGCGCCACCGACTCGATGGCCGAAGCGTACGCCGGAAGCAGGACCAGCAACTGTTGGAGCGACGGGTTGTACGTCACCCCGATCTGACCGATTGCGCCGAGGTTGGCCAACAACACCGGCAGGGTGGGTTTGACGTCGCTGAGCAGCTTGGACACTTCGTCGGCGGCCCCCGGACCCGTCTGCAGCAACGTGCGGATCTGCGGATCGTTGTGGGTCAGCTGGGTGGTGATACCGGCCAGGCTGCGCGTCCAGGTGTGGATCGCCTCGGTGCCCTGAGCTTGCGAATCCAGCAGCGGCCCACTGTCGTCGATCAGCGCCCGGGTCTGGTCGGCGACCCCGTTGAGATCGCCGGTCACCTTCCCCGTCGAGTCGAGTAGTGAGCCGAAGTCGTACCCGGCACCGTCGAAGGCCTTGAAGGACTCGTCGAGCAGCTGCCCGAACTTGTCCTGCGGGATGCTGCCGACCAGCGCGTTGAGCTGATCGAGCATCGGTCCGACCTGTTGGGGAATCACGGTGTCCGACAGCGGAATGACCGACCCGTTCTGCAGATAGGGCCCGGAGTCACCGTGCGGCTGAAGATCGACGTACTGTTCGCCGACTGCCGAGATACTGCGCACCTGCGCGGTCAGCGCGGACGGGACTCTCGGCGAGGTGTTCAGCGAGAGGGTCGCCTCCACGTGTTTGTCGTCCGTGACGTCGACGTTAGTCACCGTGCCGATCTGCACCCCGCGGTAGGTGACGTTGCTGAGTCGGTAGAGCCCACCGGAGGCCGGCAGTTCCAGCGTGACGGTGAAGTGGCCGATGCCCAATATGGTCGGCACTTGCATGTATCCCAGCACCATTACCGCGATGCCGACGACACCCGCGACGGTGAAGATGATCAGCTGAGTGCGAACGAAACGCGTCAACATCAGCCACCACCCCCCGCAGGAGCCGGCGGACCCGGCGGAGCGGGCGCGGTGGCCGGGGCAGGCGGCTCGGCCGCCTGCGCAGGGGACCCGCCGTAGGGCCCCGCGAAGATCGGCGGCGGATCCCCCTGGGGTCCAATTACTGCCTCGCCGGGCACCCCCGTTGGTAGTGGGGCCGAGCCCACCGCGGCCGGTGGCGGGCTGCCCACTGGAGCCGGGGGTGCCCCGGTGATCGGGAACGTCAGCGGGTCGTAGGTGTAGCGCAGGTAGTACGGATCCCCGGGGGCCGGCACCAGGGCTTCCCCGGGCTGACCCCACCGGGTGCCCAGCAGCAACGAACGCTTGAGCCGGGGGACGGTCAAGTCCAGGACCGCGAAGAGATTCATGTAGTCGCCGCGTAGCCCCCGGTCGATGAGGTTCTGGCTCAGCGGGAACACCCCCACCGACGCCAGCGCCTGGTCGAGTCCGTCACCCACGTCGGCTAGGGCGCGGATGGTGGGGTCCAGGTTGCGCAGATTCGTCACCAAATCACCTTGGCTGTCGTTGACCAGCCGGGTGGCGGTGTCACTGAGTGCGCCCAGCTTGCCGAGTGCGGTGGTGAGGCGCGGGCGTTCGGTGCTCAGCACGTCGAGCGCGGGGGGAATCTTCTGCAGCGCAGCCGAGATCACGTCGCGTTGGCCGGCGAAGGTACCGGCGAGTCGGTTCAGCGCGGCGATCGCGGCGATCATGTTCTCGCGTTGCCCGTCGAGTGTTCCGACGAAGTTCGACAGGCGCGTCAGCAGATCTCGGACGTCGCCCTGCCGCCCGGACAGTGCGGCGTTGAAGTTGTGGATGACGTCGCCGATCTGCCCCAGGCCGCCGCCGTTGACGACCGTCGACAGCGACGACAGCGCTTGCTCGGTGGAGGGATACGTTGCCGAATCCTGCAGCGGCAGCGTCGCGCCCGGCGCGAGCCGCCCGACGGGTGTCTGACCGAGCGGGGGGTCCAGCGACAGGTGCAATGTACCGAGCAGACTGGTCTGCCCGATGCTCGCCACCGCGTTGGCGGGGACCACGACATCCGGTTTCACCGATATGTCGACGTCGACGTGCCAGTGCGAGAACGTCATCTTTCCGACTGCGCCGACCACGACGTCGTCGATCAATACCGGCGAATTCGATTCCAGCGTGCCGATGTTGGCGAACTCAGCGTGATAGACGTGGGCGTCCGATCCTTGACCGACCGTGCCCGGCAGCGGCAGGGAATTCACGCCGTGGAACGCGCACCCCGTCGCCACCGCAATCACGCAGCCCGCCACTAAGACCAGGCGGGCCATCGGTTTCGCGATCCGGTCCATCATGATGGCACCCCTTCGGCGGGGAGCAGCAACTGCGGCAGTGTCGGGGTAGGCGCCGGTGCCGGCTCCTGCTCGGGCGGGGCCGATGGTGGCGGTGACTGCGGCACCGCGACGGGAGGCGGATCGGGCAGCGGCGCGCCGGGGAACCGGGCGGGTGACGGGGCGGCCGGGAGGTGATCGGGTGCGGTCGGACCGGGAGCGACCACCGGCGGCGGCACGTCCGCCGGCGCGGGGAACGGGTTGTCCGCCGATCCGGTGTACGCCGACACCGGGAGCGGGGCGTCCGGCGGTCCTGGCGGCGGACCGCTGCCGCCGGGCGCCAGCGCCGGATCGCTGTAGAGGACGTTGGCCGGCGACTTCGTCAGGAACGGGTTCACCGGGAACGGAAGGTAGTTGAAGTTGGGCAGCCGCAATGCGGGGCCGAGGGTCTGCGCACACAATTTCGACGTCTCGGCTGAGGTCGCGTCGGCGACTGCGGCGATACCGTCGCAGACGAACCTGCTGGGGTCGGCGAAGTTGTTCAAGACGAAGGAGCCGACGAAGCTACCGGCGTCCGGGTTGTAGATGTTGTATCCGTTGGCGATGGCGTTGGGTGCGACGTGCAGGATGTTTTCCACGTCGGTCTTGTGGTCGACGAGATTCTGGGTAACGTCGGCCAGCCGCCGGATCTGTTCGGCGGTTTGGTTGCGGCTACCGCCGATGAAGCGTTGGACGTCGCCGACGGCGACGGACAGGTCCGTCAATGCCGCGTCCAATCCTGGCGTAGCGTCGTTGAGCACACTGGCCAGCGTGGCGAATCGGTCCTGAAAGGACACGATTTGCTCGTTGCTGTCGCGCAGCGCGGTGACGAAGGTCTGCAGGTTCTTGATGGTCTCGACGAGGTTGCCGCTGCCGTCGGCGAGGATGCGTCCCACCCCGGAGAGCTCCGCCAGCGTCTTGCGCAGTTTGTCGCCGTTGCCGGCCAGCGCGTCGGCGGCACTGTCGATGAACCGCGACACCGAGGTGCCCGGCACGTCGGTGCGGGGTCCGAGATCGGTTGCCAGCCGCATCAATTGGCTCTTCACCTCGTCCCACTCGACGGGGATCGCGGTCCTCTCGACGGGAATCACCGCGCCGTCGAGCATGGTCGGGCCGCTGGCGGCGTAGGCGGGGGCCAGCTGGACGAACCGGGCGGCGACGAGGCTCTGAGCGACGATCACCGCTTTGGCGTCCGCGGGGATCGGTACACCATGGTCGACGTCGATCGTCATCCTGGCTTGGGTGCCGGCCGGCTCGATGGCGGTGATGGTGCCGACCTTCACCCCGAGGACCCGCACCTCGTCGCCGGGGTAGATTCCGGTGGCGCTGGTGAAGTACGCGGTGACTCTGGTGAGCCCGAAGTAGCTTTGGCGCACTAGGAAGGTCGCGCCGCCGACGAGCAGCAGCACCAGGACGCCGGCCAACAGGACCGCCCGCCTCGTCCGGCTCATCGTGAGCCTCCCGGAATCCCGTTGTAGGGCAACGGGAGTTCGGCTCGCGGCCCGGCATTGTCGGGTGGGCGGCCGGCGTTGACGCCACGCCGGAACCCGAACGCGTAGTCCAGGAACGGCTGCAGGAGCTGCAGGGGTGACAAGTTGGGTTCGTAGGCGTTGTAGTAGAAGCCGTTGGATACCGACTCACCCTGGGTGACTTGATATTTCGCCAGCCCGGGCAACGCCTTGGCGATGTTGTCGCGGTTCTTCTGCAGCATCGCGGTGACTGAGTTCAGCTTGTCCAGTGTGGGCGCGAGGACCTTCTCGTTGTCGGCGACCAGTCCGGAGAGCTGCCGCGCCACCGCACCGATGCTGGTGATCAGCTCGACGATCGCCTCGCGCCGGTCGGTGAGCACCCCGAGCAGGTCGTTGGCGTCCAGGATCAGGGTGTTGAGTTGTTGGCTGCGTTGCCCAAGCACACCGCTGACCTGACCCGCACTGGCCAGCAACTGTCGCAGGGTGTCGTTGCGGCCGTTGAGCGCGCGCGACAACCGCGTCAAGCCGTCGAACGTCGAGCCCAGCTGGGGGGCGATCTGATCGATGGTGTCGGCCAGGGTATCCAGGGAGGCGTTGACGGTGTCGGTGTCGGTGCCCGCCGTATTCGTGGTCAGGTCGCCGACCGCTTGTGTCAGCGAATACGGCGACGAGGTCCGCGACAACGGGATCACGTCGGAGGAATTGAGGCGCTGGCTGCCCGCCGATTCGACGACGAGGACTCGCTGACCCAGCAGGGTCCCGGTGCGGATATGTGCCGTGGTGTCCGAGCCGAGCCGGATCTTGCCGTCGATGGTGAAGGTGACCAGTACCTTGTCGGCGTCGAGCGAAACACTGCTGACCGTGCCGATCTTCGTCCCGGATAGCCGCACCGCGTTGCCCGCTGTGAGTCCACCCGCCTCGGCGAACAACGCCTGATACCGGATGGCCGTCGCCCACGACTTCAGCGTCTCGGGCTGCAGCCCCACGGCGATGACCAGCATTAGGAGGACGATGCCGATGATTCCCGGCCGAACGAGTTGAGACCCGCGGTATTTGATCATCAGGACTCTCCGCACCTGCCAGTGGTCTGTTTGACCCACGGGAACACCGCGGTGCGGCCCTGCTCATCGGTCACGCGGAAGGACAATTCGCAGAGGTAGTAGTTGAACCAGGCGCCGTAGGAGCCGAGACGAACCAGTTTGCGGTAATTGTCGGGTGCCTTCTGCAGCGCGGTGTCGACGAGCACCTTGTGCTCATCGAGCAGCGGCGCCAGCCGGTTCAGCTGTGCAACCGTGCCCGCCAGCGGGGGCCGGGCGGCAGTGAGGAGCTCGGCGATCGAGGCGGTTCCGGTGCTCAATGAGTCGATGGCGGTACCGATCGGGTCGCGGTCGTGGGCGAGTCCGCTGACCAGTCGCTGGAAGCGGTCGATGGCTCCGGAGAACTTGTCGCCGTCCTTGGCGAGCGTGGCCAACACCGTGTTGAGGTTGTCGATCAGTTGCTGGATCACCTGATCGTTGTCGGCCAGATCATTGGAGAACGACGCAGTACTGGACAGCAGCGAATTCAGTGTTCCGCCCTGTCCTTGGAACACCTGCAACAGCGATGCCGTCAAGGCGTTGACGTCCTGCGGGTTGAGGCCGGCGATGACCGGTTTGAGGCCGCCCAGCAACTGGTCGAGGTCCAGCGCCGGCGCCGTCCGGTCGATGGGGATCTGCGAGCCGGCGGGCAGGAGGCGGGTCGATCCTGGGCCGTCGGCGAGTTCGAGGTAGCGGTCCCCGACCAGGTTGAGGTAACGGACGGCGGCCTTGCTGCCGGTGGTGAGTTCGACGTCGCGGTCGGCGTCGAACGTCGCGACGACGGTGTTGTCCGGTTGGACCGCGACGTTGTTCACAGTGCCGACGCGTATCCCGGAGGCTCGGACGGAGTCACCGGCCTGCAATCCCGATACGTCGCGGAAGACCGCTGAGAAGCTGTTGGTCGTCCCGGTTCGGTATTGGCCGAAGATGACGAACAGCGATGCGGTCAGCAGGGCCATCGCGGTCGCGAAGGCGCCGAATTTCACGATCATTCGGTTCTGGGGGCTCATCCGGGTTGCCCGATTTGCGCAGTGTTGCGGGGTGGCCCGTCGATGGGTCCGAACAGCGCCTGCTTGAGTGCGTCGGAATTGGGCAGGATCCCTTGGTTTCCATATTGTGCGGGGTTGGCGCCGACGTCGGCGATGAGGAACGGCGGGCGGGTGTTCGGGGGGACCGTGGGCAGACCCAGACACTGCGGACCGCCCGAGGCGGCTACCTTCGGCATGTCGGCCGGGTAGCGATAGCGTTCCAGGCCCAGTTCGAATCCGATCGAGACCACCACTCCGGGCTCCTGCAGCGGGGGCTCCCCTGCCAGGCGGCTGATCCCGGCGAGAGTGCAGGTCAGCGCCTCGTTGTAGCGATTGGTGAGGTCAGTGGTTGGCACCAACAGGTGCAGCAGGTCGGTCAGCGGTTGGCGGTTGGATCCGATCACGTCGTTGCCGATGTCGCCAAGTCCGATGGCGCTGATCAGGACTGCGTCGAGGTTGTGTTGCTCATCGACGATGGTCTGGCTGAGTACGGTCGCGTTTCCTGCCGTGCTCAGCAGGTCTGGTGCCGCGTCGGCGTAGGTGTTGAGGACCGTCGGCGCCACGGAGATGTCGTGGTTCAGATTCAGCAGACTGGGATCCAGGGTCGCCAGCAGCTTGTCCAAGTCGCTGAGTGCCTGACCGAACTTCTCGCCGCGACCGTCGAGCGCCGAGGAGATGGCGCCCAGGGTGGCGTTGAGCTGCTCGGGCTGGATCTTCGACAGCACCGAGGTCAGCTGCTCGAAGATCGTGTTGAATTCGACGGTGACGCGCCCGGCGTCGAGGACCTGGCCAGGCTTGAGCGATTGCGGCGAAGGATCGGCTGGGGGGACCAATTCCACGGACTTGGCGCCGAACACCGTCGTCGAGCTGATGTCGACGAGCACGTTGGCCGGAACCTTGGCCAGCCGCTCCGGATCCATTTCCAGGTGCAATTCGGCTTGGCCGTTGGGAGCGTCGGTGATGGAGGCGACCCTGCCGATCTGCACGCCCAGCAGTTTCACCTTGGCGTCGGGGTTCATCACCAGGCCCGCACGCGGCGACATCACCATGACCGGGACGCTCGCGTTGCCCCCGCCCTGGAACAGATAGATGGCGAGCGCCGCGATCGCGATGATCGCGACGACGGTGCCAAGACCGGCAAGGGGCCGCACGACGTTGCGGTTCATGGCTGCCCGGCGAACCGTCGGATTCGCTGACGCGGTCCCCCACCGTCGCCGCTGTCGCCCGCTGCGACGTTGGTATGCCGTTCAGCGTCTCGTGCGTTGCTCACCGAGCCTCCTGTCGGTAGCGGTTTCCTCGAAGTAGTTCGCTGCCTATCAGCACCTGCACGGCAGACTACATTGTGGCGAAACTATCACTGTCGCATTTCGACACATATAAGGTGCTGATTATCGAACCTGAAAGGTGTACAGATGTGCGTGACATGTCTACGTCAGCGTCAGGCGACGTACCGACGCCAGGACGTCGATACGGGATGCGCCTGTCGCTACGGCCCAGCGTTGACCGTTTCTGGAGAGCCTTGGGGTTACTTAGACCATCCCACTGGGCGCACAGACAGCCGCCGAATCCTCCGGGGCCATTACGAAGTTAGACGCGCCATGAAGAAGGCTCTCGCGGGCGTGGTAGGCGCTGCGCTGGTCTCGCTCGCGACCGTCATCGCGCCGCCCGCCAGCGCCGCCAACCCGATCGGTAACTTCGACCTGAACATTCCGGACAGGTTCGACTTCCACACCTGGGCGTGGTCGGTGACGCCCTGCATCAACGGTGGCACGCCGCCGCCTGCCTGCATTCACGTGTTCGGGATCGGCAGGCCCAATGCAAAGGCGTTCAACTACTCCGCCGATGCCCAACTCGCCGGCGGCAGCTACACGCTCGCCGTCGATGACCCGTACGGATTACGTTGCGGGAACGTCTATTACGGCCCCACAAGCATGACCCATGACGTCTACTCCTGGGATGCGAACACGATGGCCGGGACCCTTGACTCGTCCTTCGACGCGGGCTGCGACGGCGCCCCAGGGACGTTGAGCTATCCGATCTCCCTGTCACGGTTGTGAGAAGCATGCCGACGTTTCGGACACCCTTGGCAACGAAGTTCCCGCGTCGCGCGCCGGGACTCGCCGCGACGATCCTCGGAGTGGCCGCGACGCTCGTCTTCGTCGCGACGCCTCCAACCGCCGCCGCCCAACCCGACGACGGCAGCCTCAACGGTCGCTACATCGCCACGTCGAACGGCGACTGGGCACAAACCAACGATCAATTCCGCAATGAGTCGAGCGTCCGGAGCATTTGGATGATCTCGTCGACCTGCGTCGATCCCACCGACTGCACCGGGACCATGACCAGCGACCTTGGATGGACTGCCGACATCGACAAGAAGTCGGGTATGTGGTTTGTCCGGCATCCGATACCCGGCTGGCAGCGGTGCCCCGACGGCAGCGCTGCCGACGGATTGCAGTTATTCCGTTTCTACGCCGGAGACCCACTGACGGGCCAGGCGTCGCCGTCTGGTTCCAACACCTATCTCGGTGACGACATCACGTCCTCCCCCAGCGGTGCCTGCGGCATCAACAAACAACTCGTGATCGACATGCCGTTCAAGATGGTTGCCGCCTAACGAGTCGTCCGGTGATCAGGAAATTCGCGTCACATTTCGAGCCCGTCGACGCGGCTACGACCAACGCTCGGTGTCATCGCCGCGAGGCGCTGGCAGGCCGCACGAACGTCGCATATGGCCGCACTGTGTTTGTGAGACGCGCCGTGCCAGGAAGTCAAGCGTTCCGTCGCGGCGATGCAGGACACGGCGGATGACGTGCGGGAGTGGCCGCGGTACGTAACTTGCTTTTTATACCTCTGAACTGCGGTTTCTAAGTGGAGCTAAAGGGATTCGAACCCCTTGCATTTCCTGCGAAAATGGGCTCTGAGCTGCGACGAATGTTCGATGGTGGTGTTACGCGCGTCTTCTGTGTCCTGCGGTTATGCGTCGCTGTGTTACGCGACGTAACAGTCCTGCGGTTGCGGTCCTGAGTTGGATAGGGCCGCCTTGAACATGGAGTCTCAGAAAGCAGTCCCGTGACCGCGGCTAAGCCGGTGGTGGTCGGTAGCCCGCCGCCGAATTGCGCAGCTGCCAGATCTGCGCCGGGCACAAGATCCCCACGGCGTTCGAAACCAGGTAATTGGCCGCGAACTCGTCATCGGGAGTCACGTCGTTCTTCACATCCCCCATCACCTGCGGGTAGCCCTCGCCGCTTGTGACCTTGTTGCAGATTCCGTAGCCGTAGCCGATGGCGTCGTTGTTCGGAAAGTCGTAATGCCGCCGCACCATCACGTCGTAGGTGTACTCCACCTCGGGCCCAGGAACGGCGTGCGCCGGCGCTTGCGAGACAATACCGAACGCCATCCCTACGACAATCACTGCGATCAACGACCTTCGACAGCTCACGGTGTCACTCCTTGCGGCACTGGGATGGACGCCGTCGGAACTAGATCGTCCTCAGCACCGGTACGGTGCCGCGCAGTGCGTTCGAGATCCTTGCGGATGGCTTCCTGGGCCGCGGGCGGCAGGGTGTGCATGATCTCGCGCACCCGAGCCTGGCGACGTCCGACGGCCTTGCGCTCCGGCATGCCCGGGGTCGCGTTGACCTGCGGCG
>NZ_JAVRQA010000258.1:0-3571 GCF_032161845.1 Mycobacterium sp.
AACGGGAACTGACCGATCCAGTCCACCGGACCGATCCCCACCAACGACAGCACCCAGTTGAGGATGCCGTTGTTGGGGTCGAGGATCGTCGTCTTCCACACCAGGGCTCCCGCCACGGGGGTGATCAGGAACGGGGTAATCAACAGGGTCCGGACGGCACCGCGGCCCAGGAACGCACGATCCAGCAGTAAGGCGATCCCCAAGCCGAGCAGCGCCGAGATCAGCACCACGCCGACGATCAGAATGACGGTGTTGCCTGCCACCGACCAGAATTGACTGTCCTTGACGACCGAGATGTAGTTGTTCAACCCGACGAACTGGCGTGACCCCGGCCGCACCAGGTTCCAGGACAGCGTCGAGTAGTACAGCGTGAACAGGAATGGCACCTGCGTCACGGCGATCATGAAGATCAGCGCGGGCAGCAGCGGTCCGCGCCTGCGCCAGCCTTCGGCCCGGCTCACGCCGGTGTCCTGGGCTTCACGGATCTTGCGGACGCGTTCGGCCACTGCCCCCTGATCGGCGTCTGATTCGGTTTCAGCAGTAAGAGTCATCACTTCTCCTGGTAGCTCTTGCCGACGACCTCGGCGTATTGCTGTGCTTGGGCCAGCGCTTCATCGACCGATATCTGGCCGGCGATCGCCGCACTGATCTGCTGACTGACCCGGGTGCCCAGATCCTGGAACTCGGGAATCCCAACGAATTGCACGCCCGTGTACGGAACCGGTTGCACGGTCGGCTTGTTCGGCGTCGCGTTGGTGATCGACTGAAGCGTCAACGGACCGTATGACTTCGAGATCGCCTCGTACTGCGGCAGATCCGTGTAGGTGGAGGTCCTGCTGCCGGGTGGTACTCGCGCCCAGCCCAGCTTCTCCCCGACCAGCTTCATGTAGTCCTTGCTGGTCATCCAGGAGATGAACTTCCAGGCGCCGTCGGGATTCTTCGCGGCCTTCGGGATGCCCAGCGCCCACGTGTATAGCCACCCCGAGTTGGGCTTCTCGACGATCGGCGCGGGCAGGTAACCGATCTTGCCGACCAAATCCGGGTACGTCTTGGGATCCTCGAGCACCGAGACTGCCGACGTTGCGTCGTACCACATCGCCGTCTGCCCCTGACCGAACAGGTTGGCGCACTCCTGGAAACCGGTTGAGGACGCGCCCAATTCGCCGGACTTCTTGATGGTGTCGACGTAGAAGTTGACCGCCTTCTTGACCTCCGGGCTGTTGAGCTGCGCGTTCCACTTGTCGTCGAACCAGCGACCGCCGAAGGTGTTGATCACCGTGTCGAGCGGCGCGAGCACCTCACCCCAACCCGGCTTGCCACGCAGGCAGATGCCTGCCCGGTCTCCGTTCTTCAGCTGGTCGGCCCACCCCGCGACCTCCTGCCAGGTGGGCTGGTAGTTCGGGTCCTGATTGACCTTGATGCCGGCCTGCTCGAACATGTCCTTGCGGTACATCAGGAAAGACGATTCGCCGTAGAACGGGACCGAGTACATGTTGCCCTCGTAGGAGAGCGAGTCCCGCAGCGACGGAATGAAGTCGGCCTCGTCGTAGCCCGGCGTGTTCTTCGCGTAGTCCGAGAGGGGAAGCAGCCAACCGTCCTTGGCCCACTGCGGGGTCTCGAAGTTGCTGATCATCGCGACGTCGAACTGACTGCCGCCCATCGCGGTCGACATGGTGATCTTCGCCCGCGCCTGGTTCTCCGACAGCGAGATGAACTTCAACTTGATGCCGGGGTTCGCCTTCTCGAACTCCGACGACAGCTTCTGGGCGTCCGTCATCTGCGAGTTGGACACCAAGGCGATGGTCACCTCGTTGTCCGACGCACCCAGACTTCCTGCGCCCGAACAGCCCGCGGTCAACAGCAGACCGACGGCGGCGGTGCACGCCGAGAGCTTGTGTAGCACCCTTCGTGTCGATTTCATCTTCACCCCACTCCTCGTTGAGTACTAATCACTGATCTAAAAGCCAACGTGCACACTCGATGTCGCATACCAATAGCTTTGCTAGCCCACCCCTCAACGCAGCGCGCGTCGCTTCGTGCTTGGGGGGCCCACTGCACACCAGGATGGTCTTGGCGCACTTGCGGACGTCCTCCAGCGGCACGGAGACGGCACGGTGCGCGAGTTCGGTGACGACGGGCGCACCGTCGGAGTCGAAGAACCGGCCGCCGATTTCACCGACGGCTCCGAGTGATACCAGCTCGTCGAGCATCCTGGTGTCGAGGAAGCTGCCCTCGAACAAGGTGGTGGACGTGGTCGTCGACCCGACGCCGAACAGCATCGTGTCGGCGCGCCGACCGGCCTCCAACGTTCGCGAAATCACGGAGTCGTTGCGCATGGAGACCACCGTCGACGGGTCGGCGTACAGGGGCGCCGGAAGCCGCATGGCACTGGCGCGCAACATGTCAGCACCGCGACTGAGGATGAACTCCATGCCCGTCTGATACGCGGCGGTAGACATCGCACCGTCGAGCTGGACGACCACGCGGCAGCTCGCCACGCCGGGTGTCAAGGCGGTGACCGCGGCCACCTGCTCCGGCCCCCAGGTGAAACCGAGGACGTCGTTCTCGGAGAGCCGGCGCATGAGGAGTGCGCCCGCAGCGCGGCCAAGGTGTCCGGTCACGACGGCTTCGGTCAGGCCGTAGCGCTTCTCGAGGAGGCGTTCCTCGTCGGCGTGCAGGTCGTCCTTCAACGTCGGAGGGACGATGACTTCGATGCGGACCAGGCCCCTGGCCTTCGCCCTGGCGATCAGCCTGCCCGCCGTCGGGCGCGACACTCCGAGCTTCGCGGCGATCTCCGCCTGAGTGAGGCCGTCCAGGTAATACAGCGTGGCCGCACGCAGGGCGAGACGAAGATCTTCTGGCGTCGCACCGCCGTTTGGCGCTGCATCGGCGGGGGGTTCAGCCACCCGGCCGTTCGAGCTCGATGTCGCCACGTTCTCAGATTCACCTTCCTCGCTCGTCGGTGAGCAAATGCTCTGGGGTGCGCGTAGATGATCATCACGCTAACATCCAGATGTGACGTACACAACACTTTCGACTTCGAAACCACACCGGGCCGATTTGCGGGCGGAGACCATCCCGGGGAGGAACCCGGCCGACCGACTGCGGGGTAGCGTCGAGGAAGTGATGGTGTCGTCATGAAGCTCAACAACCGGTCCCTGCCCGAGATCCCGATCGCGAAGCCGTCGTACGACCGCAGCGAGATCTCGATTGGCATAGTGCATTTCGGCGTCGGTGGCTTCCACCGAGCACACCAGGCGATGTACGTCGACCGGCTGCTCGAGAAGGGCCTCGCCAAGGAGTGGGGGATCTGCGGGGTCGGCGTGCTGCCGGGCGATCGCAAGATGGCAACGGTGATGTCCGAGCAGGACGGCCTCTACACGCTGATTGCGATGAACCCCGACGGCAGTCGCGACCCCCGCGTCATCGGCTCTATCGTCGACTACCTCTTCGCACCCGATGACCCGGAAGCCGTCATCGAACTGATCGCCGCACCGACCACGCGCATCGTCTCGCTGACGATCACCGAGGGCGGCTACCTCATCGACGACGCCGGGCCCGACAGCGTCTT
>NZ_JAVRQA010000259.1:0-10278 GCF_032161845.1 Mycobacterium sp.
CGCGATCCGCGTGCATACCGTGCCGCACGTCGAGGTTGTCACGGGTACCGATCACCTCGTGCAGGTAGTGCACCGACGTCGATGACCGGAGATGACTTGCGGGGGTGTAGCCGATCTCGAAGAACCCGGCCCCCCTTCCCGTCTTGGCGAAGTCGGCGTCACTGTTCCATCGGGAACGGGCGGGCAGGTCGAGCGCCCGGCACGCCGACTCGACCACATCGGCGACGTAGGGGTTCTGGTCCTTCTCCGCCACGGGGCTGATAGGCGTGGCGAGTCGGTCGTAATACGGATGGACCGACGCAGCGTCCCAGCCCTCGGCGCCGAGAGCGACCCACTCGTCGAGATCGGCGGGCAGGGGTCGCCAGGTGATCATGGTGTTGGCAGTCGAGCAGCCACCCAGGATCCGCATTCGGGCCTGCCGGATATTCGAGTTGCCCCGTTCCTGCGCGACGCTGCGGTAGTCGAGGTCGTATTCCCCTTCGAGCATTTCCGCCCACCTGCGGATGTCGAGTGCACGCGGTTCTCCGGCGTCGGAGGGGCCGGGTTCCAGGACTGTCACCGTTACCTCGGGATCCTCCGAGAGTCGGGCGGCGACAATGCATCCCGCAGTTCCGCCGCCGACAACGACATAGTCAACAGTTGTCATACCGCGCTTCCGGTGCGGAGCGGTGCTCCGGCCACCATCTGAGCACGCACCTTGGGCTTCATCAACACGTAGTACAGCGGGCAGATCACTGCCAGGCCGACGATCCAGGAGATGTCTACCTTGCCCATGCTCTCGGCGATGAAGCCGGTGAACAGGGTCGTGGACAGGAACGGGATCTGCACCAGGATGCCGGCGAAGTAACAGCCGATCGCGATCCAGTTGAATTGGCCGTAACGGCCGCCGTCGCGCTCGAACAGGGCATCGATGTCGTAGTCGCCGTGCCGCAGCAGATAGAAGTCGACCAGATTGACGGCCGTCCACGGGATCAGCACACACAGCAGAAGAGCCAGGAAGTTGGCGTAGTTGGCCAGGAAGTCCTCGGCACTGAGCAACGCGGGCACCAGCGTGATCGCGAACAGGACGAGCGACACCACGGCACGGCCGCTGGCACCGGCTTTCCAGCGCGGGACGAAGGTCTGCCCGACGGTGATCGTCGACAGCGTCCCGCAGTACAGGTTCATCGCGTTGGTGGCGGTGATGCCGATCGCGAAGATGGCGAAGATTCCGGTGCTCACACCATGGGTCAGCGTGGACAGCCCATCCAACGTGTCGTCATCGGGCAGGGCGGCGCCCACCAGAACGCCGAGCAGCATCGGCAGGACCGACCCGAGCACGCACCCCGAGTAGGTGCCCCAGAAGGCGGCCCGCTGACCGGTGTCGCGTGGCATGTACCGGGTGTAGTCCGAAACGTAAGGGGCATAAGCGATCTGCCACAGTGCGGCCACCGACAGGGTGGCCATGAAGCCCGCCAAGGTGAACCCACCGGAATGCCAGGTCTCGGCCGGAACGCCGTTGACGCCGATCATCCAGACGAAGGCCACGATCAACGCCCCACCGGCGACCACTGACAGCACGGCGGTCACCTTGTGGATCAGTCGGTAGCCGACGATCGTGGCGGCGACGCTGATCAGACCGATGATCACGATCGCGATGTTGGTGGGCAGTCCGGTGACCTGAGCCAGAGCCTGGCCGCCGAGGACCGCGTTGGAGGCGAAGAAGCCCAGGTACATGAACACCACCAGGACGACCACCAGCAGGCTGCCGTAGGACCCGAACTGGGCGCGGGTCTGCAACATCTGCGGAACGCCCATCTGAGGGCCCTGGGCAGCGTGCAATGCCATCACGACCGCGCCGATGACGTTGCCGAGCACCACCGACGCTGCGCCCGCCCACAGCGGCAGACCGAACACCGTGGTGGACAGGGCGCCGGTAATGATGGTCAGCAGCATGATGTTCGAGCCGAACCACACCGTGAACAGGTCGCGGGCGCGGCCGTGCCGTTCGTCGAGCGGGATGTGCTCGATGGTTCGACGTTCGATGGACTCGGGAGCGGAAACGGGTTCAGTCATGGGGACCGGCTTTCCAGGTGATTCACTGCGGCGGGTGACCGCGATCACCTCAGTATTCGGCGTTCAGCAGCACAGGTAAATCACAAAGAACTGGCACTTTGAATCGGTTTTGACGATGTAGCGTGGTCGTCCGTGGGCCTTTCGGTCCGAAGGGGCCGGGCGACGACGTAGCCGGCGACGCCGAGGGTAGCCAGTGCCGCCAGCGTGCCGAGTGTGAACAGTTCGAAGACGCCGGCGCTGACGCCCCAGATCTCCTCGAAGTCGTAATCCAGGCCGAACAGCCGCTCCAACGTTCCGGGAAAGACGGCGACCCAACTGCCCAGCGCCACCCACGCGAAGCACAGAATGCCCAGCGCCCGGAATCCGTTGTCCGACACTGGCACTCTGAAAGGCCGTGGGATGTCGGGGAATGCCGTCCGAAGGCGAACCGCCGCGGGGATCGCAAGGAGGTAGCTCAGCAGGAAGGTGGAGATCGCGATCGACAACACCACCGCGAATATCGCGGCCGTGGACCCGCTAAGTGCCATCGCGGCCACCATGAAGACCGTGCCAACCACACCGGAGAGCAGGTTCACTCGCACCGGCGTGCCAAGCCTGGGATGGAACCGGCCGAAGTAGCCGCCGAAGAACGACCCGTCCGCCGCGGCCATCGCCTGCATCCGATCACTGATGATCATCCAAGCTGAACCCTGCGTCATCAGCACCAGCGCGAAGGTGACCGCCGTCAGGGTCAGCATCAACGGTGCCGCCGAACCGTAGACGCCGTAGACGATTGCGACTGCGTCCATGAGACCACCGATGCCGGTGATCTGCTCAGCGGGCACGACCAACAGAATCGCGGCGATCGGCAGAAGGTAGGCGGCAGCGGCGATCGCGGACGACCTGGCGATCGCGATCGGTACGTCGCGCCCCGGCCGCTTCATCTCGCCGGCGGCGCTGTTGCCCGATTCGAACCCCAGGTACGAGAACAGCAGGAGTGGTGTGACGCCCAGCAGTCCCGCCAGCGTCGGGGAGAAGTCACTGGCCGTCAATCCGGCGAGGCCGTGTCGCGCCGCATAGATCCCGGCGGTCACGACGAAACTCAGCAGGAACAGTATTTTGAGCATGGCACCGAGGTTGGGAATCCACTTGCCGTGCCTGAGGCTGATGACGGCCGCCAGCACGGTCATCCAGATGAACGTCGTCTTGAATGCGTAGTCGGTCCACGAGCCGTGCTCGAACGGTGTGACGTACTGGCTCCACACCTCGGAGGCGATGAACGTGCACGACCCGCCGACCCAGACCGGTTGCGTCACCCACGTCAGCAGGGCAGCGATGGCGGCCATCGGCCGGCCGAACGCTCGCCGCACCCACACATAGACCCCGCCCTCCTCGGTGAACGTGCTTCCGATCTCGGCAAAGAGGAGGCCGTAGGGTACGAGGAAGAATACGGCGAGCACCAGCGCCCAGGTGAACGTCTGCCCACCGAAGCTGGAGACCTGGCCCAGCACCTCGATCGAGACCACCGCCGCGACGATCAGGAAGATGATGTCGAGGCGCCCGAGGGTCTTTTGGAGATGCTGAGTCTCACTCGCCGCCCGAGCGGTCTGCTCACCGGCGGAGACCTCGAACCGTTTGTCTGCAGCCATGTTTCATACCTTCGCGTCATGAGTTGGTCGAGTGATCGTGATCACTCCCGTGTCCAAGACACTGCGGCCCCACCGCGCATCTGTAAAGCGCTCTTTTCTGGTCTCGAAGATCGGGGATTCCGATACACGTTGGCGCACAACGCCTTAGCTACGAGCATGCGAAATTGCCCGTGGCCGACCGGAGCCACGGGCAATTCGACGATCGGTTACAACACGCGAGCGGCGAGTTCGTCGAGCACTCGGTGAACCCGGCTGACCAATGTGTCGATATCGTTGCGGCTGAACACCAATGGCGGAGAGAACTGCATCAGCGGGGTGCCTTCGTGGTCCACCGCCGCGCGGCAGAGAATCCCGGCCTCCAGCAGCGCGGGTTGCAGGAGGGTGTAGACGAAGTCGTTCGCGCTAGTCTCGGCCGACCACGTGCAGCGCGCCTTGTCGGTCACCAGCTCCAACGAGTAGTGGTAACCGAGCCCACGGACATCGCCGACGAGTGGCTGCTCGAGAAGGGTGTCGAGTTGCGCCCGGAAGTACTCCTCGTTGCGCTTGACGTTGCCGAGGACGTCCTCACGTTCCATCACGGCGATGTTCGCCAGCCCGGCAGCGCATGCCGCGGGATGCCCGCCGAAGGTCAGGCCGTGCAGGTACATGCCGTCCGGTCCGTTGTTCACGGTGTCGAGGATGTGGGACGTGGTGATCATGCCGCCGAGCGGAACATGCGCCGAGGAAACACCTTTGGCGAACGTGATGATGTCGGGCCGCACGTCGAACCGGGTCGAGCCGAACCACTCACCGAGGCGGCCAAAGCCGCAGATGACCTCGTCAGCCACCAGGACGATGCCGTGGCGATCGCAGATCTCCCGCACACCTTCGTGATATCCCGACGGCGGAACGAGGGATCCGCCGGCGTTCTGCAGGGGCTCCAGGAAGATGCCGGCGACCGTGTCGGGCCCCTCGTGGACGATCAGCGTTTCGATCTCGTTGAGCAGGAGCTCGGTGAACTGCTGTTCGGTCTCGTCTGCGCGACGCCTGTAACGCTTGCTGTTCGAGACGTGGCGCGAGCCGTACATCAGAGGCTCGAACTGCTTGCGCAGATTGGTCATGCCGTTCAATGACAGTGCCGCGTAAGAGGTGCCGTGGTAAGCCACCCGCCGTGAGATGAACTTGATCCGGGAATGCTCACCGCGCGCCTGGTGATACTGCCTGATGAGCTTGATGGCGGCTTCGTTGGACTCACCGCCGCCCGAGGTGAAGTACACCCGGTCAAGGCCGGGCGGAGCCAGTTCGGCGATCTTGGCGGCGAGCTTCACCGCCGGTGGATGCGCGGCACCCCAGTTGGTGTAGTACGGCAGCTCGGCGATCTGGTCACGCACCGCGTCACCGATCTCGTCGCCGAAGCTGTAGCCGACGTTGACGCAGAACAGTCCCGCCAGCGCGTCGATGTACTCCTTGCCCTGGTCATCCCAGAGCAGACTTCCGCGGCCGCGCACCATGATCGGCGGCGGTGCGTCGGTGTAGGCCGAGCCCGCGGTGAAACTCATGATGAGGTGGCGCTGGGCGAGCTGGCCAAGAGCTGCAGGCTGCTCGGTTCGGGGGGTGATGATGGTGTCGGTCATTGGTGTTGCGGTCCTTTCAGATCCCGGGCGATGTCATCGACGATCGCGATTTGGTAGTCGACGACTCGAGGTGTCGGTTGCTGGGCGATGAATGTCTCTTCGAAGGGGTCGACGACCTCGGTGTTGATGCCGGCCAGTGTTTCGATGATCGCCAGACCGCAGAAGGGCACGGCGGACTCGGCGTAGCCACCTTCGTGCACGACGACGAGCCGGCCGCCGCACAGGTTGTCGGCGGCGTCGTTGACCAGGCGGGTCATCTCGCGGAAAGAACCGGCGTGCAGCAGTTGTCGAGCCAGCGGATCGACGGCGTTGGCGTCGAGCCCGCTGGCCACCACGATGAGGTCGGGCCGGAACTTCTCCAGGGCTGGGATGACAATGGTGCGCATGGCATGCAAATAGGTTTCGTGGCCCGAGCCGGGCGGTAGGGGCACGTTGACGTTGAAGCCGACTCCCGGTCCTTCGCCACGCTCCGCGACGGCGCCGCTATCGGTCGGGAAGCAGTTCTCCTGGTGCAGCGAAATCGTCAACACGTCGTCACGCTGGTAGTAGATGTGTTGAGTTCCATTGCCGTGGTGAACATCCCAGTCTAGGACGGCGACCTTGCCGAGGCCGCGACTCGCTTTCGCGGCTTCGATCGCGATGGGAATGTTGGCCAGCAGGCAGAATCCCATGCCGCTGTCGGGTAGGCAGTGGTGTCCCGGTGGGCGTGACAGCGAATATGCGTTGGGCCGGATGCCGTCGAGTACGTCGGCGACCGCCCGCTTGGCCAAGCCGGCCGACAGTGCGGCGATCTCGAAGCCGCCGTGGGAGAAGATGGCTTCGGGACCGATCTCGCCTCCGCGGCCTGAGCTCAATGTCTGGAAGCGGTCGATGTACCCCGCTGTGTGCACGCGGAGCAGATCGTTCATGTCGGCGGGTTCGGCGCTGCTCACTGCCAGTTGGGCGGTCAGGCCCGACACGTCGAGCAGCGACTTGAGACGCCGTTTCGACTCGGGCGACTCGGGATGGCCGCCACCTGCCAACGGTTGCAGCCACCCGCCGACGGGCAGGAACAGCACGGCCTCCCCCGTGCTGTGCCACAGACAGCGCTCGTCGTGGAAGAAACCTGTCTGCTCAACCATGGCCGTCCCTCTACCTCATTCTTTGCGCTTAGACGCAAAGAATGCACCCGCATTGGTGAGACGTCAAGCCCTGACTGCGGTCTAGCTACAGTTCCACGCCGGTTGCAGACCGCGCATAGCTCCGCAGCAGTGCGGTGGCCGCGGTGGCATCCAGCGATGAGTTTCCGCCGTTGAGGTACATGCCGAAAGCGTCTTCGAGTGCCACGAAATTCTGGGCAACCGCCTGCACCGGTTCTGACAGGGCGAAATCTCCGCAGGCGCGGCCTGCTTCGAGAACCGCCACGTAGAGCGACACCTCACGCTCGAACAACAGTGTCATCAACGTGCCGTGGGCGGGGTCGCGCCCGGCGTTGACCGAGAACTCGTAAAGCGCGCGGCTCAATACATCGTCTTCGCCTGCGGGCAAACCGGATTCGATGAGGTTGGCGAGTCGGTCCACCGGACTGTCGAGCTTGGTGATCGCCTCTAACCGCTGCCAGTAGTACCGATCCACCGCGATGCGGTACACCTCGTCGATGAGGTCGTCGATCTCGGGGTAGTAGTAGGCGACCAGGCGTGGCGACACCTCTGCGGCTTCGGCGATGTCCTTGACGCGCACCGCCCCGAGACCGCGCTCGGCGATGACGTCGATCGCCACCGCGGCCAGCTGACGCCGCCGGGCGTCCTGATTCCGCACACGCGCCACACCATGCTCCTACGCCTATGAAATGCCATTTGAAGCCTACGGCACCCAGTCCTGCGATCGTTCGCATGAAGCGCAAGGAATCGCACCATCGAGGACACCGTTGCCCTAAAGTCAGGGCTCTCCGTGTTCTTCACCGGGTCGACAACCGACAGCTCCGGAAACGAGATCGACAGAGCCGACCTAGAGGCTCTTGCAGAGCGAAATGGCATAGTGGCCAAAGACTCTGTAACTGCCGAGGGGTGCGGTCTGCTAGTTGCGGCTGATGTGTCCGCCCCGCTCAACGATTTCCTGCAGTCGGTTGGCACCAACGCAACCACTGCCCGTCATCCCTCTAGAGCATTGTGGTATCCACTTGTGTGCGTTAGCTGCGGCGATTCGTGGATCGCCAGCGTCGCAGCCGCGAACCGCGCGGCGTGACATGCAAGGACTAGCGGACCAATGCTTGGTTTTAATCTCTTGGGGACTTGGTGGCGGCCGTCCGACGTGAGGCGCGGTTGTCAGCTAGTCCCGCGCGAGAAGCTCATTGCCCGACTTTCGGCCCATCGAGCACTTGATCACCTTGTAACCCCAATCGGTCAAAGCACATAGTCACCGATGAGCTTGCCAATGGTGCGGATATCGACCTGTCCTTTGAAGTCCAGACGCACCTTCCCGAGGCCGGAGAACCACAGTTCCAGCTCGGCGTCGATATCGAACCGACCGGCAGTTTCGATGCTCCAGGCCTGAATCTTGCTGTACGGCAACGAGGAATAGTCACGCTTCTTGCCCGTAATTCCTTGCACGTTGATAGCTATGAGTCGCTTGTTGGTGAAGACAACCGAGTCACGCATCCCTTTGAAGCTGAGATGCACGCGCTCGCCATCCACCAAGATTGGCGCCAGCTCAGCGGCGACGGGTGCGGGATCGCTCGGCCCGAGCTTGACGAAGACACCGTTCTGGAAGTCGATCATCTGCGAGACACTAACTTGCCTCACCACGGCCGTTGGGGGTTCGAGCATTCCGAGTCCTCGGATCCCGTGGGCGTGGAGCTTTCATTGGGGTGCCGATCTTGTGACCGTTGACCGCACCGACAATGACTTCTGGTCTGGCCGGCCATGGGTGAGGTGACCCGAGAGGGCAGGACTCCGCCGCTAGGCGGGCCGGCCCCCACTGAGGATTAGCGCCGCGTACCTACAAAGCGCCCGCCAGAGGGTCGAGCACCGCCTCGTGCCCGGCTCTTCGCCACGTGCAGTTCCCGTACGCTCGCCATCGGTGACGTTCTGCATCGTCTCGACATGGTCATGTGCGTTGGCGGGCTACCTGCTCGCGTACGGCTGGGATCAGCTCGGCGGCAAAGCGTTCGAGCACCTCGGATTCGTCGCTGACCACGATGAAGGTGCTGACCCCATCCTCCAGGGCCATTCGGGTCAGCGCCTCGGAAGTCTGGTCCGGGTAGATGTTGAGCAGACGGGTGATCTGACGGGGATCGCGGCCAGCGGCCCGTGCGGCGCCGTCGATGACGGCGTTTCCTCGCGCGAGGCCGCCGGGTTCCATGCCCGGCAGCGTCGGCAGCCAGCCGTCGGCCCTGCGCCCGACCAGATCGAGCATCTTCGACTTGTAGGCGCCAAGCACGATCGGAATCTGGTGTGCCGGTGCGGGTCCGCGCTCGACGTCGTCGACCTTGTAGTACTCGCCGTCGATGTGGGCGGCGCTGGGATCGTCAGCGTCCCAGATCGCCCGGATCACGTCGATGGACTCACCGACTGCCTGCACGCTTTGCCGTGGGGTCAATCTGCGTCCACCGATCGCTTCGATGGAATCCCAATAGTTCCCGGCTCCGATCCCGAGTGTCACCCGGCCACCGGAGAGCAGGTCAAGGCTGGCAGCTGCGCGGGCGAGCACGGCAGGCGGCTGGCGCAGCGGCAAGTTGAGCACGTTGCCCGATATACCGATGCGTTCGGTTCGTGCGGCTACCCAGCTGAGCAGAGTCCAGGTGTCGAGGAAGTTGGACAGGTACGGGTGATCCTGAAAGGTGACGAGGTCGAAACCCAGTCGCTCGCTGAGCTGGGACAACTCGACCGGACGGTGCGCAGGCGAGTTTGTCGGGGAGATGAACGTTCCGAATCGCAACGGGTGACCATAGTCAGGCACTGGCAACAACCTCCGCCTCGTGCAGTCGAAGAATGACGACGATGTCGCCGGCCGGAGCGGCGTGGTTCGTCTCCCCCGTTGTGTTGCCGCGGGTCCTCCTGACCAGAGCGTCGACGTCGAAAGGGTTGCGGCCCTTCGCCGCAGCAGCCGTGTTCATGCCGTCGACAATGCTGAGACCGCTCATGATGCTTCTTTTCATCGTTCTTCTTTCTCAACCCAACGGTTGTCTGGCCGGTGCCGCGTCGGACCCACGGCCCTGCGCCGCCGACGTGCACGGTCGTGCAGGCTAGCTGAGTCCGAGTTCGGTGAGGCGTTCGCGATTGGCGTTGAGCCAGGCCTCTTCCTGACCTGGTGCCGGGAAGATCAGGCCGGCTTCCATGGCATTCTCGGATGGGATCTCTCGCAGTCCCACGATCAGCTCGGCTTCGGGTTGCCCGGTGATGGCGGTCCACATCGTAGAGAGCGCGCGCAGCAACTCTTGGCGGGTCTCGACGTCACGCCCGTGCCGGATATCGCCGCCGATCACCGAGTGTGACGACGGTCGCCCGGCGGTGAACAACCGCCCGTCGGGCGCGTCGAGGAAGACGACGTTGACGAATGCCGCTGGTGCGCCGGTGATCTCGCAGTGGATGCGGGTGATTTCCCTGGCTATCTCGGCCCGCTTGTCGACGGTCAGGAGCTCCGGTTGGGTGACGCATTGGTAGATGGGCATGGGATTGAACTCTCCTTCTCTAGTGGGCGGGTGTGGCGTCGCCCTCTCATCCCGTCGGCGCGGCGGGTGCCTTGACCGCCTCTAAACACACGGTGACGTCGACGGTGTCTCCGAGCATCGGGCCGCCCCCGGCTAACACGGGGGTGTCGGTCAGAACGCCGAAATCGCTACGCCTCAGTGTGATCACACCTTCGAACCCGGCCACTTCACCGTGACCCATGCCGGCGCTCACGCCGAGAAATGAGAACGCCAGTGGTAGGCGTTTGGTGATTCCGCGCAGGGTGAAGTCGATCACAAGCACCCAGTCGTTCTGCCCGGTGCCGTGCATGTCGAC
>NZ_JAVRQA010000260.1:0-4964 GCF_032161845.1 Mycobacterium sp.
TAGCCGCCATGGGCCGGCTGCGCTGCCTCGTGCACACCGCGGGTGTCTCACCGGAAATGGCCGATGCGGCCACGGTGCTGGACGTCGACCTGGCGGGCTCGGTGCGCATCACCGACGCCCTGCTTCCCCTCGCCAACCCCGGCAGTTCAGCGATCCTGATCAGCTCGATCGCCGCATACAGCGACGTGCCCGCCGCGGTCGAACTGTTGCTCGACGATCCGCTGGCCGACGGGTTCCTCGCCGCAGTCGAGCAGGCCCTGGGCCAATCGCTCGACAGTGCCACGGCCTACGTCCTTGCCAAACGCGGGGTCATCCGGCTGGCCGAAAGGCTGGCCGCGCCATGGGGAGCCAAACGCGGACGTGCGGTGTCCATCTCTCCCGGCCTGATCGACACACCGATGGGCAGGCTGGAACTGGACCGTCAGCCCATCATTCCGATGATGATCGAGGTGACGCCGGTCAAACGCCCGGACAGACCGCTGCCGGGGCGCCCCGAGGACATCGCCGCCGCGGTCGCCTTCGTGGAGTCCGACGCCGCGGCATTCATCTCCGGTTGCGACCTCCGCGTCGACGGCGGACTCGTGGGCGCAGGCAAGCACATGATGGGAGTAAGTTGATGGCGCTGACCAGAACGGACTGGATCGACCCGGAGCTCAGCGAAAGTCTCCGCGGATTCCCCGATTTCGAATTCTCGGCCGCGAACATTCCCGCCATGCGCGCGGGGACCATGTTCGAACCGCAGTCCGCAGCCGACGTCGAGCGTGTCGAGCTGACGACCGAAGCCGGCGCCGTTGCGCTGTCCGTTCTGCGACCCGTCGACCCCGTCGACATGCCGCCTGTTCTGTACTGGATGCACGGCGGCGGGATGGTGATCGGCAACCGGTACATGGACGACGCCCGCCTGATCGAGTGGTGCCGCTGGTTGGGCTGCGTCTGTGTAAGCGTCGAGTACCGGCTGTCCCCCGATTCGCCCTACCCAGCGCCGCTGGACGACTGTGAGGCCGGGTTGCGCTTCATCGTCGACCATGCCGACGAACTGCGCGTCGACAAACAGCGGATCGGCGTCGGTGGACGAAGTGCGGGCGGTGGACTGGCCGCGGGCCTTGCCTTGCGGTGGCGCGCGAATGCGGATGTCCCGCTGGCGTTCCAATACCTGGAGTATCCGATGCTCGACGACCGCGGCCTCACCGTGTCGAGCCAACTCGAGGGATTGCCGATATGGAGTCGCGAATCCAACGCGTTCGGCTGGCGCAGTTATCTCGGCGAGCGCCACGGCACCGACGACGTGCCAGTGGACGCAGCGCCCGCCCGGGCCACTGAACTGAGTGGCCTACCAACGACATTCATCGGTGTCGGCACTGCAGACTGTCTGCGCGACGAGTCGATCGATTTCGCCGCGCGACTGTGCCGGGCGGCCGTACCAACCGAACTACACGTCTACGCCGGCGCCGTGCACGGATTCGACATGTTCGCCGACACCGCTATCGCCCAGACCGCTGCACGCGACAGCGCGGACTGGCTGGCCCGCCAGTTCGGTGGCCGCCGCCTGCTCGCCTAGGCGGTCGCCGCTGTCAACGCTGTGGACGCTCGTTCCACATCAGGCCGCGCATGGTCACTGACAGGGGAATGTCCTCGACATCGATCAATCCTTTGGGTGCGCGGCACACCCAGTCGATCGCATTGATCGCCCGACCCGCCGTCGAGATGCAGCCAGCGTCACTGGAATCGAGATCTGGATGAGAGACGTGAGTGTTCATCTCCACTCGTGGTTCGCCCTCCACGACGACACGGTGTACGCCGGTATGACCGTCGGGCGGGAACTCCCAGTCGGGCGCTGCAGCGGAGGTGAGCCTAGAAACGTGCTCGATGGTAATCACCGGTTTGGCGTCACGGACGCCCTCGGCGGCAACCGAACCGCCGCCATCTGTCCCCGCTCCACCGTCATCATCGTGCAGTCAATGCGGTTCGGTGTGAACCAGCGTTCGGCGCGCTGGCGCACTTCGTCGAGTTCGATGTCGAGATTGTCCGCCAGCCTGCGCACCTGACCGCCCCACATCGACACAATGACCCCGGGCAGCAATAGCATCGGCGTTTCGTGGTCCGGAGCCATTCCGAAACCCATTCCGGCCCCTGTGAACTCGGCATCATCATAGTTTCCGTAGTCGAAAATCTCCTGCACGGTGATCGAAGAGACGCGGGTGCTCAGGCTGACTGCAGAATGCACCAACGTATCGCCAGAGAAGCCCGGGTCGATTCCGTTGACGTAAAGGGAGGTATCGCCGGCCTCACAGGCGTGCTCCAACGGCACCCGCAACCAGTCTTCGACATGGTGAGGAGTGACTAGCCAGACCATTGAGGTTCCGACGACGTTGGTGCCCGCCGCCAGAAACTTGGCCATCTGGTCGATCGCCTCCATCGGCCGAGTCTCGCCTTGAGCTGTATAGACCACGCAATCGGCGCCGAGGTCTACCAGGGCATCAACATCGTCGGTGGCGATGATGCCCGTCGGTTGGCCCAGCCCGCAGAGCTCAGCTGCATCCCGACCGATCTTCGCGGAACTGGCGGCATGTACGCCGACCAGTTCTAGATCTGGCCTACCGATGATTACTCGCAACGAATGCCGCCCAACGTTGCCAGTGGAGAATTGGATTACTCTGCGCACACTTGCTCTCAACTTTCTAGTTGGCGATGAGTGACCGCGTCAGCGATCGGATTCGTTTGTCGCAGAGGGCAAGTCCTCAAGTCCTTACCTCGGCGGTGGATCTTGCAGTCCATTCCGAACGCGAGAGCTCACGTGCCTGGGCCAACCAACGAGCAGTCCAACTTCATCGGTCCGTCCTCGGCTAGTTGTCTCGTCGCAGCAGTAGGGCTCCCCCCGGAGTGCCGCCACCGGTGGTGACGACCGCGACCTGGGCACCGTCGACCTGGCGACCGGCCGCCTCACCGCGGAGTTGCGCCATCGCTTCCGCCAGGAAGCCGAACCCATGGGTCCGCCCAGCCGAGAGCTGACCGCCGTGGGTGTTGAGCGGCAACTTCCCGTCCAGTGCGATGGTCCTTCCGCCGTCGAGGAAGTCGGCGGCCTCTCCGAGGCCGCAGAACCCCAGCGCTTCAAGCCAGGAGACGGCGTTGAAGGTGAATCCGTCGTAGAGTTCGGCGACGTCGACGTCGTCGGGGCGCAGATCGGTCCTGGTCCACAGGTGCGCGGCCGGCCCAAAGACCTGCGGCTCGTGGGTGAGCGTGTCCTGGTCCCAGGAGATCCGGTCGACGACCTGGGTGCCCACCGCCTCGACCAGGACCGGTGGATTCGGCCGGTCGGCGGCCGTGTCGATCGAGGACACGATCACCGCGATCGCCCCGTCGCACGGTACGTCGCAGTCGTAGAGGCCGAACGGCGAGCTGATCATCCGCGCCGACAGGTAGTCATCCAGGGTCAGCGGGTCGCGGTAGATCGCGGCCGGATTGCGGATGGCGTTCGCGCGCGCGGTCAGGGCGATGGGTGCCAACGTCGAGGCGCGGTCGCCACCGTAGCGCCAGAAGTAGTGCGAGGCGTTGACCCCGATCCAGTTTGCGGCCGACATCGCGCCGAAGGGGGCGCGCCACTCGAACATGCCCGAGGCCCCTCGACTGCCCCCGGACCGCGACGTTGCGGCTCTGGCCAGCGTGGTGTGCGTCGATTCCCACACGGTCCGAAAGCACAACACGTGCCGACACAGTCCGGCAGCGACGGCGAGCATGGCGGATACGACGCTGCCGCTGGGCCCGGGGACTTCGCCGCCACCGCTGATCCAGGTGGGCTGGAGGCGCAACGCCTCCTCGACGGCGGTGATTCCGCCCTCCGACATCCCGCCGACAAGTCCTCCGGGATAGGTGGCCAGGCCGTCGATGTCGGCCAAGGTCAGTCCCGCGTCCTCGACGGCCCGCAGGCACGCCGTCACAGTTAGCGACAGCGGATCGACCATGAGGCGCCGTCCGATCGTCGAGCTGCCGACTCCGGTCAGTGCGACCTTGTCTTCGAACTTGCTACTGGACACCATCGGGCGCACGGCCGAGGTGAGGTCGCGTGGGCCCGGGACTTGTCCGGTCCCCGAAGCCTCGGGGTCGGGTTCAAACAGCGGGATCCACACCTCGTCGTGCTGCTCGAACACAACGCGCACCTGCATGCCGATGGCGACGTCATCGGGATCACAGCCACCGATGTTCGTCGTTAGTCGGGTGGACGGATCTTCGGCAATGGCGACGACTGCGACCACGTATGGCGGCGCGAATCTCGGCAGCCATTGCTGATGGTTCACGGTGAAACCGGCGACCGTCGCGCGTCCCGACACCGGCGTCATCGCCACATCAACGCTGTGGCACTGCGGGCATATCGGCTGCGGCGGGTGGTGATACCGGTGGCAGACCTGACACTGGGCGATCCGCAGCCACCCGTCGGCTCCACTAGCCCAGAACGGTTCGCTGCTAATACTCGGCTGGGGTAGTGGCCGCACCACCGGTTCGGCCGGGCCGGGCTCAGTCATCACACCTCCGGTTCACAACGGGCTGCATTGACGACGACCGTAACAGTTCCGGACATGTGATCGATCATCTCAGTAGAGCGCCACTCTACTTTTATGTACAGTGACAACCCCGTAAGGGGACATCAAGTAGTCACGTCAGGCAGGGATGAGGGTTCGCGTGAAGGTTAAGCACAGCGCCGCGGTGATCGTCGGAGGCGCGTCGGGCATGGGGCGGGCGACCGCCGAACGGCTAGTAGAGCGGGGTGCAACGATCGCCGTGCTGGATCTGCCGACTTCGGACGGCGCCGCCGTGGCCGAGGAGTTGGGCGCGTCTTTTCATCCGTGCAACGTCACCGACAGCGAAGAGGTGGAGGCCACCCTGGCGGCGGCTGTCGAGCAGCTGGGAGCACTGCACATCGCGGTCAACACGGCCGGAGGCGGAGTATCGGCCCGCACTCTGTCCAAGAG
>NZ_JAVRQA010000261.1:0-2667 GCF_032161845.1 Mycobacterium sp.
GTGCGCGACGGCAAGCTCGCGGGCATCTCCAACATCGAGGACCAGGGCAGCGACCGGGTCGGCATGCGCATCGTCGTCGAGGTCAAGCGCGACGCCGTGGCCAAGGTCGTTCTGAACAACCTCTACAAGCACACCCAGCTGCAGACCAGCTTCGGCGCGAACATGCTGTCGATCGTCGACGGTGTCCCCCGCACGTTGCGGATCGATCAGCTGATCCGGCTCTACGTGGTGCATCAGTTGGACGTCATCGTCCGACGGACCATCTACCGGTTGCGCAAGGCCAACGAACGGGCCCACATCTTGCGCGGTTTGGTCAAGGCGCTGGATGCCCTGGACGAGGTCATCGCGCTGATCCGGGCGTCGGCGAACGTCGACGTCGCCCGGGCGGGTCTGATCGAGCTGCTCGACGTCGATGACATCCAGGCCCAGGCGATTCTCGACATGCAGCTGCGTCGCCTCGCCGCACTGGAACGTCAGCGCATCGTCGACGACCTGGCCAAGATCGAGGCGGAGATCGCCGACCTCGAGGACATCCTGGCCAAGCCGGAGCGTCAGCGTGCGATCGTGCACGACGAGCTCGCGGAGCTCGTCGAGAAGTACGGCGACGACCGTCGTACCCGCATCATCCCGGCCGACGGCGACGTCGCCGACGAGGACCTCATCGCCCGCGAAGAGGTGGTCGTCACGATCACCGAGACCGGCTACGCGAAGCGGACCAAGTCCGACCTGTACCGCAGCCAGAAGCGCGGCGGCAAGGGCGTCCAGGGTGCTGGCCTCAAGCAGGACGACATCGTCAGGCACTTCTTCGTCGGCTCGACGCACGACTGGATCCTGTTCTTCACCACGCAGGGTCGGGTCTATCGGGCCAAGGCGTACGAACTGCCCGAGGCGTCACGGACGGCACGCGGCCAGCACGTGGCCAACCTCCTCGCGTTCCAACCGGAGGAACGCATCGCGCAGGTCATCCAGATCAAGAGCTACGAGGATGCGCCGTACCTCGTCCTTGCCACCAAGAACGGCCTGGTGAAGAAGTCCAAGCTCACCGACTTCGACTCCAACCGCTCCGGCGGCATCGTCGCGGTGAACCTTCGCGACGGCGACGAGTTGGTGGGTGCCGTGCTGTGCTCGGCCGAGGAGGACCTCCTGCTGGTGTCAGCAAAGGGTCAGTCCATCCGCTTCTCGGCAACCGACGAGGCGCTGCGTCCCATGGGCCGGGCCACGTCGGGTGTGCAGGGCATGCGATTCAACACCGACGACCAGCTGCTATCGCTGAACGTCGTGCGGGAAGGCACGTATCTGCTGGTGGCGACGTCGGGCGGCTATTCGAAGCGGACGGCCATCGAGGAGTACACCCCGCAGGGCCGTGGCGGCAAGGGCATCCTGACGATCCAGTACGACCGAAGGCGTGGCACTCTGGTCGGAGCGTTGATCGTCGACGAGGACACCGAGCTGTACGCCATCACCTCAGGTGGGGGTGTCATCCGGACCGTGGCACGTCAAGTGCGCAAGGCCGGGCGGCAAACCAAGGGCGTGCGCTTGATGAACCTCGGCGATGGCGACACACTGATTGCCGTTGCCCGCAACGCCGACGAGGACGCCGCGGACGACGACGACGCAGAGACTGACCCGAGCTAAGGAGCCGTAGGTGGGTTCACCGAACGAACCTGGACCACCGCGCACCGGCGATGGGACGGGCAGCAACGGCTCGACCGGGGCCCACGAGGGCGGGCCGGCCAACGGGGGCCCGTCGTCGGGCGACGTGCCGCCGTGGCAGCGCGGGGCGGGGGCCCGGCCGCGGCCCCAGGACGGACCTCGGCCCCAGGACGGACCACGCGCAGGCGCGGCAGCTGGGCACCCCCCCGGCAACTCACCTGGTGCGGATGCCAGGCTCAACCGCTTCATCGCGGGCGGACCCCCGTCGGGTCCGGCCCGTGAACAGGCCCCTGCCAGGGAGCCCGAAGCGGCTCCGCCCAATCGCACCGAACGCGTCGACGCCGGCCGCCCCGAGGTCTACGCCAGCGAGCTCCCCGACCTGTCGGGCGCTGCGCCTGCCCCTCGCGGACCCCGCAAGCCGGGAGCCGACCGGACCGCCGTGGAACCATCGACCCGCCCGGCGTCGCCCGCCACCCGGACACCGGCGGCCAGCCGTTCCCAGGGCCCCGTTCGGGCGAGCATGCAGATCCGGCGCTTCGATCCGTGGAGCGTGTTGAAGGTCTCGCTGGTGCTCAGCGTGGCGATGTTCTTCGTGTGGATGATCGCCGTGGCGTTCCTGTATCTGGTGCTCGGCGGCATGGGGGTGTGGAGCAAGCTGAACAGCAATGTCGGCGATCTGCTCACCAGTGCGAGTGGCAGCGGAGGTGAACTCGTCTCCAGCGGAACGATTTTCGGCGGCGCCGCGCTCATCGGTCTGGTGAACATCGTGCTGCTGACGGCGATGGCGACCTGTGGCGCGTTCATCTACAACTTGACCACCGACCTCGTCGGCGGCGTCGAGGTGACCCTCGCCGACAGGGATTGACCATCGGCGGTTTGGGACGGCGGCGGTCGTTACGGTAACCTCGTCCCTCGGCCGTATGTGAGTACGGGCCTGTAGCTCAGGTGGTTAGAGCGCTTCGCTGATAACGAAGAGGTCGGAGGTTCGAGTCCTCCCAGGCCCACGGTTTGCCT
>NZ_JAVRQA010000262.1:0-2625 GCF_032161845.1 Mycobacterium sp.
CGGGCCATGTCGGCCGCCGTCACATAGGCATTGAGGTCGGCGAACTCGCCGGAACAAAAGGCGCTTGCGCCTGCGCGTTCAGCCTCGGCGGCCCGTTCGGCGCCCGGCCAGGGAAGGCCCCATTCCATGATGCTCACCTTTTCGTCGGGTCGCGACCCAGCGGGCGCGGCGAGGGCTTCAGTTCGATTACCTAGTAATATAGGTTAGAGCCGTGAATCTACCAATGCGGACTGCGGCGGGTCAGCACCGTCTGGCAGGTGATAAGAATCAGGAACCAGCTAATTGTTCAACTCTTTAGGAGAATCTGATGTCAGATGCAGTAATCGTCGAGGCGGCGCGGTCGGCAGTCGGTAGGCGCAACGGCGGCCTGTCCGGTGTGCATCCCGCCGACCTGTCGGCCCAGGTGCTCAACGCGCTCGTCGAGCGGGCAGGCGTCGATCCCGAGATCGTCGACGACGTCATCTGGGGATGTGTAGGCCAGGGCGGTGAGCAGGCGATGGACATCGCACGGACCGCGCTACTTGCGGCGGGCTGGCCCGAGTCGGTGCCAGGGGTGACGGTGGACCGTCAGTGCGGCTCCAGCCAGCAGTCCGTGAACTTCGCCGCCGCAAGCGTGATCGCCGGCCACTACGACGTCGTCGTTGCCGGCGGCGTCGAATCGATGTCGCGGGTGCCCATGGGCACGACGATCGCCAGCGGCGGTGATCCGTTCAGCCCGCTGTTCATGGCGCGGTACGGCGTGCATCCCAACCAGGGCGTCGGCGCGGAAATGATCGCCGAGCGTTGGGGTTTCGACCGGACATCACTCGACGAGTTCTCGCTGGCGTCACACCAGAAGGCTGCCGCCGCTCAGGACGCGGGTGTCTTCGAAGACCAGATCGTGGCCGTGGAGGATCAGGACGGCAACCCGGTGATCCTCGACGAGGGACTCCGCCGAGGCGGCACGGTCGAGAAGATGGCACAGATCAAGGCGGCCTTCAAGGAGGACGGCGTGATCCATGCGGGCAACGCCTCGCAGATCTCCGACGGTGCGGCCGCGCTGCTGATCATGTCGGCCGAGAAGGCGTCGTCGCTGGGGCTGACGCCGATCGCGAAGATTCACACCGCCGTACTGGCAGGCGCCGACCCGGTGATCATGCTGACCGCACCGATACCCGCCACGCAGAAGGCGCTCAAGCGCTCGGGCCTGTCCCTCGACGAGATCGGCGTCTTCGAAGTGAACGAGGCGTTCGCCCCGGTGCCGATGGCCTGGCTCAAGGACATCGGAGCCGACGAGAAGAAACTCAATCCCAACGGTGGCGCGATCGCGCTGGGTCACCCGCTGGGTGGCTCGGGCGCGCGCATCATGACCACGATGCTTTATCACATGCGCGACAAGGGTATTCAGTACGGCCTTCAGACGATGTGTGAGGGCGGCGGCCAAGCCAACGCGACGATTCTGGAGCTTCTGTGAACCTAGAGCCGTCGTCATGACGGAGCCGTCGGACCCAACCTCCGATTCGGACGGCGGCTTTCCGCAGGTTCGCTCCTGGCAGGAACCGGGCCTGCGGAACCCGGGTGGCGGCCCGGAATACGGCGAGATGATCGGGGCGTTGCGGACCTTTCTCGACGACGTCGCCGCCGCTGCGCCGGACAAGGACACCATCGTCGGACTCGCCGAGGACCTGAGGCGGTGGTCCGACAAGCTGGCTCCGATGGCGGTCCGCGAACGCGAGCGCATCTTCGCGCGCAGGTTCGACCTTCCCGGTCGCGGCCAGACCATGTCACCGAAGTTCGTCGTCACCGGTGGTGATAGCGACAGTGTGCACGGGACGGTCACGTTCGGAAATTACTACCTAGGGGGAGGCGGTGCGGCGCACGGCGGAGCCATTCCCTTGATGTTCGACGAGGTGCTGGGAAGGCTGGCGACGACAGGCGGCCGCAAGGCGGCACGAACGGCCTACCTGCACACAGACTTTCGGTCGATCACTCCGATCGGACGCGAGCTCGACGTCCGCGGATGGTTCGTCAGCGAGGCAGGGCGCAAACGTGTTCTGCGTGGCGAGCTCAAGAATGGAGACACGCTGTGCGCAGAGGCGGAGGCGCTGTTCGTCGAGCTGCGGCCAGATCAGCCGTGACGTCGAGGCGAAGCGCCATCTCGCGCATGGCTGCCAAGATCGCTCTGGTCGTCGGCGCACTGGCGACGCTCAATGGATACCGTCCAGTCAAGAAGGGCTATCTGTCCGTCCCGTCCTTCATCGCGGGAATGGTGGTCACGGAGCTGCCGCTGCAGACCATGGTCGCGCACGGGGCCGTGATCGGCGCGACGTGGCGTGCGCAGTCTCCGCGCATGCGTTGGGTCAGCGCGATCCTGTCAGGAGCATGCTTCGCCGGCCTGCTCGGTCTGAATCGCGTTGGCAGGCAGGCGAACGTGCCTCTCACGAGGGCGCTCGACGAAGGCCTCGGACCCTGCCGCGGCCCCAGGTCGGCGTCAACGGTGAAGGCTCCGGGCGTGCTCAGGACCATGCGCATCTGGAACGAGTACGCCCACGATGCCGACATCGTCTACGGCGAGCACGGTTCGGCGAACCACCTCGACGTCTGGTCTCGGCCTGGCCCGAAGCCCGATGGCCGAGCCCCGGTTCT
>NZ_JAVRQA010000263.1:0-8920 GCF_032161845.1 Mycobacterium sp.
AGGAGCTCGGATGGTCCGACATCGAAACCGAGTACCCGATCGAAGCCTGCGAGTTACTGTTCCGCGCTCAGGGCCGGTCACTGCTCAACTCGGACTGCCTCGACAGGGTCATGCTGGCCGAACTGGCCCCGCTGCTGGACGGGCCGGTCGACGGGATCGTGCTGCCCCGCATCGCCGACGGCGACAAGCCCGGATTCGACGAAGAACGGGTCGACGGCACGTTGCTTGGACCGCTGCCCAGAGCAGGGCGATTGGTCGTGCCGGTGGCGGGCCCGCAGGGCACGGTGTCCATCGGGGTCATCGACGGCGATCACCTCGAGGGCGTCAGGTTGGATACGTTCGACACGTCGGCCCACTGGTCGCGGGTCAGCGGGCCGCGGACCGGCGAGCTGGTGGAGGCCTCCCTGGAATGGAGTCGCGCGGTCGCCAGTGCCCAGCGGGCACTGGCCACAGAACTCGTCGCACTGGCCGACGAGGCCTTGAGGATCGCGGTTGAGCACGTCAGCGTCCGGATCCAGTTCGGCTCCCCCATCGGCGCATTCCAATCGCCACGGCACCTGCTCGCCGAGGCCAAGGCCAACCTCGAGGGTGCACGCGCCCTGCTGGCCGAGACGTGGCGATATGGCGGGGAGCTGTCGGCGATGACCGCGAAGGCTGCCGCCGGGCGGGCACACCGCGCGGTATCCGACGCTGCCATGCAGGTGTGCGGCGCGATCGGTTTGACGATCGAGCACGATCTGCACAGGTACGTCGTGCGCGGCTTCCAGATCGATTCGCTGTGCGGCTCGTACCAGCAACTCGAGGCGCAGCTGGCGGACCGGCTGTTCGAAGACCATGCCCCAGGCCAAGCGTTGCCCGCGATCGTCTCGTGGGCTGAGTAGGAGGAAGTACATGCGCCGCAACATCTTCGAAGAGGTCCACGACGACTTCCGAGCCACTGCGCGGACGTTCTTCGAGCGCGAGTGCGTGCCCCATACCGAGAAGTGGGAGAAGGACGGCAAGGTCAGTCGCGAAGCGTGGCTGGCAGCGGGAGCTGCCGGGCTGATCGGCTGGGAGTTCGACGAGAAGTACGGCGGGCTCGGAGTCAAGGACTTCCGGTTCAACCAGATCATCTCCGAGGAGATGTTCATGACCGGCGCTGTGGGCATTGGCCTTGGCGTGCAGAACGACATCCTGATGCCCTACATGCAGAGCCTCACGACCGACGAGCAGAAGGACCGTTGGCTGCCGAAGTTCACGAGCGGTGAGTACATCGGGTCCATCGCGATGTCCGAGCCTGCCGCCGGATCCGACCTGGGTGGCATCAAGACCACCGCCCGCGACGAAGGCGACCACTGGATCGTCAACGGCTCCAAGACATTCATCAGCAACGGATTGCAGTCAAAGTTGGTGCTCACCGCCGTCAAGACCGATCCGTCCGAACGTCACAAGGGCATCAGCCTTTTGATGATCGAAGACGGCATGGACGGCTTCACCCGCGGCCGCAAGCTCGACAAGATAGGCCAGTACTCCGCTGACACCGCCGAGTTGTTCTTCGAGGACGTCAAGGTTCCGAAGGAGAACCTGATCGGCGAACTCAACCGCGGTTTCTACCATCTGGTCGGCAACCTCCCCAGTGAGCGGGTCGGCGTCGCCTGCTACGCGTTGCCAGCCGCGCGGAAAGCGTTGGAGCTGACCAAGGCCTACGCGCTGGAGCGCACGGCGTTCGGACAACCAATCGGCAAGTTTCAGGTCAACCGGCACTTCCTTGCCGAGATGCAGACCAAGCTGGACGCCGCCCAGACCTACCTCGATCAGTGCGTGCTGTCGGTGAACGACGGGACGTTGAGCGATCAGGACGCCGCCGGGCTGAAGTGGTGGACCTCGGAGGTGCAATGGGAGATCATCGACCGCTGCCTGCAGATGCACGGCGGTTACGGCTACATCAACGAATACGAGATTGCGCGCCTCTGGCGTGATTCGCGGGTGCAGCGGTTGTACGCCGGCACCACCGAGATCATGAAGGACCTCATGGGCCGGGCGATGGGATATTGAGGATGACGTTGGTCACTGGTATGCCGCCAATCCGCAGCTTGAGTTGCAGGTTCGGCTAATCTGCCAAAATAGTTAGTTGTTTCGTTAATTACGTCAACGGTGGAGGTCGTAATGGAGGTCACCAGTCTTCGGGAGCCGAAGATGGCCGATCGGGTAGCCACGGTACTGCGGCGGATGTTCATCCGTGGCGAGATCACCGAGGGCACCATGCTGCCGCCCGAGTCGGAACTGATGGAGCGCTTCGGGGTGTCGCGACCGACGCTGCGGGAAGCCTTCCGCGTGCTCGAGTCCGAATCCCTGATCCAGGTGCAGCGCGGGGTGCGCGGCGGTGCCCGGGTGACCCGTCCACGCCGCGAGACGCTTGCCCGCTACGCCGGGCTGATTCTCGAGTACGAGGGCGTCAAGGTGAAGGACGTGTACGACGCCCGCGCGACCCTTGAAGTCCCGATGGTCGAACAATTGGCCAAGGACCGCGACCCGAAGGTGATCGCGGAACTCGAGCAGATCGTGGAACGCGAGGCACAGCTGAACCCCGGCAGCGACGCGGTCGACCAGCTCACCGACTTCCACGCCGCCATCGCGCGACTCTCCGGCAACGACACCCTCCAGATCGTCAGCGACATGCTGCACCACATCATCGAGAAGGCCAACCGTTCGTTGCAACCCACCAAGGGTGTGCGCGCCGAGCAGGCGGTCCGCCGGTCAGCCAAGACGCATCGAATGGTGTTGGACATGATCAGGGCGGGCGACGCCGAGAAGGCCGGCGAACTCTGGAAGCGGCATCTGCAGAAGGCAGAGGAGTTCGTGCTCACCGGCTCCGAAATGTCCACGGTCGTCGACCTTCTCGAATGACCGGTGGCGACGCGGTCGTCAACCACCACGATCTCGAGACGCCCGACTCGATTCAGCTACGGTTCGGCATCGCCTACGTCGAGTCTCGCCCGGCTGAGGCGATCGCGGTGTTGTCGATGCCCATGGAGCGTTTCCGCAACCCGTTCACCGGCGCACCCACGCTTGGCCCGCTAGCCATCCTCGTCGACGCCGCCGCCGGCATCGTGAACCACTACCGCCGTCGCCGCGGCCAATGGACGGTGTCCAGTGAGCTGTCGATGGAGCTGAGCCTCGACGGCATCGGGGATCTCGACGGTCCGGTGCTGGCGAGCGCTCACGCACTGGGCACGCTCGGTGCTACGTCGCTGGGGATCTGCACGCTGACTTACGACGGCGTCGTGATCGGGGGCGGTACCGTGCGATCCTTCTTCATTCACGCCGACGACGTCGTCCCCAAGCACCGGCCGGAGACCCTGGACCGCACGCCCACGACGACCTTCGCCGATCTGATGGCAGTCCACGTTCGGCCCGAAGAGCCGGGCTTAGTTCTGTCGCAGCGTGTCGACCCGAATCTGAACAACGACATCGACATCGTGCACGGCGGGGTCGCGGCGGCCGGCCTCGAGTTCGCGGCGTCGGCGGCCATCAACGTGGGCCGCTCGGACACCCCGTTGCGGACCGCGTCCCTGCGGGTGAACTTCCTGCGCCCGTTCTTCGCAGGCGCCGACTCCCGCTACGAGGGCACGGCGTTGCGGGTCGGCCGCAACACCGCAGTGGGCGATGCGCAGGCCATCGGCGACGACGGCAAGGTCGCGCTCACTGCGCGGGTCACCGCTTACCGCTGAGGTCCGGGCGCACCCACTCAGCAAGCCGCCTGGATCGAGAACTCTCCCGACGTGCGAAAGCTGGGTTTATTGGTGTCGAAGCCGTCTGCGATGCCCGAAAGTTGGTAAGTGCGACCGACCAAGGTCACCTTCGCGGCATCGCCGAGGCCCTGGTTGTAGCTCCCGCTGAAATCGGCCAGGTTGTGAATGCTGACCGACTGGACGACCAAGGCGGGGTCGCTTGATACCACCGCGGTGACTCCCGCGTCCTCGTTGCCGCTTCTGAGGGTCGTCACCGTCCCGATGGCGTGACACGACAAGGTGCCGGTGGCGCTGGCGTCCCGGCCGTCGATGGACACCTTTGCCGTCCCGACTGGCACCGTGCCCGATTGTTGCGGCTGACTAGAAGGCGGCTCAGACGAACATCCCGCGAGACCGGCCGCGACCAGCATTGCCGCTGCGACCCTTGGCATCAACCTTCTCGAGCAGGTGGTCATCACGGGCCCCTCATCAGAGTTGAGCAGGAATTCTTGGCGATGTCTGTTCGTCACTTCTTGGAGCGTGACCGGAAAGCGGTGACCCGCTCCTTGAACTCAGGGGTCGAGAACGACACCAACTCCTCGGCCAGCGCGTACTCCAGCACACCCTGCGCGGCTCGGCTCAGGTGCATGTTCAAGGCCACCTTCGACGACCGGAGTGCTTGCGGCGGTAGCGCGGCCAGTCGCTCGCCCAATGCCAGCGCCTCGTCCAACACGGTGTCATCGCTGACCACCTTGGTGACCAGGTTCAGCTTCTCGGCGATGGGCGCGGTGATGCGGTCGCCGAGCAGAACGAACTCCTTGGCCTTCATCATGCCGATCAGCAGAGGCAGCATCGCAGCGCCGCCGTCACCCGCGGTCAGTCCGATCGCCACGTGCGGGTCGGCCAGGTAGCTGCTCTCCCCCATCACCAACAGGTCGGATAGCAGCGCGATCGAGCAGCCCAGCCCCACGGCGGGTCCGTTGACCGCGGACACCAGCGGTTTGGGGAAGTTGATCACCTCGAGGAAGACCGTCCGGGCTTCGTGGATCTGGAACGTCCGCGCGGCCTGGTCCTCGATCAAGCGGCCGAACATCACCATGTCACCACCGGCCGAAAAGGCCTTGCCCACACCGGTGGTCACCACCGCACGCACGTCGTCGTCGGCGTCGAGCACCTTCCAGATGGTGGCGAACGCGTGGTGCACCTCCTCGGTGACCGCGTTCAGCGCCTCGGGTCGGTTGATGCTGATGACGTGTACGTTGCCGCGCTTCTCCACCAGCAGCCACGGGGCGAACTGCTCGTAACCGGCGAGAGTGCCGGGGGCGAGCGAAGCGACGGGGGAAGATTGCGTCTCTGAGGTGGTCATATCAGCTCTTCTCGTTGGAAAGGATGGTAACTGCAGAGACCGCCGTCGGACCACCAATGTTGTGGGCCAACGCTACTCGCGCCCCGTCGACTTGATTCTCGGCCTCACCGCGAAGCTGGTTGAACAGCTCGTAGCACTGCGCCACTCCGGTGGCACCCGGCGGATGACCCTTCGCCTTCAAGCCACCGCTCGGATTGATGGGGATCGACCCGCCGACGTAGTGCTCGCGACCCTCGACGAGCTTGTACGCCTCGAAGCGTTCGGCGAAGCCGAGGTCTTCGTAGCTGATCAGCTCGACACCGGTGAAGCAGTCGTGCACCTCGGCGACGTCGATGTCGCGTGGCGTCACGCCGGCCATCGTCATCGCCGCCTTGGCCGCCTTGACGGTGGGCGGGAACGTCGTCATGTCGGTCTTGTGCTGGTGCATGACCCGGTCCATCCCAAGTCCGACGCCGCGCACCCAGACCGGCCGGTCGGTGTAGCGGTCGACGACGTCCTCGGACACCAGGATGACCGCGGCGGCGCCGTCACTCTGCGGGGTGCAGTCGTAGAGCCCGAACGGGTCGACCACCATCGGGGCGTTCAGCGCCTGCTCGATGGTGATCTCGTAGCGCAGTTGAGCTTTCGGGTTCGTCAACGCATGGAAGTGATTCTTCACCGCCACCATGGCCATGTGCTCCTTGGTGGCTGGCGACTCGTGCAGGTACCGATTGACGTGCAACGCGAAGTTCGCCGGTGCCACCAGACCGAGCGGATAGTCCCACGCGTTGTCCCGCGTCATCGCGGCCCAGTCCCAGAACGTGCTGCTCGACGCGGTCTCACGCACTTTGTCCGCGCCAACGACGAGCACGACGTCATAGGCGCCGGACGCTATCGCAAACGTGCCGTTGCGGATCGCATCATTACCCGTGGCGCAGGCATTTTCGACGCGGGTGACCGGGATGTCGGTGAGGTCGAGCGTGTCGGCCAGGATGCCCGACGGGAATCCGTCGGTGGTTGACAGCTCGCCGAACCAGGCGGCCTGGATGTCCGACTTCGCGATGCCCTTGTCGACTCCTGTGACGCACTCGGCGTAGGCCATCGGGATCAGGTCCTTGATGCCAAGGTCGAAGTGCTCGGCGAACGGGGTCATCCCCGCCCCCACCATGGCTACTCTCCTCATACTCGATCTCCCTCGGACGCAGCGGGGTAGAAGGCGTAGCCGTAGTCGGGAACGCCTGCGCGGTCGGCGATCTTCCGCAGGACCACCGACCCGGCCTGACCAATGGTGGCCTCACCCGCGGGCACGCCGGTGACTTTCAACAACACCCGCACGGGACTGGCGTCGAGTTGTACGACGGCGATCGAGTACGGGCTCGGCAAATCGGGAACTGGAATCTGAATGGTGGTCTGGGTGTAGATGGTTCCGGTGCGCGGCAACGGTTCCAGCCGGTAGTCGGTGACCAACCCGCCGGCGTCATCGACCCTCGCTCGGGGTGGGAACTGTGGCGCGGTGTCAATCCCCGGCCGTTCCTCGAATACGGCTGCCTCCCAACGCAATTTCGGCTCAAACGCCCGAGCGTAGGCCGGCAGGGAGATCGGGATGCCGTTGCCGTCGGCGGTGCGGAACTTGGGCAGATCCCGCGCCTGAACTTCGTTGCGATTGATCGTCGGCGCCGTCGACGACCATGTCACGTCCGCCGCCGTCACGCTGGACTGTTCGATGGCCAACAGCAGACCGCATGCTCCGCCCTCCTCGATCAGGGTGGCCAGCGTGCGAATGACCCCGGACGCCGACGAGACCGGGTCTTCTATCGCGCCCGTGGTGGTGACGTCGCCGCCCAGCTCCTTGGTCTTCGAGCCCACCACGGCGGCCACGGTCTGCGAGCTAGTCAGTCCCAGCTTCGCGACGGTCGACTTGACCCCGATCTCCCGCTGTAGCCGCGGATCGCCGTAGTCGTGGCGGGTGCCGTCCGCGCCACGCGCGGTGGTGGGCAGGCTGCGGGTCTGCCGGGCCACGGGTGCCAGGGTCACGCCCGTCGCGCCGATCAGGACCGCGCCCGCTGCGGCAACCGTCGCGGAGTCGTCGGCGGCGAGCACCAGAGTTCCTTCGGTCGCGTTGAGGATCTGGTCGAGCACCGACGGCGCGCCGCCAAGCACTTCGCTCACCGCTACGTCCGAGGGCAACGACAGGCCGGCGAGCAACACCGCACCGTTACCGCCCTCCAACAGCGGGAAGTCGCGTGACACCAGGACGACGCGTCGTGCCGTCGCCTCCGGGTCGGCGGCCCGGCCTGCAGCGACGGCCATTGTGAGCGCATCCTCGTCGGGTCCCTTGACCCGTTGCCCGTGCACGGTCCAGGGCGGCAGGTAGGTGCCGATCGAGACGACCTGGGTCATGGGGCCTCGCTTTGGTCGGTGGGCGCGTGACGACGCGCATCTAATGAGCTATATAGTTATAGCATTCAAGACTGCCGCGGCGTGACGACGAAAGGGTCGACGAGACGTGAGTGAACCCGCTCCTCGAACGCTGGAGCAACGCGTCGTCGTGGTGACCGGCGCCAGCCGCGGCATCGGTGCCGCCATCGCCGTCCGAGCCGCCACAGATGGCGCCGCCGTCGCGCTGCTGGCCAAGACCGAGACGCCCAACCCCAAGATCGCGGGCACTCTGGGAGAGGTTGCGGAGGCCGTGGTGCGTGCAGGCGGGCGGGCATTGCCGCTGGTGTGCGACGTCCGCGACGCCGCCGCCGTGGCCTCGGCCATCGAGGCGGTCGCCCAGAAGTTCGGCGGCATCGACGTCGTGGTCAACAACGCCGGCGCACTCGACCTGCGGCCGACCGCGAAGTTGCCGCCGAAGAGCCTTCGCAAGCTGTTCGAGATCAACGTAGAAGGCCCATTCGCAGTAGTACAGGCGGCTTTGCCGCATCTACGTCGTTCGGACAACGCGCACGTCGTCAATGTCTCTCCTCCGCTGAACCTGGACCCAAGGTGGGTCGGGGCTCACGTCGGCCACACCGTCGGCAAGTACGCGGAAAGCCTGCTCGTTCTCGGCTGGGCCGAGGAGTTCGCGTCCGTGCCGATCGCGGTGAACGCGCTGTGGCCGGCCACGACCGTCGCCAGCACCGGGATGCAGGTCGCGATGGGCGAGGCGGCCGTCAACGCGCAGGCCCGCAGTCCGCGGATCATGGCCGACGCCGTACATGCACTCGTCACCAGGCCCGCCGCAGCGTGTAGCGGCCAGTTCTACACCGACGAGGAGATCCTTCGTGACGAGGGGGTCGACGACCTGTCGGACTACCGACTGGCAGCCCGCGAGGTAGACCTGACACCCAACTTCTACCTTCCGTCGACCCCTCTCCCCACCGTCTAGGAGGCATCGAGTGAGTTCCTTCGACGCGTTGAGCGCGCGAGAGCCCGAGATGGCCAAGATGCGGTACGCGGTACGCGACTTTCTGAGATCGGACCGCGCCGAGTTTGGTTGGGTGCCCGCCGTCGACGCGTGGCTCGGTCAGTGGGATCAGGATTTTTCGGCGCGCCTTGGCGCCGCGGGCTTCCTCGGCCTGACCATCCCGAAGCGCTACGGCGGTCACGATCTCGGGCACCTGCAGCGTTATGTGGTGACCGAGGAATTGATCGCGGCGGGCGCGCCGGTGGCAGCACACTGGACCGCCGACCGTCAGGTCGCGCCGAGCCTGCTGAGCTACGGCACCGAGGAACAGCGGGAGCGACTGTTGCCGCAAGTCGTAGCGGGCAGGCTCTATTCGTCGATCGGCATGAGCGAACACGGCGCGGGATCCGATCTCGCCGCGGTACAGACGAAGGGAACACGCACCGAGGGCGGCTGGCTGCTGTCCGGTACCAAGGT
>NZ_JAVRQA010000264.1:0-6497 GCF_032161845.1 Mycobacterium sp.
TCGTTCGTGCACCATCATCGATGTCCCCTTTGACATTCCGTCGTGGCGTGCGGATTCACTGCCGACGAGGGCTGGCCCCTGTCGACGCGGTACACGACGCCGACAGGATATGACATCGGTTGATGTCAGTCTTCGTTATCGAGTTCGGTCCCGTGGGGTGCGCTGACGACCGGTGCCGACATGCCATCGGTCCGGTTTACAAAAGGCCGCGAAAGTGTCACGGTGTTGGAGTACGCCCTTGCTCGAATACCACCGAAATGGCAGGCAGTGGACGCAGAAGATCTCGTGGACATCGAGGCGCTCAAACAATTGAAGGCTCGCTACTGCCGCCTCCTGGACGCCAAGGACTGGCTGGCTTGGCGTCAGGTCTTCACCGATGACTTCGTCAGCGACACGTCCAAGGCGGGCGGCAAGGTGATCCATGGCGCCGACGACTTCGTCGCGTTCACGCGTAGCAGTTTGAGGAAGTCGTCGCAGGCGACGGCCCATCAGGTGCACGCACCCGAGCTCGAGGTCACCTCGCCAAGTACCGCGCGCGGGATCTGGGCACTCGAGGACGTCGTCAGGCTGGCGCCCGGCATCAATCTTCGCGGCTACGGCCACTATCACGAGACATACCAGAAGGTCGACGGTCAGTGGCTCATCAAGACCTCCACCCTGACCAGGCTGCGCGAGGACGTCTTCAACGCGTTCGTCTCGGTGTACGTCTCCGACCGGATGAAGAAGGTCAGTGCCCGGCTGGCGCGGAAGATGGCGAAATGAACACCGCGGAAACGGTTCTCGTCACCGGAGCCTTCGGCCAGGTCGGGCGGCGCTGCACCCAGATCCTGCTCGAACGCGGCCGCACCGTCGTCGCGATGGATCTGCGCACCGACAAGACGGCAGCGGCCGCCGAGGAACTCGCGGAGCACGCTCGGCCGGGCTCGTTGATTCCGGCGTATGTCGACCTGCTCGACGCCAAGGCGGTGACCGCGCTCGTTGCCGAACACCAGCCGCAGGCGATCGTGCACCTGGGTGCCATCCTCGCGCCGGCGTCCTACCGAGATCCGAGGCAGGCGCGACGAGTCAACGTCGGCGGCACCAGACACGTGGTCGAAGCCGCGGTGGCACTGTCGCAGGCGCCGCTGATCGTCTACGCGTCCAGCGCCGCCGTATACGGCTCGCGCAACCCGTATCGCCTGCCCGAGCGCATCACCGCCGAGACGACCGTGAACCCCGTCGACCAGTACGGCGAGGACAAGTCCCGTGCCGAGCAGATCATCAAGGACAGCGGATTGCCCTTCGTCATACTGCGATTGGGGGGCATCATCTCGCCGGACGGCGCGTCGGAGATGAACACCGACTACTTGGCGTTGATGAGGGCGACGCCAGGAGACAACCGCATGCACACCGTTGACGCCCGCGACGTCGCACTCGCCTTCGCCAACGCCGTGGCGCGCGGCGCGGCCATCGACGGCAAGGTCCTGTTGATCGGCGGGAACGACACTCACGTCCGCACGCATCGCGAGTTGGAGGATGACATGATGCAGGCGGTCGGACTGGGTCGACTCGGGCCGAGGGCCAGCCTCCCCGGCGACCCGGACGACGACCACGGCTGGAGTTTCACCGGATGGCTCGACACCACTGAGTCGCAGGCGCTGCTCGACTTTCAGCGGCATGATTGGCAGGACACGGCGGCGTGGGCTGCCAAGGACCAGAAGCGACTCCGGCCCGTCCTGCGAGTGCTCGGCCCGCTTCTCCGCCCCACGTTGAGGCTCGTCTTCGCCATGCAGCGGCGGATCGACAAGCGGGGACGCTACGCCGACCCGTGGTCGCTGATCGGACGGAAGTACGGACCCGACGTCATCGCGCCGACGGACTACTAGATGGACTTCTCACGGGTCGCCTTGGCACCGGACGACCAGACCTTCCAGGACGACCTGCGTGCGCTCCTCGCCGAGATCGTCACCGACGAGGTGGTCCGGCACGATCGCGAAACCGGCGACAACTTCGACGAGGGCGTGCACTGCAGGCTGGGCGACGAAGGCTACCTGGCGCAGTACTACCAAACCGAGGCGCACGGTGGCTTCAACGCTCTGCGCCTGCGGATCTTCGAGTTGGAGATCGGCCGCGCACACGCCCCGTGGTTTCACTCCGGAACGACGAGGATGGTCGCGCAAGCGCTGCAACAGTTCGGCACACCCGAACTGGTCGCTGCCGTCATGCCAGGGGTGATGGCAGGCCCGACGCGGCTCTGTCTCGGGTACACCGAACCCGACGGCGGCTCGGACGTCGCCACCTGCAAGACGCGCGCCGTGCGCGACGGTGACGGCTGGATCATCAACGGCGCCAAGATGTTCACCTCGAACGCCCACAACGCGCGATACGTCTTCCTGATCACCAACACCGATCCCGGCGCACCCAAGCACCAGAGCCTGACGATGTTCCTCGTTCCACTCGATTCGCCAGGCGTCGAGATCCAGGGCATCCGCACCGTCGACGGCGACCGCACCAACATCACCTACTACGGCGACGTGCGCATCGACGACGGGTACCGGGTCGGTGAGATCAACGGCGGCTGGACGGTGCTGAGGGGAGCGCTCAACGCCGAGCACGGCACCGTCGTGCGCGACGCCCAAGGCCTGCAGAAGATCGCCGCGATGAGCGAACACATCGTGCTGCTGGCTCGGGCGGTCGACGCCATCGCAGGGATCGTCGCCGACGACCGCGCCGTGCGATATCGGTTGGGTCGCGTCGTCGCCCGTCTCGACGCCGCGATGAGCACGCCGGAGATGTTCGGCCGCGTCGCCATCGCGCAGACCCTGCGAGACGTGACACCAGACCTGATGGACATCCTCGGCACCGCCTCCGCCCTACCGGTGGGGACCCGCGGCGCGGCCGACGACGGGGGAGTGGAGTACCTCTTCAGGCTGGCGGGTCCGACGGGCGTTTACGGCGGCACCCTCGAGGTGTTCCGCAACATGATCGCCCAACACGCGCTCGGGCTCGGCCGCCCCAATTATTCACCGCCCGCCAACAAAGGAGCTGTGGCTCAATGAAGTTCACGATCACCCATCCCATGCACAGCCACCCCTACAACCCGGAACTCGTCAGCGGGAAGGGCGTCGGGGCAGTCGCCGCGGCGGCAGAGGCGGCCGGTCTGCACGGGTTCGGGTTCACCGACCACCCAGCGCCGACGCAGCGCTGGCTGGAGTCCGGTGGTCACGACGCTCTCGACCCCTTCGTCGCGATGGGCTTCGCGGCCGCGCACACGACCACGCTGCGTCTGATCCCGAACGTGGTGGTGCTGCCGTACCGCAATCCGTTCGTGGTGGCGAAGGCAGGGGCGACGCTTGACCTGCTGTCCGAAGGCCGCTTCACCCTTGCCGTCGGGGTGGGCTACCTGAAGCGTGAATTCATCGCGCTCGGCGTGGACTTCGAGGAACGCGGTGCGCTCTTCGAGGAAGCCCTCCAGGTCATCCGCAGCGTATGGACCGATGACGACATTTCGTTCGAGGGTCGGCACTTCACGGCAACGGGGATCACCGCACACCCGAGGCCGGTCAGCCGGCCACACCCGCCGATCTGGATCGGCGGCAATACCGCCGCGGCGCGACGCCGGGTGGCCGAGCACGGTGACGGGTGGTGCCCGTTTCCGGCTCCCGCCGTGCTGGCCCAGACCGCGCGAACGGCCGCCATGGAAACGCTCGATGACCTGGCCGCGGGGATCGACGATCTCCGGCGCAGGTGCGATGCCGCTGGGCGAGACCCTTCGGTCATCGACGTCACCTTCACCAACGCCAATGGGGGAGCACCGGCCGACGACGACTTCAACGCCGACGAATTCCTTTCCGGCGTAGAGAAACTCGAGGCGCTCGGCGTCACGTGGACTCAGGTTCAGATCCCCGGCGACAGCCTGGCCCATGCCGTGGAGACCATCGAGAAGTTCGGCAAGCTCGTCATCGCCTCGAGCTGAGCGCTACACGGCGTCGATGCCGTTGTACAGCAAGCCAATACCGATCAGGATCAGAAGGACCGTCGTAATGACGCCTTGTCGTCGCTGCATCCAGTTCCCGAAACGCTCGAGCTGGGCGTCGACCCTGTGACTCCACACCAGGTACGCGAGGATCGGAATCGCGGCCGTCGACCCCGCGAGCGCGGTGAAGTACCCCACGGCCGCACCGGCGCCGAGAGCGCTCAACTGCGCCGCTCCGATCGCGAATCCCGCTGCGGCGCACATCAATAGCACCTTCACGTTCACCACGGTCAGCGCGACGCCGACAGCGGCCGCGCCGACGGGCGTGATCCTCTTGATCCTGGTCACCCACTGCGGTGCCCGGACTGCCTTGGGAGGTTTGAACCAGTACCAGATGCCCGCGGCGATGCTGACGATGCCTGCGGCCACCCGCCCCCACGCCGTCCAGTGCGGGGCGGGCTCGTCGAGACCGTCCAGGAGTCGAGGGGCCTGGACGAACAACACGGTGAGTGCCGCCTTGCCGGTGAGCCAACCCGCGACGAACGCCAGCCCGGTGGGCTTCGGACGCTCGCTGTGGACGACGAGCGCGATCGCCGGGATGACGGAGAACGGGGAGAGCGCAACCACGGTGGCGAAGGCCGTCAGTTCGCCGAGTAACGACCCCCATCCGGCTGACACCCGCACGACTGTACGGGTTCTCCGCGATCAGACCTCGCAGCCGCAGTCCGCGGCGCCCACCGCCGCAGGCAACTCGGCGATGACGTCGACCCGCGTCTCGTCGAAGCTCAGGAAGCCGCGGATGGGAAGCGTTTCCGCAGGGGTGTCCTCGTAGCTCCAGGCAACGTCGTCGTGCATGGTGTCGTCGATGGCCAGTGACCAGTAGGTGGCGTAACCCTTGTAGTTGCAGTAGCTGCTGGTATCCGATCGCCGCAGGAGGCCGGTCCGGACCATGGCAGGATCGACGTAAAGCCTTGGCGCCAAGGATGTCTCGAAGACGATGACGGTGTCCACCGTGTCGACCAGCACGGTGCCTGCGACGACGGCGCGCAGTCCGCGGTTGGTGGGCCTGCAGTCCACCCGGTGATACGGATTCGGTGGGTAGTGGACGAGCTTGCGCCCCTCCTCGAGCCAGGTGTCGACGGCATCCCACGGCACGTGGACGTAGCCGGGTGCCTCGGTGACCGGTTCGCGAGGAAGGCCAGTCACCTCGTCGTCCGGGAACGCGTAGCTCAGCGCGTGTCCGCGGCGGTGCACCAGCAGTGCGCGTTCGGTGTCGACGACAGTGCGGCCGTCCACGATCGCCATGATGCGGCGAGGGTGTGGCTCGACGAACACGACGTCGGCGGGCACCGGGGCGGAGAACCAGCCGGCGGGATCGACGCTGAGAGGCCCACGGCCGGCAACGAGACTCATCGTCACAGGTTTACAAGAATCCGCTCAAATGTCACGCCCCGGACGAAACCGCTATCTGATCACGCGGTAACGCAGGTGCGCCACGCCTGGAGCCTCCAGCACGCGAGCGAGTTCGAGGGTGGGTCTACCCGCCTGGAATCCGTCGAGCAGACGCTCGCCAGAGCCGAGGATTACGGGGCTCACCTGAAGGTCGATCTCGTCGACGATCCCGGCTTCGATCGCCTGCCTGGCGCAGGAGGCTCCGCCGGCGATCGAGATCGATAGGTCGCCTGCGACCTCCTTGGCTTGGGCGTATGCGGACTCGATCCCATCCGTGACGAAGTGGAAGGTGGTCCCGCCCTGCATCTCGATCGGCGCGTGCGGGTGGTGCGTCAGAACGAAGACCGGGCAGTGGTAGGGGGGGACGTCACCCCACCATCCCTTCCAGTCCGAATCCTTCCACTCGCCCCGGATTGGGCCGAACATGTTGCGACCCATGATGGTCGCACCCATCTCGTCCATCATCTCGTCGACGACCTGGCGGTTGACCGGGTGGTCCTTGGCCGCGCCGAGGTGCCAATCGTGGAGGGCGGGGCCCCCGATGCCGAGCGGTTCGTCCGCGCTTTGGTCGGGACCAGCGACGTAACCGTCGGCGGAGACGGACATGGAGAGGTTGGTACGGGGCATGTTTGACCTCTATGCGAATAGCTGCCGTTGGGACGTCAATTGAGACTGCGGTCCCGTGGAAAACTCATCGGCGCCGGAGTCGTCGGGAACTGCTCAGCGGCCGTCCGACGGTCGTGCTAGCGGGTCCAGCCTCGGCGGCGCAGCCACCAGTCGCGTAGGACGATGCCCCAGATCACCAGCGCGAAGCCGATCAGCCAGATGTCCTCGACGTGACCCACCTGGTTTCCGCGCAGCATGGCCAGCATGAAGAACCCGGCCAGGATGCCGCCGATCTGGATGGCGCGATGACTCTGCTTCGACCAGCCCCAGTTCACCGATGGCACGTCTTCGATGTCGACGCCGGTGTGTCGTTCGACCTCGGTGTTCGCCACGGTTGCTCCTCAGGGGTCCAGTCGATTGCAGCTCATTCTGGCATACCGAAAACCTGCGGACGTGGTCGTCCCCCAGCTGATTCTGGTGGGTC
>NZ_JAVRQA010000265.1:0-9467 GCF_032161845.1 Mycobacterium sp.
CGGCCCCCGCCGAACCCGCGGCGGCTCCGGCCGGCGAAGCACCCGCAGATCCATCGCAGAACTGATCCACCACTAGAACTGAGGACACATGCCCAAGGCCAAGACCCACAGCGGCGCTTCGAAGCGCTTCCGGAAGACTGGGACCGGAAAGATCGTGCGCCAGAAGGCTGGACGTCGCCACCTGCTCGAGCACAAGGCGACGAAGCGCACCCGCAGGCTTGACGGCCGCACCGTGGTGGCGGAGAACGACGCCAAGCGCATCAACAAGATGCTCAACGGCTGACCTGACCCGCCTTTCTAGGCCCCAACCTGACCCGCACGAGATAGGAACACCCCATGGCACGCGTCAAGCGCGCACTCAACGCCCATAAGAAGCGGCGTACCGTACTGAAGGCTTCAAAGGGCTACCGCGGCCAGCGGTCGCGCCTGTACCGCAAGGCCAAGGAGCAGCAGCTCCATTCGTTGACCTACGCCTACCGTGACCGCAAGGCGCGCAAGGGCGACTTCCGCAAGCTGTGGATCACCCGCATCAACGCGGCGGCCCGGGCGAACGGCATCACCTACAACCGGTTGATCCAGGGCTTGAAGCTGGCCGGCGTCGAGGTCGACCGCAAGAACCTGTCGGACATCGCGATCAGCGACGAGGCTGCGTTCACGGCGCTGGTCGAGGTCGCCAAGGCCGCGCTTCCTGAGGACGTCAACGCCCCGTCGGGCGAGGCCGCCTGAGCCTCCCACCGCTCACCGAACGTTCGGCCCGCGTGGTCGCGGCAGCCAAGCTGCTGCGCCACGTGGGCCGTAAACGTACCGGCCTCTTCCTGGCCGAAGGCGCCAACATGGTCGAGGCCGCGTTGGCGCGCGGACTCGTCAGCGACGTCTACGCGACGGAGTCCGCTGCCTCGCGCTTCGAGCAGCTTCTCGGGGCGGCGCCAGTGCATCTGGTCACCGAGAAGGCGGCGAAGTCGTTGTCCGACACCGTGACCCCCGTAGGTCTGGTCGCGGTGTGTTCGACGCCGACGCCGAGCCTTGACGACGTCCTCGCCGATTCGCCGCGGCTCGTAGCGGTTGCCGTCGAGACCTCCGAACCCGGCAACGCAGGAACGCTGATCCGGCTCGCCGACGCCATGGGTGCCGACGCGGTCGTCCTGGCCGGACACGGCGTCGACCCCTACAACGGGAAGTGTCTACGCGCGTCGGCAGGCAGCATCTTCGCCCTCCCCGTCCTCGAGGTGCCCGACGCCACGGCTCTGATCGCGGCACTTCGCGTCGCCGGTCTGCAGGTCCTTGCCACCACCCTCGATGGCGACCTGTCGCTCGATGACGCAGACCTCTCCATACCAACCGCGTGGCTGTTCGGCGCCGAGGCGCACGGCCTGTCGCCCGACGTCGCGGCACTCGCCGATGCCCGGGTACGCATCCCCATGTCGGGGAGCGCCGAGAGTCTCAACGTCGCTGCGGCAGCGGCCATCTGCCTGTACCAGAGTTCGCGGGCCTCCCGCCCCGACTAGCTGCGTCGGGTGTACTGTTCGACGCTACATCTCTTGCAATATTTGTAACGTCGCTCCAGTCGCTGCGGAGGCTTCCCGATGACCCGATACGACTACGTCATCGCCGGTGCCGGATCCGCGGGATGCGTGCTCGCCAACCGATTGTCCGCCGATCCCCGCACCAAGGTGCTGCTCGTCGAGGCGGGCGGGGCGGACCGGCATCCGATGTTCCACGTGCCCAAGGGTTCGGGGATGCTCATGGAGAACGAGAAGTATGCGTGGCGATACCGCACCACGCCGTTCGGCCCCAATCAACGGTCCGAGTTCTGGACGCGGGGCAAGGTGCTCGGCGGCTCCAGTTCCATCAACGGGATGGTCTACAACCGGGGCAACCAAGCCGACTACGACGAGCTGGAGCGCCTCGGCAACAAGGGCTGGGGGTGGAATGACATTCTGCCGATCTTCAAGGCCTTCGAGGACAGTGAGTTCGGGCCGTCGCCGACTCGCGGCGTCGGGGGGCCGCTGCACATCTCGGTGGGACGTGGCCCCGACCCGTTGTGCCGCGAGATCATCGGCGCGGGTACGCGCGCGGGCCTCCGCGAAATCGACGACATCAACGAATCCGACGATCCGCGCATCGGGTATGCCGCAGCGACGATAAGGAACGGGCGTCGGGTCAGCGCCGCGGACGCCTTTCTCAGGCCCGCCAAGCGCCGTGCCAACCTCGACGTCATCACCGGCACCACGGTCCGTCGCCTCATCATCGAGAACGAGCGCGCCGTCGGCATTCACGTCACCACCGCCGACGGCGGCAACGCCGAGTTCCGAGCGAACCGCGAAATCATCTGCGCGCTCGGCAGTATGGGCAGCCCGCAGCTGCTGCAGCTGTCTGGAATCGGGCCCCGCGAGGTGCTGGCGGATGCCGGCGTCCCCGTGTTGGTGGAACGGGACAACGTGGGCCGTCGGGTGCGGGAACACCGCTGCTTCGCCATGAGATTCAGGCTGAATGCGGAACTGGGCTACAACCGCAAGCTGTCGTCGAGCCTTGGTCAGGCGTCCGCCGCGGCCCGTTATCTGGCCACTAGAAGGGGGATGTTGGCGACTCCGACCTTCGAGGTGCTGGCCTTCCTGAAGACACACGCCGAGGCCGAACGCATCGACGGGCAACTCCTGCTCGGGCCCTTCACGATTCCCGCCTATCAGGCCGGTGAGCCGATCTCCATCGAACGTGAACCAGGCGTGTCGTGCCTCGGCTTCGCGTTGCGTCCCACGTCGGAGGGCAGCGTGACGATCACGTCGGCCGTTGCCGATGCACCCTTGCGCATCGAACCGAACTATCTGACCAGTGCGTACGACCGCACCACCACCGCCAACTTGATCCGCCGAACGCGAGAACTGTTCGCGCAGTCGCCGATTGCCGACCGCATCGACCACGAGATGTTTCCCGGCGTGGCCGCGCAGAGTGACGACGAGCTGATCGACTCCGCGTTGGATGGTGGTTACACCGGTTACCACGCAGTCGGTAGTTGTGCCATGGGGCCGAGCGAAGGGGACGTCGTCGACGATCGGCTCCGGGTCAGGGGAGTGGACGGTCTGCGCGTCGTGGACTGCTCGGCGACGCCGATCATGTTGGCAGGCAACCTCAATGGGCCGGTGATGGCAATGGCGGCTCGCGCCTCGGAGTTCATCCTCGAGGATCGCTGAGGAGACCTCGCGCAACGTGGGTGATCTGAACTTCGTTGCTACCGGCGTAGATCATCAGCGACTTGGCGTCGCGGGCCAGTTGCTCGACGCGGTACTCGGTCATGTAGCCATTGCCGCCGAAGAGTTGAATGGCCTCCATGGCGACGTCGGTGGCGGCTTGCGAGGAATACCACTTCATCGCCGAAGCCTCGGGCAACGAGATCGTCGTGCCCACCTGCCCGGCCTCGATGACGCGGAACAGCATGTTGCGCACGTTCATTCGCGCCACCTCCATACTCGCCAGCTTGAGCTGGATGAGCTGGAATTGGCCGATCTCCTGGCCCCACAGCGTCCGGGACTTGGCATAGTCGACGCAGAGGCGCAGGCACTCCTCGATCACCCCGAGCGCCATCGCGGCGACGCCGATGCGCTCGGCGGAGAAGTTCGATCGGGCGCTGTCGCGGCCGTCACCCTTGTCGTTGTCCTCCGTCTCGCCCAACAGCCGATCGCGGCCGAGGCGCACGTCGTTGAAGAACAGCTCACCGGTTCGCGAGCTGTGAATGCCCATCTTGCGGAACGGTTTCGACTGAACGAACCCTTCCATACCCTTGTCGAGGACGAACGTCAGAACCTTGCGGTCGCGTTTGTCGACCTCCGGATTACCCTCGTCGAGCTTCGCGTAGACCACGGTCACGTCGGCGTCGGGGCCGTTGGTGATGAACGTCTTCTGCCCGTTGAGGACGTAGTCGTCCCCGTCGCGCACGACGTAGGACTTCATGCCACCGAAGGCGTCCGAACCCGAATCGGGCTCGGTGATCGCCCATGCCCCGACCTTCTCGTAGGTGACCAGTTCGGGCAGCCATCGCTCCTGCTGTGCGAGCGTGCCGCGCGATGCGATCGTCGGAACCGTCAGGCCGAGGCTGACGCCCATGCCCGTCACCACGCCCATACAGACTCGACAGAGCTCGCTGACCACGACGAAGCCCATGCCCCCCTGTTCGCCGCCGAACATGCCGCCGGACGACGCCCCACCGCTCGATGCCCCGCCGTCGCGCATCTTGGCCAGTCGCTTCTCCAGCGACTCCTTGGCCATGGCGTCGATGCCGAAGGTCGTGAACAGCTTGCGGATGATCGGATAGGGCGCCATGTCGCCGCTCTCCAGGTCGTCGACGTGGGGCCGGATCTCCTTGTCGACGAAATCGCGGACCGCATCGCGCACGGCAATGTCGACGTCTGACCATTCGAGCATGTGTTCAGGCAGCCTTTCCTGGCTTTTGACGACCGCGTGCTGGACGCAACCCGGCGAGGGAGAATGTGGTGTGCACCAGGGATCCGGCACGTTCGATCAATGACTTGCTCCCCGGCACGTAGTGCACCGGGAGGTCGCGGCGATCGCGCGGGGGACCCATGAAGCCGGGCGCCTCGACGAGCGGGGCGTCGGCGGGGGACCGGCCCGAGGACCGTCGATAGGCGGCCAATGCCCTTGGGTGGAGCCGTATTTCGTCCGGAACGGCGACGAAGGCCAGCTGGACCAGCTTGCCGAACAGGCGCAGCACCACTTCATCGCTCGGAGTCCAGCGCATGCCCGCCTTCTCGCGAACCGCAGGGTCGAAGAGACCGGCGGCGATCCAACGCTGGCCCGCCACCATCGGCTTGAACAGCTGGTCCCACACCGGGGTCGGCATCACGACGAACCACGGCTTGGGAATGCGGATCGAGAAGATGTCCAACGTGGCGCGGTTGATCTCGAGCTCGTCGCGGCAGGTGGCCTCCCAGTACCCCTGGAAGTCCTCCCAGCTGGCAGGCACGGGTCGCATGCTCATGCCGTACATCCGGTACCACTGGACGTGCTCGTCGAAGAGTTGGCGCTTCTCGGCCTCGGTCAGGCCGCCGCAGAAGTACTCGGCGGTCTTGATGATGAGCATGAAGAACGTGGCGTGCGCCCAGTAGAAGGTCTCGGGGTTCAGCGCGTGGTACCGGCGGCCTTCACCGTCGGTGCCCTTGATGGTCTCGTGGTAGCCCCTGATTTGCGCGCCCGTCCGCGCCGCGCGGTCGCCGTCGTACACCACGCCCATGATCGGGTAGACCGATCTGGCGACCCGCTGCAACGGCTCCCGCAGCAAGATCGAATGGTCCTCGACCCCGGCACCGAGTTCGGGATACATGTTCTGAATGGCGCCGATCCAGACGCCCAGCATGCCGGTGCGGAGGTCGCCGAAGTACTTCCAGGTCAGGGAGTCGGGGCCGAGCGGGTCGGCAGTCGTCGTTGATCTCGCCGTCATGGTGTCCTCGCAGAGTTCAAGCCCACGGGTTGTTTGCCCAACGTATTCGTGACAACGCGTGTTGTCCACCATGGTCCGGCGGCGCGCCGCGCATCGTTATCCGTCGGGCATCCACGCTCTACGCCGCCGTGACGTGCGGATATTCGCAGCGCACCGAACGCAGTGGTGCAGTGTGAGCAATGTCTTACGGCGGGCGGTCAAGATCAGCCGACCTGCGGCTTCGGCAGGGTGCGCCACCACCCGTGGGCTGCGGTGATTGCCCGCCCTGAGACGCGGCACCTAGGCTGGTTCGCGTGGATGTCGAATCGTTCGAGGAACGGTCCGGCGCAGAGGACAGCGGTTCCGGACTCCAAGCCGGGGGCCCGTTGTCGTGGCTGAAGAGCACGAATCACAACGCCGGTCTGATCGCCTTCGTCAGGCGTGCTCGTCGGGCCCTACCCGGCGATCCGGACTTCGGAGATCCCCTGTCCGCGGCGGGTGATGGTGGTCCGCGAGCCGCTGCGCGCGCGGCCGACCGCATCCTGGACCGGCATGCCGCGTCGCGGGAGTTCAGCCTGGCCGGCCTGCAGGTCTGGCAGGCATTGACCGAACGAGTGTCGGGCCAGCCGGCCAACCGCGAGGTCACGTTGGTGTTCACCGATCTCGTCGGGTTCTCGGACTGGTCGTTGCGGGCCGGCGACGATGCCGCCTTGAAACTGTTGCGACGCGTCGCCCAGGTGACGGAACCACCGCTTCTGGAAGCCGGCGGACACATCGTCAAGAGGATGGGCGACGGAGCGATGGCGGTCTTCGCCGATCCCGCTACCGCCGTCAAGGCCGTCCTGAAAGCACTGGAGGCCGTGAAAACCGTTGAGGTGGGCGGTTATACGCCGCTGATGCGGGCGGGCATCCACACCGGCCGTCCACAGCGGATCGGCTCGGATTGGCTCGGTGTAGACGTCAACGTGGCCGCGCGAGTGATGGACCGCGCCACCAGGGGTGGACTGGTGGTGTCCAACGTGACCCTGGCGGGAATCTCCGACGAGGACTTCGAGTCGTTGGGCATCACGGTGAAACGCGTACGCAAGCAACTGTTCTCGGCGAAGGTCGCCGGTGTTCCCGACGACCTCGTGATGTACTGGGTGAAGACTCGCAGGGATCTGCCAGGTCTGGATGAGGTCGACGCGGAGGCCCCGGGGGCATAGTCGATCCCGATGGCGCTTGCAGTGATGTCTCGGTTGGCCCGCGTTCGGGTCACCACGAGCTATGCCGTCGTGCTGGTCGCCATCGCGACTGTCATGTGGAAGCTCGGCCCCGCGGTCCAGGACCGGGTGATCCAGCACGCGAGTACCAATCTTCACAATCTGAGTCACGGGCACGTCGCCACCTTGCTCGGCAGCGCGTTCGTCGTCGATGCCGGGCCGGTCCTCTACTGGCTGCCTGGACTGGTCTGCCTGCTCGGTCTTGGGGAACTGCTGTGGCGAAGTGGCCGACTACTGGTGGCGTTCGCCGTGGGACACGTGGGCGCGACGCTGCTGGTGGCTGCCGGGCTCACCGCGGCCGTCACCTATGGATGGCTGCCCTCCAGTGTCACCAGAGCCACCGACGTCGGCATGAGCTACGGCGCCACGGCGGTGCTCGGCGCGCTCACTCCGGCCATACCCCGGCGCTGGCGTCCGACGTGGATCGGCTGGTGGCTCGCCGCCGGGGTGGCGGTGATCACCGTCGGCATGGACTTCACCGACGTTGGGCATTTGGTGGCACTGGCCCTTGGCATGGTGGTGGCGACGCGGTTCGGCAGGCCACGGCCGTGGACTTGGCCATTGGTGATGCTGTTGGCGATCGCTGCGTCGTTCGGTTTTCTCGTCCTCGCGAGCACTGAGGGCACCCTGCTGTTCGCCGCCGTCTCGGGCGTCGCCGGTGGACTGCTCGGCACGGCCGCCACGCTGCTGAAGGCGCTGTACCGAATATCGGATTGTCCACAGTCGCCGATTCGTCCACAGGTCGAGCCCAGCGGGCCCATTGCGAGCAGTCTGGATGTCCCGGCGCGGCGGTAGCTTCGCTCGTATGTTCGATGAATTGGTAGCCGGTGCGCTGCATGCGACCGACGCGCGGGCCGTCGCACGGTGGGCCAGGGTGGAAGCCGCCGCGTGCGCCCGACGACTCTCCGCGATGGTGGCTGTACTCGACCGGTGTCACGCTGCTGACGGCTCGGCGAATCGCGAGCAGTGGTGCATCGACAACTGGGCCGCAGTCTGCGCACAGATCGCGGCCGCTGAACAGATCACCTCGGGATCGGCGTCGCACCAGCTGCTGATCGCCACCGCCCTGCGCGATCGCCTGCCTCGGGTCGCGGCCCTGTTCGCCGAAGGCGCGCTGTCATATCGCGTCGTGTCCGCGATCGTGTGGCGGACGGCTTTGATCAAGGATCCGAGTGCCCTTGAAGCAGTCGACGCCGCGGTAGCCAATGCTGCCCGCGAGTGGGGGCCGATGTCGGCCAAGAAGATGGAACTGGCCATCGACTTCTGGGTGGACCGCTTCGATCCTGACGCTCTGCGGCGCTCCCAGACCGGTGCGCGGTCTCGCTGCTTCGACATCGGCTCGGAGGACGCATCCGGAATGGCGCAACTGTGGGGGACCCTGTTCGCACACGATGCCAAGGCCCTCGACCAGCGTATTGACTCGATTGCCGGGTCGGTCTGCGACCGGGATGGCCGCACCCTTGACCAAAGGCGGGCAGACGCGGGCGGTGCCTTGGCCAATGGTCTCGACCGGCTTGCCTGCCGATGTGGGTCCAAGGATTGCTTGCCGCCGAAGCCGTCGGGCAGCCTCGTCATCCACCTGGTTGCCAATGCGGAGGACGTGGCCACCGACGACGGTGTTCTCGACGGCGCCGAGCCCCGAGTCACGCCAGACGGGCCGCTCCGACAGATGACCCTCGAGGAAGCCCTGCGGCAGCCTCCGTCGACTGGCCCAGCACCCCAGGGTCCCGGCGTCCTCATGGGGGGTGCACTGGCGCCCAGTGGTGTGCTCGGCCGAATGTCGTGTGGCGCGCAGATCAGGACGATCGTGCATCCGGGCCAGGCCCCGCCGGAACCCAGGTACGCCCCATCGCGGGCGCTGGCGGAGTTCGTCCGATGTCGCGATCTGACGTGCCGATTCCCGGGCTGCGACCACCCGGCCGACGCCTCCGACATCGACCACACCATTGCCTATCCCGTCGGACCAACGCAGGCGTCCAACCTGAAGTGTCTCTGCCGAGAGCACCACTTGCTCAAATCTTTCTGGGGTGGAAGCGGCGGGTGGCGTGATCGACAGCTCACCGACGGAACGGTTGTCTGGACTTCGCCGGACGGTCAGACGTACATCACTCGACCGGGCAGCCTGCTGCTCTTCCCGCGGTTGTGCGTGCCGACGGCCGCCGTTGCCAAGCCGAATACCGTCGTGCAGTCCGCTGCGGGATTGACGATGCCTCGGCGGTCGACCACCCGGGCTCGGGAACGGGGCCGTCGCATCGATGACGAGCGACAGCTCAATCGTGAGGAACCTCTGCCGAGGTCGAGCGATCTCAGGGTATCGCGGGTCACAACGCACCCGTCGCTATGATCGCCGGGTGGTAGATCAGCCGGACTCGTCGGGACTCTCGCAGGAGGCGTTGGCCGCCGCCGTCGGTGCCGCCTGCCTGGCCTTCGAGCAGGCAGACGATCTTGACGCGCTGGCTCGGGCCAAGACCGAACACCTCGGCGACAAGTCACCTATCGCGTTGGCGCGTCAAACGCTTGGCGCGCTGGCCAAGACCGATCGAGCCGACGCCGGTCGCCGCGTCAATGAGGCCCGCACCGAAGCTCAGGCTGCCTTCGACGCCCGCATCGAGGTGCTCCGCGCCGAACGTGACGCCGCCGCGCTGGTCGCCGAGCGCATCGACGTCACGTTGCCATCGACGCGCGGACCGATCGGCGCCCGGCACCCCATCACGATCCTGGCCGACCACGTTGCCGACGTCTTCGTCGCGATGGGATGGGAGCTCGCCGAGGGCCCC
>NZ_JAVRQA010000266.1:0-8028 GCF_032161845.1 Mycobacterium sp.
CAAGTCGGGTGCCGCTTCGGCGGTTTCGGAGACGGCGTACGAGCTGGGCGCCGTCGTCGGCACCGCGACGCTCGGCACCATCTTCACGGCGTACTACCGCGCCAGCGTCGAGCTGCCCGGCGGCCTCACGGCGATGCAGACCGCCGATGCCAGGGAGAGCATCGGCGGGGCCGCCTCGGTGGCTCAGACCCTGCCGCCTGCCCTGAGCAACCGCCTCATGGACTCGGCGCGGGTGGCCTTCGACGCGGGCATCGCGCCGACGGCGACCATCGCCGCGGTGCTGACGCTGATCGCGGCCGCCGTTGTCGCGCTGGCGTTCCGGGGCGTCAGCGGTAGCGCAGGCCGACCAGGATCAGCACCGATCCCAGCAGCGGTGCCGCCGTCCGAAGGTGGTTCCATGCCGTCCACGGACCCAGGTACGCGCGCCATTCCCGTAATGCGTCCGCTGCGGACAGACCCGCCGGATCCAGGGCGTCCAGTTGGTTGTTCAGCGGAACGTTGAACGCCATCGTCACGATGAAGGCGACCAATCCGAGCACCGCACCTGCCAGCACGTATCCGGTGCCCGGTTGGGACAGCTTGAACAGCGCAGCGATGCCGATGCCGAGGGCCAGCAGCGCCGAGCCAGTGAACAGCATCAGGAACGGCGCGTTGGCCTGGGCCTCGGCATTCATGCCTCGCATTGCGGCGATCGCCTCGGCTGGTTCGGCGCGGTCGAGTCCCTTCATCACGAACGTGGAGAAGGCGTAGAACAGTCCGCCGACGGCGGCGCTGGTCACTGCGGTAGCGGTGGCGGCGATGAGGTAGGGGCTGGTTGTCATGGACTCAGTCAACCGGCAGCGAACAAGACGATCCATCGTTATAAGTCCCGAATACATACGCAGGCGTCTACATTTTGATTCGTGGACGCTCTCGGTGGACTGCTTGACGGAGTGCGCGCGCGTGGCGCGTTCGTATTGCGACTGTCCCTGGATCCGCCGTGGTCGATGCGCATCCAGGACGACGCCCCCCTGACGCTGATCTGCGTCACGCAGGGCAGTGCCGTCATCGTGACGGACTCCGGCGAGTCCTTCGACGTCGGACCCGGCGACGTCGCCGTCGCGCGCGGCGTCGAACACTATTCGTTCGCCGACCAGGCACTGACCGAACCGCAGGTGGTCATCCACCCGGGGAACCGGTGCACGACGCTGCGCGGAGAGGATCTCCGTTTCGAGATGTCGGTGGGCGTGCGGACCTGGGGTAACACCGCATCCGGGGCCGACCGCGCCGTCATCTGCGCCTACGAGGGGCGCAGCGAGGTCAGTTCCCGCTTGCTGAATGCTCTTCCGACGGTTCTGGTGGTGCATGGCGAGAAATGGCAGACGCCCTTGGTGGACCTTCTGACCGACGAGGCAGGCAGGGACGGCCCCGGCCAGGAGGCCTACCTCGACCGGCTACTTGATCTACTGCTGATGGACGTGCTGCGCACGTGGTTCGACCGCGACGACCAGGCTCCCACCTGGTGGCACGCCGAGCACGACCCCATCGTCGGGCCCGCCCTGCGGCTGATCTACAACAACCCCGAGCACCCCTGGACGGTGGCCAATCTTGCTGCCGCCGTTGGCTGTTCACGTGCGGTGTTCGCACGGAGGTTCGCCGAGCAGGTCGGTGAACCTCCGATAGCCTTCCTCACCGGATGGCGGCTGGCACTGGCCGCCGACCTGCTGAGAGCGAGTGGGGGCACCATTGCCTCCGTTGCTCGCCAGGTCGGCTACGGCACGCCTTTCGCATTGAGCAGCGCATTCAAACGTGCCTACGGCGTCAGCCCCAACGCGCACCGCGCCGCCGCACTCGGGTCATGAGCCGGGTCAACCGCGCTCCAGCGCCGAAAAGAATAGGGAAATCCCCCTATTCGCATCCACCCCCTTCGTCATAGCGTCGACCCGTAGGCGTCCACGGGGGTGGCGTCGGGGGAGCTGACCATGCACCTGTCCAACACTCGCGCCGGCCTGGTCCTCTTCGGACTCTTGTCGCTGACTGACGTCGTCATGACGTTCGTCACGTCCCCGAACGAGGGGCCGCCGCCATCAATCGTGATCTCCGGATTCATCCTTGGCGTGGTGAGCTTGGTCCTGATCGCGCTGGTGCTTCGCACCGGCAGTCGAGCGCTGCTCGCCGTGCTGGTGGCCTGCCGGGTGGCGTCCGCGTTGACGGCGGTCCCGGCGTTCCTGATCGACGGCGTGCCTGGGCCCTTCGTCGTGCTGGCGGCCACCTTCTGCGTACTCACCGTGGTGGCGTGCGTGTTCGTCACGGCATCGTGGTCGTCGCGACCGACGTGATTACGTGTCGGCGTCCTGGCCGCGCTTTGCGATCATGCCCGCCACCGAAGTCGCCGCAATGGTCACGATCGCACCAAGCATGAGCGCCGCCGGTTCGCCGGGGCGTAACAGATGTTCCTCGGCGCCCAGCGTCGCCGCGGCGACGGGGACGCCGAGCTGAGCCGCGGACAACACCGCAAGGGTCAGCGGCTGTTTCAGCACTCGACCGACGGCATGAGCCAGAATCGCCCCGCTCCCGAGTGCGACGCCGAGCAGGATCAACTGCGGGTGAGCCGCGAGATCGCGCACCTGAAGCGAAGCTCCCAACCAGACGAAGAAGAGCGGTCCAAAGAATCCTTCGGTGATGCCGAACAGCTGCCGGGCCAGGCGCCTTGGCTGACCGATCGCGGCCACGACTAGACCCAATGCGAAGCCCGCCAACATGATTGAGACGTGGGTAGCGATGGCCAGGGTCGCGAGCCCGAACAGCGCCGCCAGGCTGAAGCGCAACTCGAGGGCGGACTTCTGCTTCTCCGAGTACTTGTGCAGCCGCTTGCGCAGGCCGTTGGCGTTGACCCGCCGCAGCGCCAGGAACAAGACCACCGCGCAGCCGGCGATCGCGAGTGCACCGAGCGCAGCTCGCGGTGCCCTTGCGGGGTCGATCACCAAGGGCAGCAACACGATGCACGCCGTGTCGGCGACCGCGATCTGCGCGGTGACCGACAGAACGGGTGGGCCCGTCAGCCCGAGCTCGTCGATGATGGGCAGAGCGAGGGCGGCCGACGACGACGCCATCAGCACCCCGTACAGCGCCGCGTGCCCGGTGCCGAAGATCGTGGCGAGCCCGACCCCGAGTCCTGCCGCCACCGCGCCGATCAGGACGGCGCGCACCAACGCGGCGGGCGCCGCTGACCGCATTCCACGATCGCGGATGGGCACGTGCGTCCCGACCACGAACATCACCAGGGCGAAGCCGATGTCGGCGAGCAGTTCGAACGTCGGGTCGGTGTGGTCGATGATCCCGAAGCCTGTCTTGCCAAGCACGATCCCCACCACCAGCTCGCCGACGACGACGGGCACCCGCAGCCGTGGCACCGAGCCAAGCAGCGGGCCGATCAGTCCCGCTACGACGAGAAGCGCCAGCGTGCCGAATCCGAAGTGCATCACGTCAGCCTGGTGCCTGCCACGACACCAGGCGGCAGGGGATGGGGGTGTTCTCGTCAGTCAGATAGCTTGCGCACACCCGGTGGTATCCGTCGGCGATCTGCAACGCGACGCCGTCGACGGCCCTTCCCCGCACCAAGAGAATCGGCGACAGCTTCTTTCCGGCCTCGATCTTCGCGAGATCGGTCCTGACGCGGACGTTGCTGGCCGGCAGTAGCTCCAGGCGTGCCGCCCGCAGGATGTCCTTTGCCTTGGACAGCGAGACGTCCGCGGATTTGAGGGCGTCCACCGTCGCGGCAATCACGTCATCTTCGCTGATCAGACGCAGATAGTCGGCCGCGGCGACGTAGTCGTGATCTTCGGGCTCAGCGAGCCACTTGACAGCCATCCGGACACTTTAATGTGGGTGGCTGTCAGTGAATGTCAGGGTTTTCCCCCATTCGCTGAGAGTCGCGCAGCGGTATCGTTGAACGGAGCATCCGGGGGGATGTCTACGTGATGAATGTTCGGGGGCTGCGATGTTCACTTCTACCGGCAATGTGAGTTCGCCCGATGCGCACGTCGAGTCGGTGCTCAACGGCATGACGCTCGTCGAGTTGACCGGCTTGCAGGACGTCCTCCTTGGGCAACTCCGCACGGGGATGCCGTCCTCTGAGCAGATCGCGAAGGCTCTCGAGCGTCAGAGCGTCGACGTGGCGGCCTGGTACCGCTTTCGCGAGTCGCCCAGCGAGGCGGTGAAGGTCGTCATGCTGCTCGGGGCAATCGCCGTCGCGAGCGCTTGGATGACGTACCGTCACGTGCCGGCTCCGCCCCGCAGACTGCAGGACGCGATGGCGCGAGTTCACGAGGACCACGTCTACATGCTGCCCATCCCTCGCAGCGACCCGTGTTTCTGCGGCAGCGGCAACCTCTTCAGGACGTGCCACGGCAGGCCTCCGCTGGCCGCACCCGCCATCTGAGGGCTAGGCGCCGATCCAGTTGCCGTGGAAGCCGAACGGCACCCGGTGCGGCAGCTTGATGGTGGCGACGGGATCGCCTGCGAAGTTCGAGGCGTCCAGGATCACCAGATCGCTTCCGTTGCGGGCTGAGTCGTAGACGTAGCCGAGGTAGTAGCCGTTCTCTTCGTCCGCTGGCCCACTCGATGGGACGAAGACCGCCTCGCCGGGAACCCCTGGTGTCGCCGCGGTGCCGAACGCGTGCTCGACCGCACTGCCGGTGGTCAGATCGTGGCGCACCAGTTTGTCACTACCCACCGAGACTGCGTACCGCGCGGGCAGACCGGCCAACCGGTCGTCGATGCGGGGAAATTCCACCGCATGGTCGTCGAGCTGTTGCTCGCTGACCGTGCCCCTCGCCAGATCGATCGTCCACGTCCACATCACTGCGTCGGAGTCGAAGCCACCGCTGTCGCGCCACAACTCCGGGTACCGGGCTGCCTGCAGGACAATGGAATTCCCCGAATCGTAGGCATTGGCGACGTGGAAGACGTAGCAGGGGTCGATCTCGAACCAGCGGATCGGGCCGAACGGATCGTCGCGCCGCATGACGCCGAGGCGGGCACCGTATTCGTCGCTCCACCGGTACGGCATGTCGCCGTCGCCCTTGAGTGCGACGTCCATGTCGAAGACGATGGGCAAGTCCATGAAGATGACGTGCTCGGCCGTGAGCGCAAAGTCGTGCATCATCGTCAACGCCTTGACGTCGACAGGGCGGTTGACGGTCAGCTCACCCGTTGCGTCGACGCGGTGGTAGGTGACGTAGGGCTCGAAGATGTTGCCGTAGCCGAAGAAGTGCATTTCGCCGGTGATGGGACAGATCTTTGGATGCGCGGTCATCGAGTCCACCAGCTTGCCGCCGAAGTCGTACGCGCCGACCGTCTCCAGGTCGTTGGTGATCTCGTAGGGCAGCGACGACTCCACCAGCGCCAGGGTCTTGCCCGCGTGGTTGACGACGTGGGTATTGGCGACGGCCGAGCGCAGATTGCGCGTGCCGTCGGCGTTGTAGAGCGGAAAGTCGTCGGCGAAGCTGTCGGTGCGGACCCAGCGGTTGCGATACCACGCAGCGCGTCCATTCTCGACGCGGATGCCGTGGATCATCCCGTCACCGCTGAACCAGTGCCCGGTCGCCTGCCGCGGATTGGGCCCATTGCGTAGGTACCAGCCGTCGAGTTCGGGCGGAATCGAACCTTCGACCGTCAGGTCGAACTCGGTGAGCTCGTCGGCGACCGGCGCGTAGTTGCCACGCTGGTAGAACTGGCCGGTTCCGAATATCTCGGTGTGGGTTTCGGTCACGTCGATTCCTTCTGTGGCGGTGGCTTTGGTCCTCACCACTGTGACACTCCATTTCTGACATGTCAATAGTGGAATGTGCTCGGAGTGCCGCCGTGCCGAACGCGTAGCAAGATGAACCGATGTCGGGTCGTCGCCACTCCGTGTGGGCGCTCAAACTCGCCGTCAACCGAGGGGGTGTGGCCCAGCAGACCGTCGTCGACGAGCTCCGCCGCGTGATCCTCGACGGTGCGGTACCGCCCGGCACGCCGATTCCGGTCAGCGAGGTGGCCGACCTGTTCGGGGTCAGCCCCATCCCGATCCGGGAAAGCCTGAAGACGTTGACGGGCGAAGGATTGGTCGCCCACCAGACGAACATCGGCTACGCGGTCGCGCAGTTGACCGCCCGCGAACTCGCCGAGATGTACATCGTCCGCGAGACCCTAGAGTCGGCGGCACTCGCGGCCGCCGTCGTTCGGGCCACCGACGCCGAGCGCGCCCACGTCTCTGCCACCAACCAGCTGCTGGAACATGCTGTGGCCGAAGATGATCCGCAGGCATATCACCGCCAGAGCCGGATCTTCCACATGGGCCTGACCCGTCCGTCGGGAATGCTCCGCCTGATCCACATGCTCGAATCCGCCTGGAACATCACCGAACCCGTTCAAGTGATGGTGCACGTCGAGCATGCTCAACGTGCGCGACTACACGAGGACCACGCGGACATGTTGGACGCGTTCCTACATCGCGACGTCGAGCGCCTGCTGGCATCCAGTGCCGCACACCACCGCAGACTCAACGAGGTCGTCGCCACGCTGCCCGCCGATACCGGACTGATCGCCGGCGAAGGCTGACGAGAATATATCTTCGGCGCAACGGCCCGGCAACAACTCGCCGCTAGCTTTTCCCAATCGCCATGCATCATCTGCACGCAGATCGGGAGCTCGCCATGACAGACATCAAGGAAACACCGCCAAGCGCCGGGGTCGCCGCGGGCGACATGGTGGAAGCCGCCGGTCATCCGGTCGGCAGCGGGGTGATCAAGGAGCACTACGACCCGCGGCTGACCAACGAGGACCTTGCGCCGCTCGCCAAGCAGTCCTGGTCGTCGTACAACATCTTCGCCTTCTGGATGTCCGACGTGCACAGCGTCGGCGGGTACGTGACGGCGGGCAGCCTGTTCGCGCTCGGTCTGGCCAGCTGGCAGGTACTGATCGCGCTGCTGGTGGGCATTACGATCGTCTACTTCCTGTGCAACCTGGTGGCCAAACCCAGCCAGCAGGCCGGCGTCCCGTACCCGGTCGTGTGCCGTAGCCCGTTCGGCGTGCTCGGGGCCAACATCCCCGCCATCATCCGTGGCCTGATCGCGGTGGCCTGGTACGGCATTCAGACCTACCTGGCCTCGGCTGCTCTGGACATCGTGCTGCTCAAGCTCTTTCCGGGCCTGGCGCCGTACGCCGACGTCGAGCAGTACGGCTTCACTGGCCTGTCCCTGCTCGGCTGGGGCAGCTTCACCCTGCTGTGGATCCTTCAGGCCGCGGTGTTCTGGCGCGGCATGGAGTCGATCCGCAAGTTCATCGACTTCTGCGGCCCGGCCGTCTACGTGGTGATGTTCATCCTGTGCGGCTACCTGCTCTGGAAGTCGGGCTGGCACGTCAGCCTGAACCTCGGCGGCGAGAAGAAGGGCAACTCGCTGGTCATCATGCTCGGCGCGATCGCCCTGGTGGTGTCCTACTTCTCCGGTCCGATGCTGAACTTCGGCGACTTCGCCCGCTACGGCAAGGACTTCGCCGCGGTGAAGAAGGGCAACTTCCTCGGCCTGCCGGTCAACTTCCTGGTGTTCTCGCTGCTGGTGGTCATCACCGCCGCGGCGACGGTTCCGGTGTTCGGCGAACTGCTCACCGATCCGGTTCAGACCGTCGCCCGAATCGACAGCGTGACCGCAATCGTGTTGGGCGCCTTGACGTTCTCGATCGCCACCATCGGCATCAACATCGTCGCGAACTTCATCTCGCCCGCCTTCGACTTCTCGAACGTGAGCCCGCAGAAGATCAGCTGGCGGATGGGCGGCATGATCGCCGCCGTCGGCTCGGTGCTGCTCACGCCCTGGAACTGGTACGACAGCGACCAGGGCATCCGGTTCTCCCTGGGCATCCTGGGCAGCCTGATCGGGCCGCTGTTCGGCGTCCTGCTCGCCGACTTCTACCTGGTGCGCAAGCAGAAGATCGTCGTCGACGATCTCTTCACGATGTCGAAGACGGCCAATTACTGGTACAAGGGCGGCTACAACCCGGCCGCCG
>NZ_JAVRQA010000267.1:0-11524 GCF_032161845.1 Mycobacterium sp.
CACCAGCGTAACCGCCCCGAGAATTGCCAAACGGCGCATTGCGTTCGCCATTGCCGGCCCCCTTTGGTCGTTCCCCGACCCATGCTCAGTTGGATCGTATGACCGCTCGGCTAGGCGTTTCAACACATTCGTCGAAGTCACCCGACCTTGTAGGTGGCGATCGCCTTCGCGACCAGCTCGCCGTCGGGCGTCACGACCTCCACGTCGCAATTCACCAGCGTCTTACCGGCCCGCAGCACCCGCCCGACGCCGATCAGATCCGTGGCCCTGGCCGGCGCGAGGTACTGCAACGCCATCGACGTGGTCACGCCGCGCAGCGATTCGGCCGCCTGCACTCCGGCCCACGCCGCCGCCATCACCGTGACGTCGGCCAGCGCGGCGATGGCCCCGCCGTGCACCATGTCGCCGAGCGTGACGTTGGTGGGATCCCATGGCATGCGTAGGCGCACCTCGTCGCCGTCGAGGACCTCGGGCACGATGCCGAGTTTGATGACGAAGGGGGACTGGGGAAGGAACTGCGCCATGACCTCGGGGCCGGTGGGTGTCGACATGCGTTCATCCTCGTCCCGCCGGGCGAGGCATTTCAATTACCAGGAAGGTAAGCGGCGTCAGGTGAGGAAGCGCGCGACGTAGGGCGCGAAGCGTTCGCGGAGGTCGCCTTCGTCGAGGCCGAACATGTCGCACGAGGTCGCCACCCGGCCCAGCCGGTTGCGTTGGTGGCCGGCCAGATACTCGGCCATGGCGGCGCGGGCCGCGTCGGTCACCGGTTCACCCGCGAGGTCGTAGATCCGTTCGGTGACGCCGATCTCGTCGGTCATGAACTCGTCGAAGCGCACGTCGATCGAGCGCTGCGGTCCGATGATGCTTCGGTCGCGGACGAAGGCGGAGAGCATCGACTCGAGCCGGTCGACCCAGGAGGCAGCGATCTCCTCGACGGGCACCGGGCTGCGGTGCATGCGCGCCGAGTAGGTGATCATCGCGATCATCGACAGCACGACCGGCATCGGATCCCGGTGCGTGCACACGACCACCACCCCGGGGAACACCCGGTCGAGTACCGCCAGCTGCTCGAGGTGCTGTGGCGACTTGAGCAACCAGCGCCGGCCGCCGCGGAGGAATTGCAGCGCCTTGAGCTGAGTCGCGAGATGCTCGTAATGCGTTGTCTGGTCGTGAGATAGGTAGTAGTCCCGCCATCGCGGGGCCAGGCACAGGGTCTCCATCAGCATCGTGGAGACGTCGTTGGCGAGCAACTGGATCTCTTCGTGGACGTGGTCGGTGGTCATCTCGTGCATCAGCGCGAAGTGCGGCATGACGATGTTCATCACGGTGACGGCAAGGTCCATCCGGGTCCGCCGTGGGTCCGGGTCGATGCCCGCCTCGGATGGCAGCGGAAAGGGTTCGACGCCCTCCCAGTACGGCAGCGTGCGGAAGGTGGGGCCTGCGCCGAGCAGATTGTGCAGGTGCGTCGTGCCGGTGCGGGGGAGGCCCGCGATGACGACGGGCGGTGCCAGCTCGATGTCGTGGATCTCGGGGTGCCTGGCGAGCAAGTCGGTGAGCAGCAGCCTGTTCTTCAGCACCTGCAGCAGTTGGCTGAAGAAGTTGACGACGCCTGTCGGGGTGAGACCGTCGATGTTGCGGACGTCGGCCAGGTAGACGTCCAGGCGTTCGCGGTAGTCGTCGGCGCCGAAGTCGTAAAGGCCGGTATCCGCCGTCGCCCTGGCATGGAGTGCATCGGCGTCGAGCGGACAGTCCGGCGCGAGGGACGCCATCATGTCGCGAATCTGCTCGGCTTCGGGGGTGAATTGGGGCTCGGCCAGGTCGTCGAGGTGGACACGGAGCGGCTCCGGCCGCGACATGGGGACGGAGTCAGCTGTGGCGTCGGTCACAGCGACTTATGTTACTCTGAGTTCCGTAATGACGACGGACTTTGGTAGGCCTCGCGACCCGCGCATCGTCGGTGCGGTGCTCGAGGCGACGGTCGCGCTGCTCGCCGAAACGGGCTACGCCGATCTGTCCGTCGACGCCATCGCCAGGCGGGCGGGCACCAGCAAGCCTGCGATCTACCGCCGCTGGCCGAGCAAGGCACACCTCGTCCACGAGGCCGTCTTCCCGATCGGCGAGGCCACCGAACTCCCCGACACCGGATCGCTGACGGGAGACGTGCGCGCGATGGTCCGTCGCAGTGCAGACGTGCTGACCACCCCCGCTGCCAGCGCCGCGCTGACGGGTCTGGTTGGCGAGCTTGCGGCCGACCCGACATTACATTCTGCACTGCTGCAACGCTTCTCGGGGATCCTCTCCCAGGGTCTGGCGGATCGGCTAGCGGACGCCGTTGCGCGCGGCGACGCGCGACCGGACGTGACCGCCGACGAACTCGTCGAAGCCGTCGCGGGCATCACCTTCTTCGCGCTGCTCACCCACGGGCCGGCGCTCGACGACGCATGGGTGGATCGAACCGCCACCCTCATCACGAGAGGCATCAGCACATGACCGACCACGAGTCGACCACCGCGTGGCACGAGCTGTTGGAGACGTTGGGTGGTCTCGACGGCCCGTTCCTGACCGGCGACCGGGCCGTCACCGACGACCGGCACGTCGCCGACGGCTACCGAATGCTGGCGACCACCCTTGGCGTTGCGTTCGACACCTATCTGTTCGCCGACCCAAGTCGACCCCGGTGGGTGGAGGTCAACTCACCGGTGCGATCGGACCGCCGCTGGGGAGGCGACAACACCGACGCGTACTACTTCATGTGTCCGGTCGACCCGAAGCGGCGATATCGCATCACCGGCAACAAGGGCGACAGCGTCTACTTCTCGGTGACCGCCTACAACGAACCGTCGCCGGGCGCCTGGTCGGACAAGGTCGTCGCGATCGTGCGCGACGACGACCTCGAGATCGATGCCGACGGCAACTTCTCGTTCGACCTCGGGCCGACGCCCGAAGCGGCCGTGCTGATGACCCGCGATTACCAGGCCGACCCGCGGACCGGTCGGGCCGTCGCCTGGCGCATCGAGGCGCTCGACGACCCAGAACCCTTCCGCCACGGTGACGCCGAAACGGCGGCGGCACTGCGGGCCAGCGCGGCGTGGATGAAAACGATGTTCGCGATTCTGCCGCTGGCCGTCGGGGTACGCAGCGAGGACGCGCACACGCTGGGGCACGAAATAGCGCACGCCGCCAATGAATTCGCCGATGCGTACCAGGTGCCCGACGCCAACTTCGGCTGGTCCGCGCGTGATGCCTGCTACTCGTACGGCAGTTTCGTACTCGAAGATGACGAGGCTCTGGTCATCACGCATCGGCCGCCGGCGTGCCGGTTCTGGAATCTGGTGGTGTGGAACCAGTTCATGGCCACGCCAGGCGTCGCCGATGCGCGCAGTTCGATCAACGGCCACACCGCCGTACCCAACGCCGACGGCTCGGTGACGATCGTGCTGTCGCGGGGGATGACGGGTCACCCGAACTCGCTGACGACGCTTGACTATCCACTCGGCAACCTCGCCTTCCGATGGTTCCTTGCCGACGAGGTCCCGGCTCGGCCACAGGCGCGCCTGGTCAAGGCGTCGGACGCGCCGACGACCGTCGACTAGTCCCACGTGACCGGGGCCTCCGCTTCGACGATTGGCGGTCTGACGGATTGGTACGTCCGGAAAGGCCACTTACCGTAGCGTCAGTTGCCTGCTCCAGAAATGGGGATCGCGCCGGTTGGTCCTCGGCGCCGGTTGAGAAGGGGTCCCGTCAGCATGCGCATCGTGGTCGACTTGAATCGCTGTCTGGGATACGCGCAGTGTGTCCCACTGGCGCCGGAGGTACTCCAACTCAATGGCGAGGAAGCCCTCGCCTATGACCCGAATCCCGATGACTCGCAACGGCAACAGGTGGCACGGGCCGTGGCGTCCTGCCCCGTGCAGGCGATCATCGCCGAGATGGATCCGCCAGCGGACCGGACGACCAAGTGAACGCGCAGCCCCTCATCGATGAGCTCGTCAGCGCCTTCAAGGCGCAGGGGCGCATCGTCATCGTCGGTGCCTCGCTGGCGGGCCTGCGCGCGGCGGAGGCCTTGCGCGACGAGGGATTCACCGGATCGCTGACCATCATCGGTGACGAGGTGCACGAGCCCTACGATCGGCCGCCGTTGTCCAAGCAGGTCCTCAAGGGATGGGTGCCGGCAGGTAACACGAAGCTGCCGCGGCTACGCGAGGTCGACGCCGACTGGCGGCTCGGCGTGGCTGCCACCGGATTGGACCGCGACAACCGAGAAGTGTTGTTGGCCAACGGCGACAAGGTCCCGTATGACCGGTTGCTGATCGCCACCGGGGTACGGTCCCGCGCCTGGTTCAACCCTCAAGAGGCGAAGCTGAAGGGCCTGTACACACTGCGCACCAGTGACGACGCCGCGAGAATCCAGGCGGCATTCAAGGCCAGGCCCAAGCGGGTGCTGATCGTCGGCGCGGGGTTCATCGGCTCCGAAATGGCCTCGGTGTGCCGTGATCTCGGACTGGACGTGACCGTCGCGGAGCGCTCCAGCGCGCCGTTGGTCGGACCGCTCGGCGGGGTCATCGGCGACATCGCCGCCAAGATGCAGCGCGACGCAGGCGTCGACCTTCGCACCGGCGTGGCCGTCGAAGCACTGAAGGGCGACGCCGATGGGCACGTCCGACAGGCTCAGCTCTCGGACGGGACCACGCTCGACGTCGACGTGGTGGTGGCGTCCCTGGGGTCCATCCGCAACATCGAATGGCTCGAGGGCGCTGACCTGGCCGCCGGGTTCTGGGGGGTGGCCTGCGACGCCGGTTGCCGGGCCTTCGACATCAACGGCGTGGTGACGGACAACATCTTCGTCGCCGGTGACATCGCGCGGGCGCCGCACGTCCTCTACGAGTACCAATTCATGGCGATCGAGCACGTGGACGCCGCGGTGCTCGGTGCCCAGACGGCGGCGCACAACATGGTCAACCTGGAGAGGGGCCGACGCCCGCACCTGCCGCTGCCACAGTTCTGGTCCGGGCAGTTCGGCGTCAACATCAAGGGTGTCGGCGTGTGCTCGTTCGGCGACGAGATCGTGTTCACCCAGGGCTCCGTGGAGGATCTCCGCTTCGCCGCCGCCTTCGGCAAGAACGGCCGCATCGTCGGAGCGCTCACCTTCAACCACGGCAAGTGGCTGGAGTACTACGGCAGGCTCATCGAACAGTCGGCACCCTTCCCGCCCCCGCCGCCGGGTTACGACGTGCCGACGAACTCCGAGGTGATGTCGGCCCGCTTCCCGGATCCGCGTGAGCCGACCGGAATTCCCGACGTCGTGCTGACCGGCCACGACCCCACTTCGCGGGGCGCCGAGTTCCGCTCGAAAGCCCGTTAGGACGGAGCACGCATGACGACCGCAGAAACCGCCTGGACCGAGGCGATGAGGTACGAAAACCGTCACGACCCGTACCGGTTCTTCGACGAGCTTCGCAAGACGCCCGTCGTGCAGGTCGCCGAAAAGGTCTACGTCGTGACCGGCTACCGCGAGCTATTGCAGCTCGCGCACGATCCGCATGTCAGCTCCGACATCTCGCGCAGCCCCATCTCGGCGCAGCCTGCAGCACACGCACAGCCCGACGTCGGCGCCGAGCACATGCAGGCGTATGGCCGCGAGCCCAGCCTGATCGTTTCCGATCCGGCCAAGCACGACAGACAGCGCCGCCAGGTGATGCGGCACTTCGCCCCGCCGCACTCCCCAGACGTGATCCCCAACATGGCCGTCGACATCCAGACGCTGTGTGACGATTCGCTGAACGGCATCAAAGCCAAGGGCGGCAACACCTTCGACGTCGTCGACGACTACGCCTACCCGGTTCCCGTCGCCGTCATCTGTCAGATCCTCGGTGTGCCACTGAAGGACGAACCGACCTTCCATGGCTGGATCTTCGACTTCATGGCGGGTGCGGACATGGGTCCGGACGCCGCCACCGAGGAAGGTCGGGCCCGCGCGGCCAAGGGCCGTGAAAGCACGGGGGCACTCACTCGGTACATGGCCGACCTGATCCAGGGGTTTGTGTCCGAACCCAAGGACAATGTGTTGTCCAAGATGGTCAATGACCACGACGGGCCCGACGGGGCGATGACGCCCCAGGAGGCGGCGGCCAACGCGATGCTGCTGCTGATCGCCGGGCATGACTCGACGGTCAACACCATCGCGCACTGCGTGCTGCTCCTGCTGCGCAATCCCGAGTCGCTCGACCTGCTGCGCGAGAAGCCCGAACTGATCCCGAAGGCCATCGAGGAAGTCCTGCGGCTGCAGTCCGCCGTCCAGTTCTTCCCGAGCCGCAGCGTGACCGCCGACGTCAAGGTCGGTGGCACGGTCATTCCAGCGGGGTCGGCGGTGCACCTGCTGTACGGCGCGGCGAACCGCGACCCCAAGCGCTTCCCCGACCCCGAGAGGTTCGACATCCAGCGCCCCGACAACCAGCACGTGGGCTGGGGTCGCGGGGTGCACAGTTGCGTTGGTGGTCCGCTGGCTCGGCTCGAGGTCAACATCGCCGTGGAGACGTTCCTGCGGCGCGTCGACAACCCGCGCCTCGTCGTCGACCCACCGCCCTACCGGGTGAATCAGGTGTTCCGGGGTCCGTTGCACCTCGAGGTCGAGTTCGACCGGATTGGGACAGACTAGGTCGGCCATGAAGGCTTTCCAGTTCGTCGAATGGCAACAGCCGGGCCAACTTCGGGACGTGCCGGTCCCCGAGCCGGGCCCGGGGGAGGTGCTGATCAAGGTCGGCGGAGCAGGTGCCTGCCACTCGGACCTTCACCTGCTTGAGGCGCCCTCGGGGTCACAGCCGTTCGCGCTGCCGTTCACCCTCGGGCACGAGAATGCCGGCTGGGTCGAGGCTTTGGGCTCGGGAGCGACGGGCTTCGCGCCCGGCGATGCCGTCATCGTCTACGGGCCGTGGGGCTGTGGGCTGTGCATGAACTGCCGACAGGGCATGGAGAACTATTGCCAGACGCCCGGGAAGCCGAGCCCCGGGGGACTCGGTGGCACCGATGGTGGCATGGCCGAATATCTGATCGTCCCGTCCACACGCTATTTGATCCCATTGGGAGATTTGGATCCTCGCGACGCGGCGCCACTGTCCGACGCGGGCCTGACCAGTTACCACGCCGTGAAGCGTTCGGTGCATCTGCTCGGGCCCGGTTCGACCGCAGTGGTGATCGGTACGGGTGGACTCGGACAGATGGCCATCCAGGTGTTGAAGGCGCTGAGCGGCGCGACAACCGTTGTCGCGGTGGACACGTCACCCGACAAGCTCGAGGTCGCCAAGGGCTTCGGCGCCGACGAGGTCCTGATCTCCGGCGATGAGGCGGTCACCCGCATCAAGGACATCACCAGGGGCCAAGGTGCCGAACTCGTGCTGGACCTCGTCGGTGTCGGTCCGACGCTGAGCATGGCGGCGCAGGTGGCCAGGGTGCTCGGTCATCTCACGATCGTCGGTGTCGGCAAGGCCACGTTGCCGGTCAGCTTCTCCAGCCCGCCGCACGAATGCTCGGTGGCGTCACCGTTCTGGGGGTCGATCCCGGAACTGCTCGAGGTGATCGCACTTGCTCGAGCGGGGAAGCTGAAGATGCTCGTCGAGCACTTCCCCCTCGCGCGCGCCGCCGAGGCGTACGACCGGCTGCACCACGGCAAGATCCGCGGTCGAGCGGTGATCACGCCGTAGTTCGGGCGTTCGTCGACCAGCGGATCGTTGACACGAGACTGCCTGCCCGGATACATTCCTGGGCATGATTGCAATTCTGGCTAACTCTACCCACTTAAAGAGGAAGTCATGACGACGGCGCAGGAGCTCGACCGAACCGCGGGCAAGTACGAACTGAGTCACCTTCGATCGTTGGAGGCCGAGGCCATCCACATCATCCGTGAGGTCGCCGCGGAGCTGGAGAAGCCGGTGCTGCTGTTCTCCGGCGGCAAGGACTCCATCGTCATGCTGCACCTCGCGCTGAAGGCCTTTCGGCCCGGTCGGCTGCCGTTTCCCGTGATGCACGTCGACACCGGTCACAACTTCGATGAGGTGCTGCAGGTCCGCGACGAGCTCGTCGCGGAGTCCGGTGCGCGGCTCATCGTCGCCAAGGTGCAGGACGACATCGATGCCGGCCGCGTCGTCGAGACCATCCCGTCGCGCAACCCGATGCAGACCTTCACGCTGCTGCGGGCCATCCGGGAGAACAAGTTCGACGCCGCCTTCGGTGGCGCCCGGCGCGACGAGGAGAAGGCCCGCGCCAAGGAGCGGGTGTTCAGCTTCCGCGACGAATTCGGCCAGTGGGATCCAAAGGCTCAGCGCCCCGAACTGTGGAACCTGTACAACGGGCGCCACCACAAGGGTGAGCACATCCGGGCGTTCCCGATCTCGAACTGGACCGAGTTCGACATCTGGTCCTACATCGGAGCGGAGAAGATCAAGCTGCCGTCGATCTACTACGCGCACGAGCGCCAGGTCTTCGAGCGTGACGGCATGCTCCTGGCCGTCCACAAGTACCTGCAACCCCGCAAGGACGAACCGATTATCGAGAAGGTCGTGCGGTTCCGCACGGTTGGCGACGTCACGTGCACCGGTTGCGTCGAATCGACGGCGGCCACGGTGTCCGAGGTGATCGCCGAGACCGCGGTCTCGCGGCTGACCGAACGCGGCGCCACCCGCGCCGATGACCGAATTTCCGAAGCAGGCATGGAAGACCGCAAGCGCGAGGGGTATTTCTGATGGCGACGTTGCTCAGGCTGGCGACTGCCGGTTCGGTGGATGACGGCAAGTCGACCCTGATCGGACGGCTGCTCTTCGACTCCAAGGCCGTCATGGAGGACCAGCTGGCCGCGGTCGAGCGCACGTCGAAGGAACGCGGACACGACTACACCGACCTCGCCCTGGTGACCGACGGCTTGCGTGCCGAGCGGGAGCAGGGCATCACGATCGACGTCGCCTACCGCTACTTCGCCACCGCCAAGCGGAAATTCATCATCGCGGACACTCCCGGGCACGTGCAGTACACCAGGAACATGGTGACGGGCGCGTCGACGGCGCAGTTGGTGATCGTCCTGGTCGACGCGCGCCACGGACTGCTGGAGCAGTCGCGACGGCATGCCTTCCTCGCGTCGCTGCTCGGCATCCAGCACATCGTGTTGGCGGTGAACAAGATGGACCTCGTCGACTGGGATCAGGCGCGATTCGAGAAGATTCGCGACGACTTCCACGAGTTCGCTGCCCGTCTCGACATTCACGACGTGACGACCATTCCGCTGTCGGCGCTCAACGGCGACAACGTGGTCACCAAGTCGGATGCCTCGCCCTGGTACGAGGGTCCCGCACTGCTGTCGCACCTCGAAGAGGTCTACATCGCCGGTGACCGCAATCTGGTCGACGTCCGGTTTCCCGTGCAGTACGTCATCCGGCCGCAGACGCACGACCACGCCGACCACCGCAGCTACGCGGGCACCATCGCCAGCGGCGTGATGCGCACCGGCGACGAAGTCGTGGTGCTGCCCGCAGGCAAGACCAGCCACATCACCGAAATCGAGGGTCCGGCAGGACCACTCACCGAGGCGTTCGCTTCGATGGCCGTGTCGATCAGCCTGGCCGACGACATCGACATCTCGCGCGGTGACATGATTGCGCGGCCCAACAACCAGCCGCACGTGACGCAGGACTTCGACGCCACGGTGTGTTGGATGGCCGACGAGGCGGCGCTCGAACCCGGTCGCGACTACGTCATCAAGCACACCACGCGCACGACCCGCGCCAAGGTGACGGCGCTGGACTACCGTCTCGACGTGAACACGCTGCACCGCGACAAGAGCGCAACGGCGTTGAAGATCAACGAACTCGGCCGCATCACGTTGCGGACGCAGGTGCCGCTGTTGCTCGACGAGTACTCCCGCAATGCCGCCATCGGGTCGTTCATCCTGATCGATCCCGACACCAACGGCACCGTCGCCGCGGGCATGGTGCGCGACACCACCCCGGCCGCGACGCGCACGGCCACCCCGAATGCGGTGCGGCATCAGAATCTGGTCACCGCCGAAGACCGGCTGTCTCGCGGAAGCACGGTGTGGTTCACCGGGCTGTCCGGCTCGGGCAAGTCATCGGTCGCCATGCTCGTCGAGCAGAAACTGCTCGAAAGTGGTCGTCCCGCATATGTTCTCGACGGCGACAACCTGCGCCACGGGCTCAACGCGGACCTCGGATTCACGATGGCCGACCGGGCCGAGAACCTGCGTAGGCTGGCGCACATCGCGACGCTGCTGGCGGACTCCGGACAGATCGTGCTGGTGCCTGCCATCAGCCCACTGGAGGAGCATCGCGCGTTGGCCCGCAAGGTCCACACCGATCAGGGGTACGACTTCTTCGAGGTGTTCTGCGATACGCCGCTGGAGGACTGCGAGCGCCGAGATCCCAAGGGGCTCTATGCGAAGGCGCGAGCGGGAGAGATCACGCACTTCACCGGAATCGACAGTCCGTACCAGCGGCCGAAGAGGCCGGATCTGCGGTTGACCCCGGACTGCGACGTCGAGGAATTGGCCCAGCACGTCATCGACATGATCGACGCGAAGGAGTGACCGACCACGATCTCGCGGCTCGCCTCGCGACCGAAGCCGGGGAGCTGCTGCTGCAAGTTCGCATCGAGCTGGCCGATGCCACCGCCGCGGAGCGAAAGGACGCCGGGGACAAGCGCGCTCACGCCTTCCTGATGGAGGCACTCGCCACCGAACGGCCCGACGACGCGGTGCTGTCCGAGGAGGCGACCGAGGCGGAGAAGGCCAACTCGCAACGGCTGCATGCCGATCGGGTGTGGATCGTCGACCCTCTCGACGGAACCAGGGAGTTCTCCGAACTCGGTCGCGAAGACTGGGCGGTGCACGTGGCGCTGTGGCAGGCGGGCGAACTGGTCGCCGGCGCGGTCGCCTTGCCCGCTCAAGGCGTGACGTTGGCGACCCCCGACGTGCCGCCGCCACCCGCGGCCCCCGCCGCACCGCGCATCGTCGTCTCCCGCACCCGACCGCCGGCCATCGCACTTGCCGTCCGCGAGGCTTTGAACGGCACTCTGGTCGAAATGGGTTCGGCAGGAGCGAAGGTCGCCGCTGTGGTGCAAGGCGTCGCGGACGCCTACGTTCACGCGGGCGGACAGTACGAGTGGGACTCGGCCGCACCGGTCGCGGTGGCGCGCGCAGCGGGCCTGTTCACCTCGCGCCTCGATGGCTCACCGCTCAAGTACAACCAGGCCGACGTCCTGCTACCGGATCTGGTCGTCTGCAGGCCGGAGTTGGCCGACGCCGTACTGGCGGTCACGACGCGAAGCTGAAGGGCTCGCAAGACGCTCGACACTGACCCTAAATCTCTTGTGTCACTTTGGTTTCAGGTGTCCCAAGCGCGGGTGTCTTGTCGGTGGTTCGAACTAGTGTTCGGGTATGAGTTCGGATCGGGTCGTCGCGGCGGTCACCGAATACCAGGCTGCCGCAGCCGGACTCATCGAGCGATCGTTCGAGGAGTTCACCCAC
>NZ_JAVRQA010000268.1:0-5324 GCF_032161845.1 Mycobacterium sp.
GCCTACTCGCTGGTCGATTCCGACACCCGGGTGCTATTCGTCGACGACGCCTTCGCACCAGTAATTCCCGCGCTGCGGGAACAGTTTCCGGGCCTGGCGACCGTAATCCACTGCGGTGACGGCGATCTGCCCGTAGGCGCGCTGAGCTACGAGGCCTTGATCTCGGAGCACGCGCCGGTCGAAGACACCCGAACCGGGGGTGCCCAGCTGCTCGGCGTGTTCTACACCGGCGGCACCACTGGTCATCCCAAGGGCGTCATGCTGTCCCACGACAACGTGCTCACCTCAGCCTTGGGCGGCCTCGCCTCGGGTCAGATGGTCTCGCCCGGCGGGCGGCTCTTGCACGCGGCGCCGATGTTCCACCTCGCGGCCATTGGTGCGTGGACCTGTGGATGTCTCGTCGGCTCGACCCATGTGATCGTGCCGATGTTCTCTCCGTCAGACGTCGCGACGGCGATCTCGGAGCACGCGGTCACGGACGCCCTGCTGGTGCCGACGATGATCCAGATGCTGGTCGATGATCCGAACACCGCGGACAGCGACATGTCCAGCCTGGTGCACCTGACCTACGGCGCCTCCCCGATCTCGCAGGCGCTGCTCGAGCGGGCCCGCAAGGTATTTCCCACGGCCGGCTTCACGCAGGGTTACGGCATGACCGAGATGGCTCCGGTCGTGGCAATCCTGACCGCGGAGGATCACGACGACCCGGCCCTGTGCCGGGCGGCGGGCCGCGCGGCACCGCACGTCGAGGTCCGCATCGTCGACCCAGGAGGCAACGAGGTACCGCCCGGCGAGGTCGGCGAGATCGTCGCGCGGGGCGACAACGTCATGCTCGGCTATTGGAACCGGCCGGACGACACGGCCGCTGCGATCCGTGACGGGTGGATGCACACCGGCGACGGCGGCCGGATGGACGAGCACGGGTACATCTTCATCGTCGACCGGATCAAGGACATGCACATCACCGGCGGTGAGAACGTGTATTCCGCCGAGGTGGAGAATGCGCTGGCCGGCCATCCGGCCGTGGCGGCGTGCGCGGTGATCGGGGTGCCCGACCCCGACTGGGGCGAGCGCGTACACGCCGTCGTGGTCCTGCTTCCCGGCCGACAGGCAACCGCCGACGAGATTCGCACGCACTGCAAGAAGCTGATCGCCGGTTACAAGGCGCCCCGCAGTGTCGACTTCGTCGACGCGCTACCAATGTCTGGCGCCGGCAAGATCCTCAAACGCGAACTCCGCAAACAGTATTGGGACGACTCTGGGAACCAGGTGTCCTGATGATGGCAGGACCGGCTCAGCGATCCGTTGCCCCGCCAGCGCGCGGGACCCGCCCCGCCAACCGCAGGCAGCTCATCCTCGACGCCGCAACGGAGCTGTTCTCCCGCAACGGATACGCGGCGGTCGGCATGGGCGACGTCGCCGAAGCCGTCGCCATCGGTCCGTCGGCACTGTACCGGCATTTCAGCGGCAAGCAAGACCTGCTCGCAGCCGTGGTGGGTGACGCGCTGAACACCCTCGACGACGCCATTACCGCGGCCGAGAACGCCCAGCCTCCCGACGTGGCGCACGCGTTGGCCTCGGCGGTGCTCGCGCACCGCACCGTGGGGGTTTTGTGGCAACGCGAGGCGCGTCAGCTCGCCCCCGCCGACCGGGCGGAGATTCAGGCCGCGGTCAGTCGGATCGGCCACCGGTTCGCCGCCTATGTGCATACGCGACGACCCGGACTCAGCTCCGCCCAGACCCAGTTGCTGGCCTGGTCGGGACTCGCGGTCGCGACGAGCGTGTCCTTTCACAACCTGACCTTGCCCGAACCGGTATTCACCACCCTGCTCGGCGAACTCATCGCCACGGCGATCGACACCCCGATCGCGCCACTCGAATCGAAATCGGCACGGAACGCAGCGCCGCCGACCCTGCTCACCCGGTCCCGCCGCGAGAAGATCCTGACCGAGGCAACGAAACTGTTCGCGGCCAACGGTTTCAGCGGGGTGAGCACCGAGGACATCGGCGCCAGTGTCGGTATCGCCGGGCCAAGTGTCTACAACCACTTCCCAGCCAAGTCGGACATCTTGGTCGCCGCCATGCTGCGCGGCGACGAGTGGCTTCGGATGGACATGAACCGCGCCTTCGCCGCGGCCTCGGATCCACGTGACGGGCTCAACCGCCTGCTCGCTGGCTACTGCGCATTCGTCCTCGACAATCCTCATCTCATCGCGGTGCTGGTCTCGGAAGCCGGACACCTCCCCGAACCGGAACGTCACCGCACCCGAGCCGCCCAGTACGCCTACATCGCCGAGTGGGTCAACCTACTGCGCGAAGTGCACCCGCAATGGGACGCCGTCACCGCCCGGATCCGGGTGCAGGCCGCGCAAACCGTGATGAACGACATCGCCCTCATTCCGTCGGTACGCGAGAGCACCGACGTCGAGTCCGCGATGGTTGCCATCGGCGCCGGGCTTCTCGCGACCACTGACGATGGACCGGTCAGATGATCACCGAGGACCGGGTCTGCTTCGGCGGTGTGCATACCCGGCGGCTGTCCGTCGCCGGCGACGGACCACCGATCGCCTTGCTACACGGATTCGCCGATGGCGCCGAAACGTGGCGGGATGTGCTGACCGAATTGGGCGCGGCCGGTCGGGCCGCCTTTGCGGTCGACATGCCCGGTTTTGGTCGGGCGGAGCCACGCGAACCGGGCCCGATCATGCCGCAGCTCGACGCCTTCGTCGACGCCATGGTCGCCGATACTGGGCCCGTCATCCTGATGGGGAACTCGTTGGGAGCCTGCGTGTCCGTGCGGGCCGCAGCACGCGGGTCCTGCGACGTCCGTGGCGCCATCGCCGTCGACGAGCCCATCCTCGCATCGCACTGGTTGATGCGACTCGGCCGTGGGCGGGCCGATCCCTTTCGGGTGCTGGACCATCGGATGCCGATCCCGAAAGACCTGTACCACCGCGCCATTCGCCGCACCATCGCGCGATTTCTGTACGCCGATCCGACGCTGGCCGATCCCGACGTACTCGCCCGCTTCACCGTCCAAGCCTCCGACCCGGCGCGCCTTCGCACGTTGCTCGGAGATGCCCGCGCGGTCGCACTCGAGACCGCCGGTGGCTACGACTCGGAACACGTCAGATGTCCGCTGCTGGTTATCCACGGCCGCAAGGACCGCATCATCCCGGTGCACGCCAGCCAGCGACTGCACGAATCGGTACCGGCCAGCACCCTTGTCGTCCTGCCGGATTCGGGACACTGTCCCCAACTCGACGACCCGTCCACGCTGGCACGACACGTTCTGCAGTTCATCGAAAGGGAAACTGAAATGACGGGGAGACCAAAATGACGGGGAACGACGCGATCCGCGACAAGGTCATCGTGATCACCGGCGGGGCAAGGGGAATCGGGTTCGCCACCGCCACGGCCCTCCACGGCCTCGGCGCCAAGGTTGCCATCGGCGACGTCGACGAAGCCAAGTTGAAGGAGTCTGCGACCGGTCTCGGACTGGAGGTCTACGGCAAGCTCGACGTGACCGATCCGGAATCGTTCGCAGCCTTCCTCGATGACGTGGAACGCCAACTCGGCCCGTTGGACGTGCTGATCAACAACGCGGGAATCATGCCTGCGGGCAAGCTGATCGACGAACCCGACAGGGTGACTCGTCGCATCCTCGACATCAACGTCTACGGCGTCATCCTTGGCAGCAAGCTGGCCGCCGAGAGGATGGTTCCGCGCCGCAGCGGCCACGTGATCAACATCGCGTCACTCGCGGGGGAAAGCCCGACACCCGGACTCGCGACGTATTGCGCGAGCAAGTACGCCGTACTGGGGTTCACCGACTCGGCGCGCATCGAGCACCGCGGCACCGGCGTCCACTTCTCTTCGGTGCTCCCAACGTTCACCAACACTGACCTCGTCGCGGGTACGTCAGGGGCGAAGCTGCTGAAGAACGCCGAGCCCGAGGACATTGCCAACGCGATCGTCGCGCTCATCACGAAGCCGGTGGGGCGGGTCGCGGTCACCAGGACCGCGGGTTTGGTCGTCGCGTCGATGAAGTTCATCCCGAAGTCGACCGGCGAATTCATCGCTCGCAAGCTCGGTTTGGAGCACGTCTTCCTCGACGACGTCGACAACGCCGCGCGCAAGGCCTACGAAGATCGCGCAAGGGGCATCGAGTCCTGAGCCGGTCCAGTTCTACGTCAGCGAACGATCACCGACGACGGTGTCCGCGGGGCACCGAGCGTGTCCCGATGCGACGGCGGTCGACGACCGCCGGAGTCGGTGATGCCGTATCGCGTCGCGAGTTCGGCGCCGATGACCGTCTGCCCGCTGAGTTCGGCTAGCCCCGGATCCCGGTACAACGCATCGATGACGCGTCCCGTGAACTCGGGGGTCTCGGCATGTTCGGCGGTCTTGGCCAACGCCTCCGGGTGCCCGTCGAACGCGCTGCAAAGCTTCTCCGTCAACAAGATGCCCATCCAGATGGAGATGGTGGCGACACCCGTGTCGGCGAAGTCGACGGCCATGTCGGCCGCCAACTTGTCGATGCCTGCCTTCTGGGCTCCGTACGCAGGCCCGTGCATGTAGCACACCGAACCCGGCGACGACGTGAACGCGATGAGCGCGCGTTGTGCCCGGACCATCAGCGGCGCGGCGTACCAGGACGCCACGTAGGCCGACCGCAATCCGACGTCGAGCACGTCGGCAAGCGCAAGGTGCTTCTCCCAGAACGGTTTCGGGCTTGTCAGCTCGTCGTGGACTGCGGCCGCGTTGTTGACGAGGAGGTCGAGCGCGCCGCATTCGTCCCCGACTCGGTCGAACAACGCCGCGACCTCGGCGTCGTCGCGATGGTCCACTACTACCGGAATGCCACCGTCGCCGGTATCGGTCACCGTGCGGCCGGTCAGATAAACCCGCCAGCCTGCACCCAGCAGCGCGGTGGCGATGCCGCGGCCCGCGCCACGACTGGCGCCGGTGACGACGGCGACGTGGGTCCGATCCTCGGTGCTCATCGCGTCAGTCGGGCAGCCGGAGCTCGGGCTTCTCGACCTCTTCGATGTTCACGTCCTTGAAGGTGATCACGCGGACCTGCTTGACGAAGCGAGCGGGGCGGTACATGTCCCACACCCACGCGTCGGCCAGCCGGAGCTCGAAATAGACCTCTCCGTCGGCGTTGCGCGGGACCAGCTCGACGCTGTTGGCGAGGTAGAACCGGCGCTCGGTCTCCACGACGTAACTGAACTGCCCAACGATGTCCTTGTATTCGCGGTACAGCGAGAGCTCCATCTCGGTTTCGTACTTCTCGAGATCTTCGGCACTCATCGGTTCAG
>NZ_JAVRQA010000269.1:0-3476 GCF_032161845.1 Mycobacterium sp.
CTTCGTCACTCAGCCGATGCACGGCCTCGACGTACATGCGGAGTTCCGGCGTGAGCTCCCACGAGGCATGCAGCGACCCCGCCAAACCGCTCGCCTCGTTCTGCAGCGTGTGGTCGACGATGACGTAGTCCGTTGTCGTCGCGGGCATTTCGTGCCGATTGAGCGCGGTGAAGGACTGTGCGATGAGCGACCACGTGTGCGCATGGGCGGCCCCTTCACCGGCGAGGTATCGGGCATCGAGTTCCTCGAAGGCGGCGTCGATGTCGTCGAGATCGAATGAAACGCGTGCCACGATCCGCTCGTCAGCGTCGATCTCGACGATGCCAAGCACCTCAGCGTCGAACCCCTCGGGACCCTGGTCTCGGACCGAGAAACGTTCACGACTGAGGGCTAGGCGCCGCCCGCGGGTCGCAATGACTGTCGACGCTACGTTCGCGATCCCGACCTCGGCGATGGCCAAAACTTCGGCGATCGCGGCCGCCCGACCCCGCCGGAGGCCGGCATTCACCACCCGACGACGGTCATCGGTGGAAATGTCGTCGGCCAATATCTCAGCTGTGGCGGCCCAGTCACGTGCCGCGAAGTACGTCAAGAAGCGCTCGTACACCCGGCTTGCCGCATTTTCCAGCCGCGGTACTGAATGCGTGAGTTCGTCGAACCTCGCGAGTGCGACGCCGATGTCTGCCTCGTCGAACACCTCGAAGCGACTGATCAGGTCGCCTTCGACGGTAAAGAGGCCAATTTCGCGCCACTCGGCGGCGAACACCTCTTGCGAGGCGCCCAGAGAGGCGTGGGTGACAACAGCACCGAGGTTGCTCAGCCGGTGCACCGTCTCGATGTAGGAGTCCAGGTGCGACGTGAGATCCCATGCAGCACGGGTGAACGCGCTCATCTCGCCGGGGGCGAACGCTACCGCTCGCCGGTGGTCGACGTTGACCCAGTCTCGGGTCGTCGCGGGGAGCTCGCGCCGGTTGAACGAGGCGTATGCCGCCGCGATGACCGACCAGATGTGCGCATAGTCGGCCGCTTCGCCGGCGAGGTATCGGGCGTCGAGTTCCTCGAAGGCGGCATCGACGTCGTCGAGGTCGAAGACGACTGACGCCGCGATCCGATTGTCGGCGTTGAGCTCGACGACGACGAGTCCGTCGATGATGACAGCCTCTGGACCGTGATTGCGGCCCGAGAAGCGGATACGGCTGAGGGAGAGACGCCCCCCGCGTTCCGCAAAACAGGTCTGACGAGCGTTGGTCAACCCGACGTTGGAAACTGCCCGCATGGACGCGATTTCCGCATCTCGACCTAGTCGGACGCCCGCGCCCACGACTCGACGACGATCGTTACTCGAAAAGTCGTCGGCCAGCATCTCGGCCATTGCGTTCCAGTCGTGGGCCGCGAATTGCTCCAGATAGCGGTCGCCCGCTCGGCATGCCGCGTTTTCCAGCCGCGGCGCTCGGTGCGTGAGCTCGTCGAACCTAGCGAGCGCAGCGTCGAGGTCTGCCTCGTCGAAGATTTCACAGCGATTGATCCGGTCGCCCTCGACCATCAAGAGATCGATCGCCCGCCACTCGGCGTCGAAGCCCTCTCGTGAGGACCCGCGGCCGTTATGAGTGATCACGGCACCAGAATTGCTGAGCCGATGCACCGTCTCGATGTGGATGCTGAGGTCTGGTGTGAGGTCCCAGATAGAGCGGATGGACGGGGTCATGTCGCTGGGTTCGAATGGTGTAGCTCGCCGGCGGTCGATCGTGGGCCAGTCCGCACTAGGGACTTCGTGCCGGTTGAAGGAGGCGAAGGAACACGCGACTACCGACCACGCGTCCGAGTTCGCCGCTGCTTCACCTGCGAGGTAGCGCATTTCGAGTTCGGCGAACGCGGCGTCGAGATCGTCGGGGTCGAACGCCACGGACGCCACGACCCGCTCGTCGGCGTCGACCTCGGTGACCTGTAGGACATCCATGCGGAACGGCTCGGGTCGCTGGTCTGCAACCGACCAGTGCGAACGGGTGAGGGCGAGATACGCACCTCGGGTCGCAATAACGGTCGATGTCGCGTCCGTGATGCCGACGGCGGCGGCCGACTGCAAGTCCTCCACTGCCGCGGTTGGACCCTGTCGCGTGCCGGCGTTCACCACCCGTCGCCGGTCGTCGTACGAATAGTCGGCGGTAAACGTGTCTGCGATGGCATCCCAGTCCGCTGCGGCGAAGAACACTAAGAAGCGCTCGATGGCGCGACTGGCCGCGTTTTCCAACTGCAGCGTCGGTCGGCTCAACTCGTCGAATCTTGCGATTGCCGTGTCGAGGTCTGCCTCGTCGAACATTTCGTTTCGGTCCATCAGGTCGCCCGCTACCGTTTGAACGTGGACCGTCCTCCACTCGGCTTCAAAGCCTCCTTGAGAGGTGGCAGAGGACTGAAAAGTGACGACCGCTCCACGATCGCCGAGCCGATGCACGCGTTCTACGTAAACGCGCAGGTTCGGCATGAGGTCTTTCGTGTTGGCGGCGGTCAAGTCACCAGGCGCGAATCGTGCGACCCGACGGTTGTCGACGTTCACCGCGCTCGACGGGTCGCCGTCATGCCGGTTGAACTCGGCATAGGTGCCCGCGATGACCGACCAGGTGTGTGCGTGCGCTGCCGCTTCGCCGGCGAGATATCGCGCCTCGAGTTCGGCGAAGGCGGCATCGATGTCATCGGGATCGAAGAAGATGCCCGTCACGACCCGTTCGCTTGAATCGACCTCGACGAGGCGAAGAAATTCGGCGGTGAATGCCTGGGGGGTCTGTACCCGGAAAAGAACTAGTGCGAGGAAGTCGCCGCGGATCGCAATGACATCTGACGCGATGGTCTCAATCCCGAGGTCGGCGACCGCCCGTAGCTCCGCGAGCTCAGTGGCTCGGTCGGTACCTATGCGGTGGAGTCCTCGGCGCCGGTCCTCGACCCGAAGGCTTTCGGTGAACAGCGCGCCGATTTCGTCAAATCGCCTGTCTGTGAAGAGCGCGTTGAACTTTGCATCCACCCGGCTCGCCACGTTCTCGATCGGCGCTCGCGGATGCCGCGCCTCGAACCGGGCATGCGCGGCGTCCAGTTCGGCGATCGCGGCGTCCATGTCGTCGACGTCGAACCACACCGCAAGCCCCATGTGGCTTGAAGAATCGAGACCTACTAGCTGAAGCATCTCAGATTGTGGTGCTCCGTGGCTCACGTCAGCGGTTCCCAGTTGCAGTCGGATCAGAGCCAGGCGCTCACCTCGTACGGCAACAACCCCGTGACGGTAATTGATGTCGCCCGCTTCGCGCGAAAGTCGCCGTATGTCCTGCAGCCAGTCGCCCGAGAAGAGGTCATCGCGTGTGAACGTGATGAACTTTCGCCGACTCTCGACGTCGATGTCGGGTGCGCAGAGCTGCTCGACTTCACTCCAAGCCTCGCGATTGAGCGCAGCGACCAGGCGGTCAATCATTCGTGTGCATGCGTTGTCCAGC
>NZ_JAVRQA010000270.1:0-3689 GCF_032161845.1 Mycobacterium sp.
GGCTCGCGCAACCCGGACGGTACGACTGTTCGGCGGACCCGCCGTGGAACGGCGTGAAGTGGTCGCGGCGGGCGGCATGGGCGGAACTCGACGGCGTCGTGCACGTCGGCGACGTCGGGCCGTGGCCAGTGTGGGAGCCCCGGCCGCCGCTGGTGGACTTCCTCGAGTTCCCCGGAAAACCGTTGTCGGCGCGGGCGGCGGTGGGGTTTCTGCGACGGACGCAGAAGGGTTCGCTGCGGTTCCCGACGGGCTTCGTTGGAGAGTTGACCGCGTACGCGCACCGGGTCCCGAGCTAGGTGATCTTGCTGCCCTTCAACCACTGATCCCACGGCACGGACCAGTCGCCGTTCTGCCAGATCTGCAGTGGCTTGCCGCCGGTATTGCGCACCTCGACGACGTCGCCGGGCACCGCGAAGCCGAAGAACCAGGCGGCGTTCTCGCCGTTGAGGTTCAGGCAGCCGTGCGAGGTGTCGGTGTTGCCCTGCGCCCAGACCGTCGAGTTGAGCTGGTGCAGGTAGATGCCGTCGACGCTGATTCGGGTGGCATAGGCGATGGACTCCTTGTACCCGAGGCGGGAATCGATCGGCAGCCCGAACGTCGAGGAGTCCATGACCACCGGGTTCGCCTTGTCGAGGACGGTGTAGACGCCTGGTGGGGTGAAGAACGAGAGCGTGGTGCCGCCGATGGTCTGCGTGCCGCCCATCCCCATCGACGTCGGCATGGTGCGGACCAGCTTGCCGTTGTCGAAGACGCTGACCATGTGCGTGGTGTCGTCGGCGACCGACACGTGCGCGTCACCGATCTTGAACGTCGTGTGCTCGTCCTCCGCGCCGTACAGACCGTCACCCAGCGGCGTGCCGTACAGGTTCGCGTCGACGGTGACGGAAGTGCCTGGCGCGTAATACTTCTCGGGTCGCCAGTGGGCATTCTGGTCGTCGACCCAGTACCACGACCCCGGCACCGGCGGGTTGGTGGTGACCGAGAGGTGCCGTTCGGCGTTGGCCTTGTTGTCGATGGCCTCGTCGAAGTGGGCGACCACCACCATGCCGATGCCGTAGGTGGCACCGTCCTCGAGCAGGTCACCGCCCGCGCGGTCGAGGTAGACCTGCGTCTGGCTGCTCGGGGACACCGTGCTGAAACTGGACACCTCGCGCGACGGCATGCCGCTTGGCCCGCGCGCGGCGATCGTCATCTTGTAGGTGCGGCCGTATCCGAGCTGGCTCGTCGGCTTCCACACCGTGCGATCGGGCGTCAGCACCCCGGGGATGACCTTGCCGCTGTCGTTGGTCATGGTGACGTCGGTGATGGTGCCGCTCGTCGCGGTGACGAGTACCGGTCCCGCTGGATTGACTCCGTCGGCGGCGGGCATCGGCGTGACCGACAGCGCAGCAGGCGTCGACGTGGGCACCGGCGGCTCCGCCTCAGCCAGGTTGCGTGGTGCGGCGAGCACCTGGCAACCGTGCACGCACCTTTCTGATCCGCTGACGAGGACGCCACCGAGTACGGCCAGCACCGCGAAGGATGCGGCCAACCAGGTCCCACGGGCACGACGAGTAGACGTCAACAACACTCCATAGATTTCAGCACCGACTAGAAGACGAGACCCCATGGTAGGTGGTTCACAGCGATCCTTCGCACCGGGCGACGCGGGGCGTGCCAGGTTCGTGATCGGGTTGTTTCAGAAGCGTTCATTGCGAGCATGACATATGCGTAGGACGCGCCGACGCATCGCGCTGAGCTGGGTGAATCGGCTTGCGGGCATGCTTATCCAGCAGATTCACAGGTATGACCGGCTCGTACGGGTAACAGGCTCGCACTTCAGGCCGACTATTGGGTTACAGCGAAAACAGATTGGCGTGACAAATGACATTCGTTCCAAGAATCCGCGACACGTGGCGGCGGATCGCCGTCGCCACCGTCGTCGCCGCGGTGTTGCCCGGGTTGATCGGCGTCGTCGGCGGCTCGGCGACCGCGAGCGCGTACTCCCGCTCGGGGCTACCGGTCGAGGACCTGATGGTGCCGTCGGCGGCGATGGGTCGCAACGTCCTGGTCCGCTTCCAGCCCGGCGGCTCCCACGCCGTGTACCTGCTCGACGGCCTGCGCGCCCGCGACGACAACAGCGGCTGGGACATCGAGACCAACGCGTTCGAGAAGTTCTACCAGTCGGGCGTGTCGGTGGTGATGCCCGTCGGCGGCATGTCCAGCTTCTACACCAACTGGGAGCAACCCGCCGTCGGCAACGGCCAGACCCAGACCTACAACTGGGAGACGTTCCTGACCTCGGAGCTGCCTGCCTACCTGTCGGCCAACAAGGGCATCTCGCCGTCCGGCAATGCCGTCGTCGGGCTGTCGATGTCGGGAAGCGCCGCGCTGATCCTGTCGGCGTATCACCCCGGCAACTTCAAGTTCGCCGGTTCGCTGTCGGGATTCGAGCACCTCTCCGACGGCGTCTGGCCGACACTGGTCGGCTTCGCGATGCGCGATTCGGGCGGCTTCGACGCGGGCGCCATGTGGGGCCCCGGCGGCGGACCGGACTGGCAGCGCAACGATCCGACGCTGCAGGCGGGCCGGATCGCCGCCAACGGCACCCGGATCTACGTCTACACCGGTAACGGCACGCCCAACGAACTCGGCGGCGCCGATCTGCCCGCCACCTTCCTGGAGGGCCTGACCAGGGACAGCAACGTCGCGTTCCAGAACGCCTACACCGGTGCGGGCGGGTCGAACGGAACGTTCAACTTCCCGCCGAACGGCACGCACAGCTGGGGGTACTGGGGTTCTCAGCTGGACGCCATGAAGCCCTCGCTCGTCCAGACGATCGCCTAACCCTTCAACCGCACCATCCGCGTCGTGGAGCTCTCGTCGAGCTCCACGATGTCGGAACGCGACCGCAAAAAGTCGCTGAAAGCCCGGAATCCCAAGGACTTTTCGGAGAACGACGGGTCCATCCGCTTCATCTGAGCCTTCACCGCGGAGTTGTGCAGCCAGTCGACGTCGTCCTTCTCGAGCCCGATGCGTAGCGCCCGCTCGAGCAGTCCGGTCGCGGCGGTCTGTGGGTCGGGCGCCTCGGGTTCCTCCTCGACGGCCTGGGGCCTCGTCGCTCGGCGACGCGGGGCGCGCTTCTTGGGTTCGGGCTCCGGCTCGCCCTTGTCGGTGTCCGGCTCGTCGGGTTCGAAGACCGGGACGCCGGGCAGCGCGTCGTAGATGACGAAGTCGTCGCACGCGGCGGCCAGCGACCGGCTCGACGAGCCTGCCACCCCGATGCCGACGACGTAACGGCCCAACCGCTTGCAGCGCTGCGCGAGCGCGATGTAGTCGGAGTCGCCGGCGACGATCACCACGTGGGTCAGGTCGGGCAGGCGGAACATGTCCTCGACGGCGTCGACGGCAAGCCGGATGTCGGCGCCGTTCTTGCCGTACGCCGCGGCGGGGAAGAGCTGCACCAGGTCGACGGCGCGACCGACGAGCTGGCCGCGGTATCCGGCGTTGACGTCTGCCGACCAGTCGGCGTAGGCACGGGTGAGCACCAAAGTGCCGAAGGACGAGGCGAAGTCGATGATCGCGCCGACGTCGACCGTGGCCCGTTGCAGGCGGTCGACCTCAAGGCCCTTGGTCTTGTCGCGTTGAAACGAGCTGCGCCCGTTCACTTGGTCGTACCGCGAGATGACGATGTTGTCGAAGTCGAGGTA
>NZ_JAVRQA010000271.1:0-2647 GCF_032161845.1 Mycobacterium sp.
ATCGGATCGAGCGACCTCGCAGAAGACCTCGCCGGTAACCGGGGTCGGGTTCTCGAAGTAGCGGCCCTGGATGGGCGCGACCCACTCACCACCGATGTAGTTGTCGTAGCGGGGCTGGAAGGACATCAACGAACCTTCAGCACCCGGTTGATCGAAAATGGTCATCGCTTACAGCTCCTACCGTCTCGCAGGACAGAGATCTTGGGGGTTCAGTGAATGAACCTATGCGCGGGCAATCGACGCCGATGGAGTCGAAAGACCCTTCCTCGCCGTTAGAGGTCCCCAATGAGATTCTGTGTCGGCTTGCCCCATCCGCGCCGGGCGGCAGGAGCACCTCTGATGGCTTAGGCCAAGGGAGAGGTCTAAAGGCCCCATCGCCTCCCGTGAATATGACTTCATTCCAATACATCCCGGCCTAGGCCGCAAGGAAGCCGCTCACCCGCAACCGCACTTGGAAGGCGAAGTGATGCTGATCGCCGCATTGCGGACGACCGTCGTGCTCGCGGTGCTGGACGTCACGTTCGATCCTGCCCAATCCGTCACTATCCCGACTGTGAGCTCAGCTCGCTACGCCCCACATCTCCATGATTCAGAGGAATTCTCATGTCCCTGACGCACACCGAAATCCCGTCAACGTATCCGCCGAGCTGTACCGCGAAGCAGAGGAAGACCGGCCGGCGTTCTCGGCCGAGTGTGTTCGAGGCGATCAGGGCCAGAAAGTAGCCGCCGTTAGTGGCACACCCACGAAGGCTACGAGGTCTCGTCTTCAGCGGCGGAGCCGTCACCTTCGGTTTGGTGGTGCAGGATTCGTTCGTTGAGGGCGGCGAACATGTCGAGTTCAGCCGGCGACAGCAGGTCGATGAAGTTCTGGCGGACGTCCTCCACGTGCCCGGGCGCCGCCTTCTCGATGGCGGCCCGGCCGGCCGGCAGCAGACAGACCATGGTGCTGCGGGCGTCGTCGGGGTTGGGCTCGCGGCTGACCAGCCCGTCGTTCTGCATGCGCCGCACCTGGTGGGAGAGACGGCTCTTCTCCCAACCCAGTGTCTGGCACAGGGCATGGGCGGGCATGCGGTCCCCGTCGAGAGACGAGAGCACCGCCAGGACCTCATAGTCGGCCCCGGACAGGCCCGATTCCTGCAGGCGCCGGTTCAGGTGGAGTTCGATCCGTTGATGCGCGTATACGAAAGCCCGCCAGGCGCGGTCTTCACGCGCGTTCAGCCAGTTCGGTTCCATCGTTCTCCTCAATTGGTTGACTCATCTACAAAATCGCCTAAGGTGGAGCCGTCAACCAATTTCGATCCTATCCACGAAAGAAGCCTCGTGAGCAGCATCAGCATCATCGGCACCGGAAACATGGCACGCGCCCTGGCCGGCCGCGCGATCGCAGGTGGCCATGAAGTCGAGATCATCGGCCGCAACCCGGCCAAAGCCAAGGACTGGGCCGCCGCGCTCGGCGGCGCCACTGTCGGGACGGTCGGCACCGCCCCAGCGGGGGACATCGTCATCGTCGCCGTGCCGTATGGCAGCGCGGCGGTGGTGGTCAGCGAGTACGGGGATGCGCTAAACGGCAAGGTCATCGTCGACATCACCAACCCCATCACCCCCGATCTCACGGGCTTCGTCACCCCCGAGGGCAGTTCCGGCGCGCAGGAGATCGCCAAGGCCGCCCCCGCCGGCGCCCTTGTCGTCAAGGCGTTCAACACCCTGCCCGCCGACGTTTTGGCGGCCGGCCCATCCGAGGGTCGCCCCGTGGACGTATTCATCGCCGGCGACGACGCACAGGCAAAGGCACACGTGTCGGCGTTCGTCGAGAGCCTGGGACTGCGCCCGTTGGACGCCGGTCAGCTGCCCATGGCGCGGGCACTGGAGAACGCCACCCTGCTGCATCTAGGTCTGGTCGCCAACTCCGTCAAGCACACCAACTTCTCCCTCGGCGTCAACATTCTCAGCTGAGCGCATCCGCACCAGCCGCTCCACCTACCACCAAAAGGACAGTCACATGCACGTTTTCGTCACTGGCGGGACCGGCCATTCCGGTTCGTACATCATCCCCGAGCTCATCGCCGCCGGGCACGAGGTCACCGGCCTGGCCCGGTCGGACACGGCCGCGACGACACTGTCCGGGCTCGGCGCCAAGGTGCGTCGCGGCAGCCTCGAGGATCTCGACGGGCTCAAGGAGGCGGCCGCGGACTCCGACGGCGTCATCCACGTCGCGCATCGGCAAGACCTGCTTCCGTCCGGCGGGATCGACGCCGTGGCCGCCGCGGAGCTGCCGATCATGCTCGCCTACGGCGAGGCACTGGAAGGGACCGGAAAGCCGTTGGTCGCGGCGGGCAGTATCGGCTCGGCCGGGAGTCTGGGTCGGCCGGCGACGGAGGAAGACCCGGCCCTTCCCGGCGGGGAGGAGTACAAGGGCACGCTGCGGGCTCGTAACGTCGTGGAACGGGCTGTAATTGGCCTCGCGGAGGAGGGAGTGCGGTCTTCGATCGTGCGGCTTCCGCTCATCGCGCACGGCACGACCGATGAGGCTGGCTTCCTGCCGGGGCTGATCGCGCTCGCCAAGGAGAAGGGCTTCATCGGCTACCCCGGAGACGGCGCGAACCTGTGGAACGCCGTTCACATCCGCGATGTCGCATCCTTGTTCCGC
>NZ_JAVRQA010000272.1:0-2630 GCF_032161845.1 Mycobacterium sp.
CCGCTGGCGAGCAGTGGATTCGGGCACAGCGTGCCCGCCAGCTGTCGCGGGCGACGCGGCCGCAGCACCATGTCGGACCGGTGCAGGGCGGGCGTGGTGCTGTCGACGATCTTGTCCCGCATACCTGGAATGAGGTGGAGGCGCGGAACCACGACGCTGCGGATGAGATTGCCGACCTCGCCGCCGGACGTCATCGAGCGGCCGACACCCAATGCGAGGCGAATCATGCTGCGCGCGTGAGGTTTGCGTTCGCGCTGATAGGTGTCGAGGACACCGTGAACCAGGTCGCCGTTCAGCACGCCTGCGAGCTTCCAGCTCAGGTTCGCCGCGTCGCGGATGCCAGCGCCCATGCCCTGGCCGATGAACGGCGGGGTGAGGTGTGCGGCGTCGCCGAGCAGGAAGACGTTGCCGCGCCGCCAGTCATCGGCGAGCTGTGCGCGAAAGGTGTACTCGGTGACGCGGACCAGTTCGAGATCCGCGTCACGGATCCCGGTGACCCATGGTGCGATGAGCGGCCGGAGCGTGGCGATGGTGTCGAAGTCGGCGACCGTCTCGTCGGGCAACAGTCGGAATTCCCATCGGTACCGGGTGTCGCCGATGCGCATGTAGGTTCCGGCGCGGTCGGGGTTGCAGACCTGGTGCACGCCCTCCCACTGGTGGAGGTCGGTCGCCGTCGCAACATCCACCACCAGCCAACGCTGTTCGAACCGCATGTCCCGCATCGTCGAGCCCATCGAGGCGCGCACCAGACTGTTCGCACCGTCGCAGCCGAGGACGTAGTCCGTCTCCACGACGTGCTCGGTGCCGTCCAGGCGATCCCGGTACGTGACGTGGATCGGCCCTGCACCGCCATCGACGACGCCGGTGACCTCTGCGTCACCCCGTAGCTCGACCTCCGGGAAGTGTGCGAGGTTGGCGCGTAGCACCGCTTCGAGATCGGGCTGGTCGAACATGTTGGCCTGTGGAAAACCGTTGCTGCTCAACGCCGTATCGCGGCTGAACTCTGCGAGTTCGGTCATGTTCTTGTCGACGAGTCGAAGGCCGAGGCACGGCCGGGAGATGGCGGCGATCTGGTCGGCGATGCCGATGCGGGCGAAGATGCGGTACACCTCGTCGTCCATGTGCACGGCGCGGGGCTGGGCGTACACACCGTTCCAGCGGTCAAGCAGCAGGGAGTCGATGCCGTACCGGGCCAGCAGCGTGGCGGTCGTGACACCCGTCGGCCCGGCTCCGACGATGACGACCGGTACGCGGCGAACCGCCTGATCGCTCACGCGTACCGGACCACCGTGCGTTGGGTGCCCAGGTCGATCGCTCCGTCGTCGGTGGCGATGGTCAGCTCCATCACGTCGCCGTCCTTCAGGTACTTCGGGTTCGTCGCCTGACGCTTGAAGAACACCTTCCACTTCACCGCCGGGGGAAGCAGGTTTCCGATGATCTCCACCGGCTTCGGCGGAGCGCTGATCGCAGTGCCGACCGGCGTTCCGGTCAGGATGAGATCGCCGGCCACCAGGTTCTGGAACCGTGCCAGCGCCTGCAACGCCACGAGCGGCGGGTGCAGCAGGTCGCCGGCGACGACGGCGTTCTGCCGCTCGGATCCGTTGACGCGCAACCTCAGTCGGAGGTCACCGAAGCGCTTGAGCTCGTCGGCCGTGAGCAGCACCAGCGCGGGGCCCACGGGCGTGAACGTCGGATAGGACTTCGCCTCGTAGAACTGGGTCTGAGTCAGTTGAACGTCGCGAGCCGATACGTCGTTCGTCACGACGAGACCCGCGATGAACGTCGACAGGTTCGACGCGGTGACCTCCGTGCCGACGGCGAGGTCGCGTCCGATCACCAGCCCGATCTCGACCTCGTAGTCCAGCAGGCGCACGTGAGCCGGCTTGACGACGTCGCCGAAGGGGCCGCTGATCGATGCCGAGGCCTTGCGGAAGAACGTCACCTCAACCGACTTCGGGTCGCCGCCGACGTCCTTGACGTGCGACGCGAAGCTGGCCGCCTGGGCGACCACCCGGCAGGGGGCGGTGACGGGTGAGATCAGGTCGAGGGTTTGAACCGCGACCGTGTCGGTGCTTCCTGCCGCAGCGTCGATGGCGGCGCGGTCGGCGAGCAATTCGCCGGTGGTGGTTGCGGAGGTGGCGACTTTGGCTGCGCCAGTCGCCGTTTGGACCCACCAGGCATCGGCGGTGCGGAGAACGGAAATGGTCACGAGTTGGCTGCTTTCAGTAGGCCGCGCAAGCGGGTGAGGCCGAATTCGTTGTCATCGCGCAGGGCGGTGATGATCGACCGGGCTTCGTGCGGAAGAGATCTCGGGTCGATCCCGAGAAAGTCCTTGCTGACCGGCGGGCCCCACTGCGCAAGACCGGATGCGGTGAACGGCGCCCAGCCTGGCTCGATCGTGTCGTCGAACATGTCGCCGTCGGTGAAGTGCTCGACGAGGAATCCGTCGGGGTCGCGCCAGTAGTCGAAGAGCTGGCTGCCCTGGATGTGCCTGCCGATTCCCCAGGAGCGTTGATAGCCAAGCTCGTTCAGGTGTTCGCCGCCCGCGGCAAGCGCATCGAGGTCGGCCACCTGATACGCCGAGTGCACGTACCGGTTCTGCGGACCGAGCGCCATCGCCAAGCTGTGGT
>NZ_JAVRQA010000273.1:0-2725 GCF_032161845.1 Mycobacterium sp.
CGGCGTTACCGGCCGCCAGCGCGGGCGCGACACACGAGGCGGCCACCGCCAGAGCACCGTTCCAAGGGGTAATGACACCGACGACGCCGAACGGCTCCCGCTCGATGAGGTTCACGTCGAACGAGCCGTTGACGGGCGAACTGATGCCGTGCGGCTTGTCGACGTAACCGGCGAAGTGGCGCAGGAACCACTCCAGCATGTGGGCGGTGCCTGCGAAGGAGATTGGCACCGCATAGTCGTGGACGTTGAGCAACGCCAGCTCGTCGAGATGCTCGTGCACGACGTCGGCGAGGTCGATGAGCATGTCCCTACGACGATCCACGGTCAACGACATCCACGCCCTCTGGGCATCCCCCGCCGATGCGACCGCACGGTCGATCTCGGCCTGGCCGGCGAGGGGGACCGTGACGTTGGTTCGGCCGGTAGCTGCGAAGACGTGTTCGTGAGTGCCACCGGAGGATTGACCGATCAGCTCGCCACCGATGAGCACGCCTGCCCTGAGCGACAACACCGCACTCACTGTGGTACGTCTCCTTCAGTCCGCCATTCCTCGAGCACGCGTTCCTTTTGTCGCTCAATCTCGTCGTTGAGGTGCGAGCCCTTCGCCCATCCGTAGTACGCCGCGAAATGTAGAGCGAGTTCGTCCATTTCGTCGAACGAGATGTCGCGACTCTTCAAGGCCGCGTACACGTGGCTCAGAATCGGGTACGGGGCGTCCTGGAATGCCACGCACGTGACCGTCGCGAGCCGCCGTTCCTTCATCCCGAGCCCGCGGCGAAGCCACATCTCGCCGAAGACGAAGTTGAGGATGCCCGCACCGGAGTACGGGTTGTCGCGCGTCGGCACGTAGGGCACGCAGTTGACGTCGCGGAATGCCTGCTCGCCGGTGGCCAGGCGCGCCTCCGGGTCGCTCGGTGTGGTGAGCGGAAGCAGCGCTTCTGCCGGTGGCGCGGTCTCACCCCGGTCGCGGTGGATGCGCTCCCACTGTTCGTCGACGGTCATGTTGAATCGGGATGCCTTCGGCCATCCGCTGTACACGGCGAAATGGAGTACGAGTTCCCGCATTTCGGTGATCGTGACGTCGCCGCTGTTGAGCGCGGCGTACACGTGGTCGCGCAACGGTCCTTCGGCGTCGGCAGCAGCGACGCAGGGCAGCGTCACGAAGCGTCGGTCCCGACGACTGAGCCCAGGCCGATCCCAAACCTCGGCGAAGACGAAGTCGACGAGATTCGCCGTTGCGGGGGTGCAGGAGTCGGGCGCGGGAAACGTCATCACGTCGGCGAATGCACGCCTACCGCGTTCGGCCCGGCTGGTGTCCATCGTGGTCATCGTCGCCTTCTCTTCTGAAATCCGGTTCACCGCAGGGTGACACCGGCATCGACCTTGAACTCAAGGCCGGTAACGTATCGGGATTCGTCCGAGACGAGGAACAGCACGGCGTTGCTGATGTCGATTGCCTCGGCCATGACGATCGGCATGGCGTTGAGGAAGATCGGCACCAGGTCGGGCCGCTGCTCGGCCAGCAACCCGTGCAACGACGCGGGCTGCATTCCGGTCTCGACTCCGGTGGGATGCACCGTGTTGACCCGGATATTCTGCGCCGCAAGCTCGTTGGCGAGAGCCCGGCTCATCCCGACGACGCCGTGCTTGGACGCCGTGTACGGGGTGTGCAGCGGCGTGCCCTTCAACCCGGCGGCCGAGCTGATGTTGACCAGGCTGCCGCCCCGGTCCACCAGGTGGGGCAATGCTGCCGCACAGGTGTTCCACGACCCGATCAAATTCACGTCGATGACGGTCCGCCACTGTTCTGGAGTGGTGGTGTCCCAGGTGCCGACCGTCAGCACCCCCGCGTTGGCGACCGACGCATCGAGGCCGCCCAACTCTGCCACCCCGGCGTCGACGGCGGAGGCCAAGGCTGCTGCGTTGCGCACGTCGACGACGTGGACGCTCGCACGCCTACCGTGCTTCTCCACCAATCGCGCTGTCTCGTCGAGGTCTTCCCTCGATGCCAGCGGATACTCGACGTCGGGCAGCGACTCGCAGATGTCGACGAGGATGACGTCTGCCCCCTCCTCGGCCAATCTCACGGCGTGGCTGCGACCCATCCCGCGTGCCGCACCGGTGACCAAAACCCGCTTGCCCGCGGCGCGGCCGATCGGCGTGCTCACAGCTTGTTACAGAATCCGGCGTCGACCGGAAAGGTCACGCCGGTGACGTACTTCGCGGCATCGGATACGAGGTAGGCGATTGCCGCACTGATGTCCTCGGGTTCGAGAAGCCCGATGGGCATCGGGTTCTGCAGGTGAAGCCCGCCCTCGGGATAGTTTTCGAGGAACGACGTCATCGCAGGGTTGGTCGCCATCATGGTGTTGACCGCGGTCGGGTGCACGGTGTTCACCCGGATGCTTTCGGGGGCAAGCGCATTGGATAGCGTCCGCATCAGGCCTACGATGCCGTGCTTCGACGCCGCGTACGCGAGACCGCCACCTTGGAGGCCACCGAAGCCCCGCAGGCCCGCGGTGGAACTGGTGAAGACGATCGACCCTCCGCGCTGCCCGGCGATCATGTGAGGAATGGCCGCCCTCGCCGTGTGGAACGCCCCCACCAGGTTGACGTCGAGCACGTCGGTCCACTGTTCGAGTTCTTCGGCGATGGTCAGCTCACGAAAGGCCATCGTCGCGATACCTGCGTTGGCGCAGACGATGTCGAGGCGCCCGAAGTGCTC
>NZ_JAVRQA010000274.1:0-4547 GCF_032161845.1 Mycobacterium sp.
GCCGCTACCTCGCTTTGCAGTCGAAGCCCTCGCGGCGCGACTTAGGCTGCCGTTCCTCGGTGAGCAACAGATGATCTTCCCCTCGACGGCGGGCACCTGGCGCGACCCGAACAACTTCAACAAGCAATGGCGTCAGGTGCGGGACGGGGTTGGGGGCGCCGGCGTGACCACGCACAGCTTCCGCAAGACCGTCGCCACCCTGATCGACGGCGGCGGCCTGTCCGCGAGGATCGGCGCCGACCATCTCGGGCACACCAACGTGTCCATGACACAGGACAGGTACATGGCCCGAGGTCGGAGCCATATCGAGGTGGCCGACCTGCTCGATCGGGCCATAAACGACGAATAAACGTCGACTCGAGGTTTTCGATCTTGAAAAACAGCCTCTGACGTAGGGCGACTGGGACTTGAACCCAGGACCAACGGATTATGAGTCCGCGGCTCTAACCAACTGAGCTACCGCCCCTCGCGCGCGTGCGCGGAGACCATGGTCGCACGAGCCAGCAGAGCCGTTCATCAGCCGCGCGTGGAACACCGGTCACGATCGACTCCGCACCACTAGGCTGCCGGAGGCGATTCGCTTCCTGCTGCGTGCCGGTGTGGCTGGTCACCGCGGTCGCGACGCTGCTGCTCCCGATGCTGATCCTGAAGAAGAAGGTGAGCTAGCGGCCGTCGCCTCAATGGTCGACGTCCGAAGTCACCTCGCGGAGAGATTCGTGACTCAGCACTGCGTTGACGCCGGTGTGAGACACGTTGTCCGACAACGATTCAACCCAACGCGGCGACGGCGGCCAGGATGTCTGGCACCTCACTCCGGGTTGCGTAATTGGGGTGCACGTCGATCCAACGGATGAGGCCTTCGGTGTCGACGACCACGACCGTCGGCATCGGAAGGGTCTTGCCGCCGTCGGCGTTCACTTCGGTGAGATCGAGTCCCAGCTTGACCTGTCCGGCAAGGGCATCCGGAGAGGGCTCGGTCAGGATGCCCAATGCCACTGCGAGCTGGTTGCCCGGATCGGAAGCCACCGTGTACGTCAGCTCGTTGGACTCCGCGGACGTGAGGGAGCCATCGGGCTTCTGCGGGCTGACGGCGATCAACACCACGCCGCGGTCGGTGAGCGCCTGCACCAGATCAGCCTGGTAGGCGCGCAAGGCGATGTTGCAGTACGGGCACCAGGCTCCGCGATAGAACACCACGACCGCAGCACGACCGTCACGCAGCTCCGCCAGCGAGGTGGGCGATCCGTGCACGTCCAGCAGGTCACCATCGGGCATCACGGTGCCTGGCCGCGCCACGTCGGCCGGGATCCCCCGTGCATCCAATGCGGCCTGATCAGCGGCGAACGCGGCCGTGACGTCCGCGGGCAGCGAACTAGCGGCACCATTGGCCACTGCTTGCGCCTGCTCGGCGATGGTGGGTGTGCGCGTCGTCATGCGACCAGCCTTCCGTGGTAACTGGATTGATCACTCCACACAACGCCATCATTTTTGGATTGTCAACTCCAGAATCGGTAGACTCCAGCACATGATCACCCGGAAGGGACAGGCCACTCGGGACCGCATCGTCGCCGCGGCCGCAGTCCTCATGCAGGAGCGCGGAGTCGCGGGTACCAGCACAGAGGATGTGCAGTCGGCGGCTGGCGTCAGCGCGTCGCAGCTCTACCACTACTTCGACGACAAGCGCGCCCTCACTCGAGCGGTGATCGAATTCCAGACCGACGTGATTCTCGGCTTTCAGGAAACCCTCCTCGCCCGCCTCGACGGTCTCGACGCATTGCGCGCCTGGGCTGACGTCATGGTCGAGTATCAGCGCTCCAACGACTTCCGAGGCGGTTGTCCGTTGGGGTCGTTGGCAAGCGAACTCGCCGAAAACGACGACACGGCAAGACAAGACATCGCGACGAGTTACCACAGGTGGCAGGGCGCGATCCGTGACGGACTGGCCGACATGAAGGCCCGCGGCGAATTGGCTGATGCCGCCGACGTCGACAGGCTGGCCACTGCGCTGCTGACCACGCTTCAGGGCGGCTTGCTGCTGACGAAGACTCTTCGCGACGTCGAACCCCTGGATACGTCGCTCAATACCGTGATCGACCACATCGCGTCATACGCCAGCTGACGGTCTCGGGCAGTGAGTTGGCTGTGAGTCCCGCAACCTGGACCGACCCCGCGCCACCATCCGTTAGCGTGACGCCGTGAACAAGCCGCTGATCGCCGGGTTGCTGACCCTGTGGTGTCTGCTGGTGATTCTGCCGGCGTGGATCGTCTACCTGACGTTCCGCGGTGCGGACGCCGACACCCCCGTGCTCGGGCCAGCACTTGCCATCTGGATCGTGGGCTACCTCCTACAACTCGGCGTGTTCATGGCCGCCACTCGTAAGGCCAATAGCAACGCCATCGGCGGCTGGTTCCTGGCCTCGACGATGCCCTTCGTCGCAGACTGGACCGTCCCCGTCGCGCCGTGGTCGCCGATCGTGGTCGCCGCAGCGGTTGGCGCCTACTCCGCGTGGTTCTTCTCCCGGCTCGAACGCAGTGACGCCTTGCAACACAACGGCATTCCAGCAACCGGAACCGTGCTCGAGGTGAAGAAGCCGATCATGAACACGATCATCAACGACGTCTACATTCGGCGGACGATGACGTTGCGCGTCGAGCGCACCGATGGCACGCCGCCCTATCAGGCGAAGTACTCGGGCACGTTCATGCTCGGTGAGGTCCCCGGTCCAGGCGACGTCTTCAACCTTCGGGTCGACCCGAGAAATCCGCTCCATCTCGAGACCGTTGACGACGCCGCCGTCCCTGCACCGCAGCCAAGCCGGCTACCGCAGAAGGACCCGTCCATCGCCGAGCAGTTGCAGCAGCTCGACGACATGCATCTCCGCGGCGCACTCACCGACGACGAGTTCGCGGCAGCCAAGCAACGGGTGCTGCGGGGTTAGTCAGCTGTAGACCGGCTGGCCGTCCAGGCCGAGGAAGTACCGCTCGGTCCCCTCCTCGACCCGCGGCGCATCACCGCCCAATGCGACGGCAATCTTGTTGGCGGCGTTGCGCATCACGTCGAGCGTGATCTCCATGGCCTCGGCGTCGGAGAAGTGCTCGCGCACGCCGCCCACCACGTCCGCGTCGATCTTGGACGGCGTCCAGATCAACGCGTCGACGTAGCGCAACGCGGCCTTCTGCCGCTCGTCGAGCAGGGCGGACGACTCGTAGTGCTCGATGTCGTCATACAGCGACTCGCTCCCGCCCGCATCGAGCGCCGCGCCTTCGCGCAATGACTTGCACAGGCGGCAGTTGTGCGCCACCGCGCCGCGCAACCGCACCACCTCGGTGGTGACGGAGTCCAGTGCGCGCAGTGCACCGACGGTCGGAGCGAACTGATTGAGCAGAAGATCGACCGGATCGGTGTCGCGGTCCCACACGACGGGCTCGACGACCGGCGCGAAACCGAGCGCGGTCAGTCCCGCCCGGACCCGCGGAACGAAGTCGGCGATGAAGATCAGTGCTGCCATCCGAAATGCGTTGCCGCCCAACGCTACCACGAACGCCGCGCGCTGCTCTTGGCTGATCACGGACACGTCGACGGCGAACTGTTCGGCGAACTCGGCGAGCTGAGGGTCGTCGTCGACCGGGCCCTGCGCCACCAGCGGTGGCAGCGAGACTGCCTGCGCGCACACCTCGCGCACCAGGGCGTTGCGGCCCGCATCGCCCTCGGGCGAAAGTGCCATCAACCGGGTCAGCAGGTTGTACAACTGATCATCGTCCATGCCGCGATTATTGCGCCTGGCTCACCGACGACATGTGGAAGTCCGGAATCCGCAGCGACGGCATCTTCGCGCGGGTTGCCCAGTCACCCCACTCCCGTGGCAGTGTGGTCTCGCTGACGCCTGCCTCGGTGGCACGGCGCAGCAGGTCAAGCGGGCTCTCGTTGAAGCGGAAGTTGTTGACGGCGCCGGTGACCTGACCGTCTTCGACGAGGTACACGCCGTCGCGGGTCAGCCCCGTCAGCAGCAGCACGGTGGGATCGACCTCGCGGATGTACCACAGCGTGGTCAGCAACAGACCGCGCTCGGTGCGGCGGATCATGTCGGACAGACTGGCCCAGCCACCCGTCATCAGCATGTTGTCCGCAGGAACCGCCACGGGCACGTCGAACTCCGCCGCCGCCGCCCGCGGATAGGCCAGCGCGTTGATCGTCCCGTCGCGGATCCAGTCCACCCGGTCGATGTCCATGCCGTCGTCGAACACCGACACCCGCTCCGATGAACTCGTCGCCGCTACGAATGGCGCGCACTCCAGACCCACCGCCTTCGGATCGGAGTACAGCGTCAACCCGAGATCGCCGAGCTTCTCCCCCACCCGCGTGCCGCCCGGCGCCGACAACGCGGTGCGACCCTCCTGCGCACCGCGGCCGTCCATGGTCCAGCCGAGGTAGATCATCATGTCGGCGACGGTCGATGGCGGCATCAACGTCTCGTAGCGCCCGGCGGGTAGCTCGATGGTGCGGTCGGCCCAGCCCAGTCGAGTCGACAGTTCATCGAGCATGGAAT
>NZ_JAVRQA010000275.1:0-5309 GCF_032161845.1 Mycobacterium sp.
GAGTTACGGCGGCAACAGCGGCAGGGAAACGCCCGGACCCATCCCGAACCCGGAAGCTAAGCCTACCAGCGCCAATGATACTGCCCATACGGGTGGAAAAGTAGGACACCGCCGAACACCCTTTAAGTCCGAAGGCCCCCAATTTCGATTGGGGGCCTTCGGCATTTCTATTCGAATTCGCTCCTCTCCAAACATCAGTCGAAAAGCGTCGCGACTGGAGACGTGCGATTCTTCTCCATTTCCAACAATTGTCGCTTCCGATGTAAGCCGCCGCCATATCCCGTCAAACTGCCATTCGCGCCAATTACGCGATGGCACGGCACGATTATGCCGATCGGATTGTGGCCATTCGCCAATCCGACTGCGCGTGATGCGCCGGCCGAACCGATCTGTAGGGCAATCTCACCGTAGGAGCGGGTTTGTCCATAGGGAATGGTGAGCAGGGCAGTCCAGACGCGACGTTGGAACTCCGTGCCGACCAGGTCCAGCTCGAGGTCGAAGTCGACGAGATCGCCCGCGAAGTACGCCTCCAGTTGGGCGACGGCGTCGCAGAAGACCGCCTCGTCCCCTTCCCAGCCGTCGTGGCTGGGTTCATAGGTCTGGTCGACCATCCGAAGGTGCTGCAGTCGGCCGTTCCTACCGGCCAGCGTCAGCAGGCCCACCGGACTGTCGACGGTGCGGTATTGCACTGTTGTCATCACTTCTCCTTCACAGCCGTCTTGGGCGGCCAGTTGTTGACGTCGTGTTCGAGTGCGGTCCAGAGATGTTGCGTCGCATAGGCGCGCCACGGCCGCCAGCGGCCACCGTGTTCGGCCAGTGCCCGCGGATCTGCCGGCAGGCCGAGGGACTTCGCCGCGGCCAGCACGCCCAGATCGGTCACTGGAAAGGCGTCGGGATCGCCGAGTCCGCGCATTGCAATCACCTCTGCGGTCCACGGTCCGATACCGGGCAAGGCGAGTAATTGTTCGCGCGCCCGGTTCCAGTCGGAACCCGGATCGAGCACGACGTTCCCATCGGCCAGTGCACCGACGAGCGCGATGAACGTCCGTTGCCGCGACTTCGGGAAGGCGAGGTGAACGGGGTCGAGCTCGGCAAGTTGCGCCACGCTCGGAAACACGTGGCTGAGAAGACCTTTCGGATCCTCGATCGACGTTCCATATGCCTGCGCCAGGCGCCCTGCGTGGCTTCGGGCCGCCTTCACCGATATCTGCTGTCCGATGACGACGCGCAGCGCCAACTCCGATTCGTCGACGGTGCGCGGGATCCGCTGCCCCGGTGCCTTGGCGACCAAGGCACTCAGCTGTCCATCGCCACTGAGGACGTCCACCACCGCCTCCGGATCGGCATCGAGGTCGAGTAGCCGCCGACACCTGGCGATGGCAGTGGACAGATCGCGGAAGTCGTCGAGGATGAGTTCGCAGTGAACGTGATCCGGCCGCGGTGTCAGGGCGACGACACCGTGCCCCGAGGCCAGCCGCAACGTCCGGCGGTAGGCGCCGTCGCGCACCTCCTCAACCCCGGGGACGGCGCTCGCGGCGAGATGGCCGAACAGTCCTTCGAAGGCGAAGGGCGTCCGCACCGGCAACCGCAGCGTCACCATCCCCGAACCGGTCGACTTGCCCGGGCCGAACCGCGTCCGGGCCAGCTTGCGCAATACCGTCGGCGTCAGCGCGGTCACTGACATCACGGTTTCGTTGAATTGGCGAATGCTCGAGAAGCCGGCTGCGAACGCGACGTCGCCAAACGGCAGGTCGGTCGTCTCGATCAACACTCGAGCGGTCTGCGTGCGCTGTGCGCGGGCCAAGGCAAGGGGATTCGCTCCCACCTCGGCTTGCAACAGTCGCTCGAGTTGTCGGGTGGTGTAGCCGATCCGCGCCGCGAGCCCGGTGACGCCGTCGCGATCGACGGTGCCGTCGGCGATCAGCCGCATCGCCCGAGCGACGACGTCGCCGCGAACGTTCCACTCCGGCGATCCGGGGGAGGCGTCCGGCCGACAGCGCTTGCACGCGCGGAACCCCTCCCGTTGCGCGGCGGCCGCCGTCGGATAGAACCGCACGTTGCGCGCGAACGGGGGACGCACGGGACAACTGGGCCTGCAGTAGATGCCGGTGGTGAGCACCGCCGTCACGAACCAGCCGTCGAATCGGGAGTCCTTGGACTGGACTGCCCGATAACAGCGGTCGAAGTCTTCGTACATGCCTAGACACTTACACGGTGGCACCGACAGTACTAGCGGAAAACCGACATCTAGGTGGACTGGGTCGCCGGGCCTAGCTACCCGATGGTTCGGTGCGCCACTGATGGTCTCGGGCGCCGCACGCCCCAACGATGGCGCCATCGAACGGTGACCGGGGCAGAGGCCCGCGACAGCTGTAAACCGGCAGGCTCAGACGTTCAACGAGCAACCGGCCTACGAGAACCCCGGCTTGCAGCTGCCTGCTTCCCTTCGTGTTCAGACCCTAGATTGCGAGCCACACGGGGTGGGTACGGTGCCACCGAGTGCGAATCGCTCAAGGCGTGGGCGGTGTGGCGCTGAGCAGGATTTGACCTGTTCGTAATCCCCTACCCCAACGGACTTCGGGAAACGAGGTATCCGACATGACACGCAAGCTGGCCACCGATACTGGAGCGCGCCCCGATCTCGACGATGACGAGCCCGACAGCCCCGCCGACCTGTCCACGCCCTCACTGCGGGCGGTGCTCAAGCGGGTCGGCCACCAGTTCAGCCAGGACGGGGTGGGTGACCTGGCCGCCGCGTTGACCTACTACGCAGTGCTGTCGATCGTGCCAGGCCTGATCGTATTGATCTCCATCCTCGGGCTGCTGGGTCCCGACATCACCACCGAGTTGAGCAACCAGGCCCAAGCCATCGCGCCCGGATCGAGCGGGAACTTCGTGCACACCTTGATCACCCAGGCACAGTCCAACAAGGGTGCGGCCGGCCTGAGCGCAATCGTCGGTGTCGTGGTCGCCCTGTGGTCGGCGTCGGGGTACGTCGCGGCGTTCATGCGCGCCTCCAACGTCATCTATGGCATCGGTGAAGGCCGACCGATCTGGAAGACCCTGCCGATCCGGCTGGGGGTGACCATCGTGGCGGTGATCCTGTTGGTCCTCAGCGCGGTGATCGTCGTCGTCAGTGGTCCGGTAGCCCGTCAGATTGGTGACGTCGTCGGAGCGGGGGACACCACGGTGCTGATCTGGAACATCGCGAAGTGGCCGGTGCTGCTGATCCTGGTGTCGGTGCTGCTGGCCATCCTCTTCTGGGCCAGCCCCAACGCCAAGCAGGGCGGCATCAAGTGGGTCAGCCCCGGCGGGGGAATCGCGGTGCTGATCTGGCTGGTGATCTCGGCCCTGTTCGCCGTCTACGTCGCCCGCTTCGCCTCCTACGACAAGACCTATGGGTCCCTGGCCGGGGTGGTCATCTTTCTTGTGTTCTTATGGCTGAGCAACATCGCAATCCTGCTCGGAGCCGAGGTGAACGCCGAACTCGACCACGGCAAGGCCATCGCTCAAGGGCTGCCCGAGGACGCCGAACCCTTCGCCGAACCCCGCGACACCCGCAAACTCGACGCTTCGCAGAAGCACCTCATCGACCAAGCCCAGTCCGCCCGCCGCGGCTAACCGGTCACCCGGCCTCATCGGTCTGACGCGCGCGACTGAACTGGCTCAGCGACTGTGCGTGCCAGGACAGTCGGACAGCACGCGGTGGCGTGCGTGAGGATCTGACGGGGCGCCCTTGCTGGCATTGGCACCACCGTTAAGTAGCCATGAAACACCTTGTGCAGGTTCGGCTCTGGGGTTGGCATTCAAGGTCGACGTTTGGCTGCGAGAGATTCGTGAACTCGCCCCAGTAGAGCTAGAAGGGTGTCCTGTTCCTCAGGGGTGAGCTCGCCGACGGTGTCCGCCTCGAGTGTGCGCCACGCCGCGTTCACAGGAGCTTCCAGCGCGCGGCCCGCCTCGGTCAGACTCACGAGAACGGTTCGACGATCCGACTCGGATCGGTTGCGCACGATCAGACCCGCTCTAGCCAGGCGGGAGAGCATCTTCGACACCGTTGGCGGCTCTACGGCCATCTCACGAGTCAACTCCGCCTGCGAGCGCGGCTCTTTCTCCCAGAGGAGCATGAGCAACAGTTCCTGCCCCGGGGAAAGCCCGATCCCGTGTAGCAGTGCTCCGGCATGTTGGCGATGCACGCGCGAAACGGCTGAGATCCACAGGCTGATCGTCTCTGACCGCTCGCGGTCCTGCGCAGCCGCACCGGCGTTGTCTGCGCTCATTCTTCCCTCCGGAATACGTTTAGCCGGCTAATGGTTACACCGGGCGATAGTTAGCCGGCTAAGGCTAAGGCTAAGCGTACCTACAAGCGAAGGAGTTTGACCATGACTACATCAACGACGAAGACCATCGCGGTCGCTGGGGCGACGGGCGCTCAGGGTGGAGCTGTCGTCGACGCTCTGCTCGAGCGCGGCGCATCGGTGCGCGCATTGGTCCGCAGCACTGGCTCCGAACGTGCTCGCAACCTGGCGAACCGCGGAGCGGAGCTAGTACAGATCGATGCCAACGACCCAGCGTCGCTGAACAATGCGCTCCGAGGGGTCGATGCATTCTTCTTCATGACGACCCCTTACGGCGACTCGCAGAGCACTGATGTCGACGGCGAGGTCCGGCAAGGCGTCGCCTTCGCCGACGCGGCGACCGCGGCGCAGGTTCCGCATGTCGTCTTCAGTTCCGTTGGAGGCGCCGAGCGCAATTCGGGCGTTCCGCACTTCGAGTCCAAGCGCCGGATCGAAGAGTACATATTGGGACGTGACCTTCGGGCGACGATCATTCGTCCGGTGTTCTTCATGGACAACTTCCTGTCGATGGCTCCGACGGTCGAAGACAACGAACTCGTGTTACGGCTCCCCGTGCCGGACGGCATCAAGTTGCAGGCGATCGCTGTCCGGGACATCGGTGTCGTTGCAGCTGCGGCGCTTCTCGACCCTGCGGCGGTTCCGGCGGCAATCGAGATTGCCGGCGATGAGCTGACAGGCAGTGAGATCGCCGCCATCCTCGGAGAGCGCGTCGGTTTGTCCGCGCGGTATGAGGCCCTGCCGGTCGAAGTCCTGGACGGTCAGGACGATCTTCAGAAGATGTTCCGCTGGTTCGCGGAGACGCCCGCATACCAGGCAGACATCGCTGCCGTTCGCCGGATCGATCCGGATCTCTGGAACCTGAAAGCTTGGCTGCGGGCCACGAATTACAGCTTGGCCGCCAGCTAGGGCGTGATCGGTGACGGCTGCTGCCGGTGGGCTTGCCCACCGGCAGCA
>NZ_JAVRQA010000276.1:0-10691 GCF_032161845.1 Mycobacterium sp.
AGGCGCGACCATCGGTCCCGCCATGACGTTCGGCTACGTAGCCGCCAAGCACATCGGTTCGACGCACGACACCTATCGGAGGAAATCATGAAGATCTCACTGTTCTACGAGTTCGCCCTGCCGCGGCCATGGGTGCAGGACGACGAACGCCAGATGTTCCAGGACGGCCTCGACGAGGTCGAAGCGGCCGACAAGGCTGGGTTCTCGACGGTCTGGCTCACCGAGCACCACTTCCTCGAGGAGTACTGTCACTCGACCGCGCCGGAGATGTTCCTGGCCGCGGCGAGCCAGCGCACCAAGGACATCCGCCTCGGTTTCGGCATCATGCACCTTCCGCCTGCCGTGAACCATCCGGCCCGAGTGGCCGAGCGGGTCTCCACGTTGGACCTCATCTCCAACGGCCGCGTCGAGTTCGGTACCGGCGAGTCGTCGTCGGTCGGTGAGCTTGGAGGGTTCAACATCGACCCCGCCGACAAGCGGGGCCAGTGGGAGGAAGCCCTCGAGGTCGCCATCCGGTGCATGACCGAGGAGCCGTTCACCGGCTTCAAGGGCCAGCACATCGAGATGCCCGCCCGCAACGTCATACCCAAGCCCGCGCAGCAGCCGCACCCGCCGGTCTGGGTGGCGTGCACCCGTCCCTCGTCAGTTCAGATGGCCGCCCAGAAGGCAATCGGCGCATTGAGTTTCGCCTACACCGGGCCCGGTCCGCTCAAGGAGCGCGTCGACGGCTACTACCGCGAGCTCGAGGAGAAGGGTTCACCGATCACCCCGGTGATGAACCCCAACATCCTTGCCATCGGCGGAGACCTGTCGATGATGGTCGCGAAGACCGACGAGCAGGCCGTGCAGCGACTCGGCGTCGGCGGTGGGTTCTTCTCCTTCGGGATCATGCACTACTACATGACCGGCATGCACACCCCGGGACGGACGGGTGTCTGGGAGCGCTATCTCGAAGAGGTCGAGTCGGATCCGACGCTCGCCTACGGTCCCGGCCGCGGCGCGATCGGCTCGCCGGACACCGTCCGGGAGTTCCTGCGGGGCTACGAGGAGAGCGGCGTCGACGAGATCATCCTGCTGCTCAACCCGCGCAGCCACGAGGGCACGATGGAGTCCATCGAACTGATGGGGAAGGAGATCCTCCCCGAATTCATCGAACGCGACGAGAAGGCCGTCGCCGCGAAGGCCAAGCGGCTTGCGCCGGTCCTGGAGAAGCTCGAGGCCCGGCGCGAGGTGTCGACGGCGCCCGAGTTCGACGAGAACTACTCATTCGGCGGTCTGCCGACCGGGCAGGGTGGAAAGTTCACCTCGAGTGAGATTCCCGAAGCGATGGCCGAGATCAACGAAGGACGGGTGCAGGCCGCGCAGCTGGAGAAGGACCAGCGGGAAGCCACAGGCTGAGTGAGACGGGACCGGACCGTGGGGCAGTTCAACGACCTGGTGAACTACGACGGCAGGCGCGTCGCGGTGACTGGCTGCGCGTCGGGCATCGGAGCGGCACTGGTAAATCAACTCAGTGGGCTGGGCGCTGACGTCGTCGGGCTGGACGTCCGGCCACCTGCGGTTGATCTCAAGGACTTTCATCAGGTGGACCTGTCCGACCCGGTGTCCATCGATGCGGTCGTAGCCAAGCTCGGCGGCCCCGTCGATGCGCTCTTCAACGTCGCGGGAGTGTCGTCGGGCATCGGTGACTCCCTCCTGGTCGTGAAGATCAACTTCCTCGGCACACGTCACCTCACCGAGGCCCTGGTGCCACGGATGCCCGCCGGATCGTCGATCGTCAGCGTCTCGTCGTTGGCGGCGTCCGGTTATGCGGAGAACATGGGTGAGGTGGCGGGCCTGCTCGGCACCGGCACGTTTGCCGACGGGGTGCAGTGGTGCCGCGATCATCCCGACGCGCACGCGGACGGCGGCTATCGCGTCGCCAAGGAGGCAATCATCCTGTATGCAATGGCGAACGCGGTACCACTTGGGGCCAAGGGCATCCGGATCAACTGCACCGGTCCCGGCGTCACCGAGACGCCGATTCTCGACCAGCTCAGGACCAAATACGGCCAGGAGTACCTCGACGGCATTCCGAAACCCCTTGGCCGGGTGTCCAACCCGGAGGAGCAGGCCGCCGCCCTGGTGTTCCTCAACAGTGCTGCGGCAGGCTACGTGACCGGACAGGTGCTGTGGGTCGATGGCGGGAACCTCGCCGCCCGCGTCGCCGCAACCATGGAGGGATCCGCATTGTGGCCAGCATGACCGACTTCCGGCGCGCCGCCGATGACGTCCGCAACTGGGGCAGGTGGGGTGACGACGACGAGATCGGCACGCTGAACTTCATTACGGCCGAGAAGGTCGCAGAAGCGGCCGGATGCGTCAAGAAGGGCCGTGTCATCTCACTCGGCGGCGACTTCAGCTCGTCGGGCCCCCAGGGCGCGTTCAAGTTTCGGCAGAACCCGGTCCACGTCATGACGGTGGATGGTGGTGACGCCAACACGCTGTGCAAGTACGCTCCCGATTGGCTGCGCAATTCCGTTGCGCAGGAGTTGAGTTCGTTCTTCGTCGACAACCCGTTCCGCTTCAACGACGACATGATCGTGATGAACCTGCAGGCGGCCACCCAGTGGGATGCGCTGTCGCACGTCTACTACGAGGACAAGCTGTACAACGGCTTCCCCGCGGACTCGGTGACCAGTTTCGGCGCATTCCACTGCGGCATCGAGAAGGTCGACGCCAAGGGCATCGCGTCGCGTGGCGTGCTGCTCGACGTGGTGGCGCACCGCGGCGAGGAGACGTTCTGCCAACCCGGGAAGCCCATCACGCCAGCCGAACTCGACGACATCGCCGCCAAGCAGGGAGTGCGCATCGGCCGCGGCGACATCGTGGTCGTACACACCGGATGGTGGACGCGCTTCCTATCCACCGGCGACGGCGCCGAAGCCGGGTCCGGCCTGGACTGGACGTGTGCCTCCTGGCTCCACGATCACGAGGTCGCCGCGGTGGCAGCCGACAACCTGATGGTCGAAGACCCAGATCCGGCCAACGGAGTGGACGGGACCTTCCTACCGATGCACATGCTCTGCCTCCGCGACATGGGACTGATGCTCGGCGAGTATTGGGATCTGGGCGGACTGGCCACGGACTGCGCCGCCGACGGCGTCTACGAATTTCAGCTGATCGCACCACCCCTCAAGGTGGTGGGCGCCGTTGGAGCGCCAGTCAGCCCGATTGCAATCAAGTGAGCACCGAAGTGATGACTACCAAGACCCAACCGTTGATCGTCGGACTCGGCGGTACACTGCGGTCCAACTCGTCCACCGAACGCGCGCTGCGGCATTGCCTTTCGGCCGTCGAGCGCCAAGGCGGCCGGACCATGCTGTTCTGCGGTGACGACATCGACCTGCCGATGTACAACCCGCACGACGAAACCCGCACCGCCAAGGCGACCGCGCTCGTCGACGCGCTTCGCGATGCGGATGCCGTCGTCGTCGGCTCGCCCGGTTACCACGGCGGCGTCTCGGGTCTGGTGAAGAACGCCCTCGACTACATCGAGGACCTTCGTGGCGACCCCCGCGTCTACCTCGACAACACGCCATGGGGCTGCATCAGCTGTGCCTTCGGTTGGCAGGCCGCCGTGGGAACGCTGGGGCAGTTGCGCGTCATCGGCCATGCGCTGCGGGCCTGGCCCACACCGCTTGGCGTCGCGATCAACTCGGCCGACGAGATCTGGGACGACGCGGGTGACCTCGTCGACGGGACCATCCGAGGTCAGCTGGACATGCTCGCAACCCAGTTGCTGGTGGGAGCGGTGCGCGCGGCTTAGGCGCCGAGCATCATCAGGCCGCCGTCGACGGCGAGCAGTTGGCCGGTGATGAAGCGCGATCCGTCGCCAGCCATGAACACCAGCATCGGCCCGAGGTCGGTGGTCGGGTCGCCCAGCTTGCCGCCGAGCGGGATCGACGCCGCGAGTTGTTGTTCGATGATGGGCAGCAGGTCTGGGCCAAGGAAGTCCCGGAGCCGTTGTGCTCCCGGTGTTTCCACGGCCGGGGCGAGCGCATTCACCGTGATGCCCTGCGCGGCCCAGGTCTTGGCCGCTGACCGGGTCCAAGACGCGACGGCTGACTTGGATGCAGCGTAGATGGCCGACATCGGGCTGCCCATCACGCCCTCGCTGGACCCGAAGTTGATGATCCGGCCACCATCACGGCCCATGGCGGCCGCGGCGGCCTGATTCGCCAGAACGGTCGACGTGAAGTTGGTGTCCATCACGTGGCGAACGTCGTCGACCTCGATTTGGCCGGGCACGCCGGGGTGCCACAGTCCGGCGGCGTGAACGAGTACGTCCAGTCCGCCGAGGGTGCCGACGGCGTCGTCGAACGCGGCGTCGACCGAACTCTGCTGGGTGGCATCGCATTGCACCCAGGAGACCTCGTCGCCGGTCGAGGGCGGTGTGCGGTGGTAGGTGGCGACGACTCGAGCACCCGCCGCGGCCAAAACGGAGACGGCGGCGGCGCCGATGCCCGTGGCGCCTCCGGTGACGAGGATTCGCTTGCCGTCGAGTTGTCCGGTCATGGCAGAGACTCTACGACGAGCCTCAGTACAGATAGATCGCGAGGATCGACCCCCACAGGACGACGAGCCAGGCGTCGGTCGACAGCTGGAGCCAGCGTGGCGCGGTCCGCACCTCCATGAAGGTCCTGATGATCAAGCGGCCCTTGACGAATCCCAGCAGGAGCACGGCCACGGTGATCGGCAAACTCGCCACCGCAGCCCCGCCGCCGCGGTGGCCTGGCGCCAGCCACCACGTGCTGACGGTGATTGCACACAACGCCAGCCACACCAGCGTCGTCCTGCGAGAGCGCGTTCGCAGCCCCAAGTTGCCGTTGGTCATCGCGGTCACCTCATCACGTACAGAAGGCCGAAGATCACGATCCAGAGAAGGTCGACCATGTGCCAGTAGACGGCACCGGATTCGACCATGGACATCCTGCGGCGCCGGGGGTTGCGGAGCTCGCGCAGGACGACCCCAAGGATCACCAAGCCGAGGGAGACGTGGAACAGATGCACTCCGGTGAGCATGAAGTAGAACATGAAGAAGTCGTTGCTCGGCAGCGTGTAACCACCTGCGATCTCGACCGTCCATTCGTAGGCCTTGATGGCGATGAACAACACTCCACATAGCCCACCGAGATAGGTGAGTCGTTGCGCGCGGGCATAATTCCCGGCGCGGGCGGCGTACACGCTGTGCGCGATGAACAGCGAACTGGTGAGCAACACCAGGGTGTTGATCACGCCGATGGTGATGTCGAGATGCTGCTGCGCGGCCAGGAACTGCGCGGGCTTCATGGCTCGGTGGACCATGAAGATCAGGAAGTAGGTTCCGAAGATGACGAGGTCCCCGAGCACCATCACCCACATGTGAGAGTCGCCGGGAAGGTGCTTCTGGCTTCGCGCTGTGGCGTCGTCGGGGTGCGGCAGCGTCGTAGTCGTCATGGCAGTGGTGCCTCATCCGTGGGTTGAAGCTCGGTGGCCTTCTTGAGGAAGACGATCACGCAGCTCAGCCAGATGCCGAAGACGACCGTGCCCATGTAGAACGAGATCGATCCATTCCACGCAAATGGCCCTGCCTTCGAGATGAAGACCGGCGTTGCGAGGATCTCGGTGACGATCTGCCAGATGGAAACGTAGGCAAGCCATTTGGGAAATATCCCATTCTTGTCGTACAGGATCGCCACGGCGAAGACGAAGTAGGCGGCGGAGAAGCAACCCAGTGAGCCGACGAAGGAGAGCAGCCCGAGGTCGTAGAGCAGTGCCAGTATTTCGGGGTCCCGTCCGGCGCGGAACGTGGCGGCCAGGAAGCAGAATGCGACCAGCAGGCAGCCGGGCAGTGCGCCGACGGCCATCGACGCCATGTAGCCGTAGGCGAACACCGACCCGACGGTCATCCGCTTCATGTGAAACAGCACGATTCCGTTCGACACCCCGGCGCCGCCGACGACGAGAATGAGGAGCGTGAAGCCGATCTGAATGGTCGACCCGTGGGCCTGAAAGAAGTCCACCTTCTGCGCAGTCGTGATGTCTGGCCGGGGCGGCGGCATCACCTTGGCCAAGGCGAAGAAGATGATGCCGAACAACGTGTAGAAGGCGGGCACGATCCAGAACACGATCCAGACGTCGCGCTTGCCGGCGCCTCGGAGTATGTCGGTGGTGGACTCGGACGCGGGTTCGGTCGACGTCGTGCTGCTCACAGCGTCACGCCTTCGTCGACGGCCTGACGATGCAGCGCCGACCGCAGCACGAAGAACATCACGACGATGAAGGCGCCGAAGGCGATGTTGCGCAACCAGAACGACGCCACCCCATCCCACGCCAGCGGGCCCGTCTTGAAGACGGCGGCACCTGCGGCAGGCATCATCGCGATCGCGGTGGCGACCGCGTAGTGCCCGACCCACCGTGGGAACACCGGGTGGGGGCCGTTGTCGAAGTAGATCGCCAACCCGAGCAGCAGACACTGCGCGACCACCATGCCGACCGGCGCGATGAACGTGATCCACGCGAGGTCGTTGAGCAGTTGCGTCAGCTCGGGATTGCGGTCCGGCCGGAAGGCCGCGACGAGGAAGAAGATGTCGGCAAGGGCGAACAGCGTTGCTCCGCTGACCGCTGCGGTCAGATAGCTGTAGGCGAAGACGTGGCTTTGGGTCGCCATCCGCTTCATCTGCACGACGATCACCATGAAGAACGGAATCAGCATGATGCCAAGCAGATTGAAGGTGATCATGCTGAACCAGACCATTGCGGTGTTTTCCCGGTAGAACTGTGCGACCTGATCGGCGGTCATGGTGGGCGACATGGGTGGCAGGAAGCCAGGAAAGCCGACGAAGGCGATCAGCAGGACGACGCCGACGAGGGGTGCGGTCCATAGGCTGATCAGTTGGGTCTGAACGTTGGCGGTCTTGGGGAGGTCCTCCGCCTCGGCGAGAATCTGCATCTGACCCCTCTTTCGTTGGCAAGTAGCCGATCGGCTACTAGGGCACGGTACCCCACCGCCGTGGGCTCCGTCGATGCTTTCAGCGGCGGCGTTGCCAATTAAGCACCTCGGCCATTCGACGAATGGGAGAACGTTGTTCTCCGATACCGGAAGTGCCAGTATCGTCGGACGCGTGAAGTTCGAGCGCAAGCAGGTCGTCGTCGATGGACTCAACACCGGCTACCTCGAGGCTGGAAGGGGCGACCCCGTCGTCCTGCTGCATGGTGGCGAGTTCGGTGCGAGCGCCGAACTCGGATGGGAACGCAATGTCGCCGCACTGGCCAAGCGGTATCGCGTACTGGCGCCGGACATGCTGGGCTACGGGAACTCCGCGAAGGTCATCGACTTCGTCGACGGCCGCGGTATGCGAATCCGGCACGTCGCGAGCTTCTGCAAGGCGATGAACGTCGAATCGGCCCACTTCGTCGGTAATTCAATGGGCGCAATCAACCTGTTGACCGACACCACCTCGACGGCGCCGGTGTTGCCCGTCCGGAGCCTGGCGCTGATTTGCGGCGGTGGCGAGATCCAGCGCAACGAACATGCCAGTGCGCTGTTCGACTACGACGGGACCGTCGAAGCCATGCGGCTGATCGTCACGGCGCTCTTCTTCGATCCCGACTATCCGGCCGACGACGACTACGTGACCAGGCGCCACGAATCCAGCACGGCCCCAGGCGCGTGGGAGGCGATCGCCGCCGCGCGCTTCCGCAGGCCGGGCCTGAACGCACCCGCGAGTCCGTCGACGGAGCGTGCCTACGAGCGCATCACCGTGCCCACTTTGGCCATCGAGGGTGCGGGGGACAAGCTGTTGCCAGCGGGGTGGGCCGCCGACATCGCGGCCCGCATCACGGATGCCCGCTCAGCGGTGGTCGATGCGGCGGGACATTGCCCACAGATCGAACGTCCAGAAGTCGTCAACGACTTGCTGCTCGAATTCCTCGGAGGAGGCTCAGCGTCATGAGTAATGAACTGGCAGGCAAGGTCGCGATCGTGACCGGCGGTGCATCGGGGATCGGCAAGGGCATCGTCGAGAAGTTCCTCGCCGAGGGCGCCAAGGTAGTGATCGCCGATGTGCAGGACGAGCTCGGTGCGGCCGTGGCCGCCGATGCGGGGCCCGACGCATACTTCCACCACACCGATGTCGCCGACCAGGCACAGGTGTGCGAACTCGTCGCCGCCGCGGTCGAGAAGTTCGGTGGTCTGCACGTCATGGTCAACAACGCCGGCCGGTCGAGCCCGCTGAAGAAGGGTCTCTTCGACGAGGACTTCGCGGAGTTCGACAGCGTCATGCGGATCAACCTGCTTGGCGTGATGGCGGGCACCCGCGACGCGGCGCGGCACATGGCCGAGCACGGCGGTGGATCGATCGTCAACATCTCGTCGATCGGAGGCGTCCAGCCGGGTGGTGGAGTGACCAGCTACCGGGCCTCCAAGGCGGCGGTCATCCACTTCAGCAAGTCGGCGGCGATCGAGTTGGCGAACTACGACATACGGGTGAATTGCATTGCGCCGGGGAATATCCCGACACCGCTGCTGCAGACGGCTGCCTCAGATGAGGACCGCGAGCGGCTGGAGAGGTTCGAGGTGCGGATCCGTCAGCAGATGCGCGACGACCGCCCGCTGCAGCGGGAGGGAACGCCCGAGGACATCGCCGAGGCCGTCCTCTACTACGCGGGAGATCGGTCGCGCTACGTCACCGGCACCGTCCTGCCGGTCGACGGTGGCACGGTGGCCGGCAAGGTGATGCCGCGCCGGAAACCGAGACCGGAATCCTGACGCCGCCCGACCAATTTAAATCAATCGCTTGACTTAATCGGCGGGTACGCGTTGACTGGGCAAGTGACCGCAGCCCGGCCGTTGCGCACTGAGCGCGCCAGCACCACACGCGAGGCGATCCTCACCGCCGCTGAACGGCTGTACGCCGAACACGGCGTCTACGCCGTGTCCAACCGACAGGTGAGTGAAGCTGCCGGACAGGGGAACAACGCCGCCGTCGGCTACCACTTCGGGACCAAGACCGACCTCGTCCGCGCCATCGAGGAGCGTCACCGCGCGCCCATCGAGGCGCACCGGGAACGGCTGGTCGAGCAAGTCGATCGCGACGCCGACATGCGTTCGTGGGTGTCGTGTCTGGTACGCCCACTGACCGACCATCTTGCCGATCTTGGCAACCCGACCTGGTACGCGCGATTCGCCGCGCAGGCGATGACCGATCCTGCGTACCACGGCTTCGTCGTCAAGGACGCGTTGAGTTCGTCGTCGCTCGTCCAGGTCGTCGACGGCATCAACCGCTGTCTTCCCGACCTGCCACTCGACGTCAGGTTCGACCGCAACATCATGGCGCGAAACCTGTTGATGCACAGCTGCGCCGATCGTGAGCGCGCGCTGGCCAAGGGTGCCAGCGCGGCGAGCCGAACCTCCTGGCAGTCGGCGGGCACGGGTCTCATCGATGCGATCGTCGGAATGTGGCTCGCGCCCGTGACCCCGCTAGCCCGCGGGGGCGCCTCGTGAAGGTGACCGTCGATCAGGACAAGTGCGTGTCATCCGGGATGTGCGTGTTGAACGCGGCCGAGGTCTTCGACCAGAGCGACGACGACGGCGTGGTCGTCCTGCTCATCTCCGAACCGGACGCCGATCTCGCCGAAGACACCCGCAAGGCCGCGGCCGCGTGCCCCGCCCTGGCCATCCACCTCGAGGAATGACGGAGTATCGATGTCAGAAACGCTTGCCGCCGAGAAGGTTTCGGCCAACGTACCCGAGTACCCGATGGAGCGTTCGCCGCGCTGCCCGTTCGCCCCGCCACTGCAGATGCTCGAGATGGGCGAGGCCAAGCCGCTTTCACGGGTGCGCATCTGGAACGGCACCACGCCGTGGCTGATCACCGGGCACGCCGTCGCGCGGGCGCTGTTCGCCGACCCGCGCGTCAGCGTTGACGACCGGATCGAGGGCTTCCCGCACTGGAACGAACACATGCTGTCCACCGTCGAAAAGCGACCCCGTTCGGTGTTCACGTCCGACGCCGAGGAACACACCCGGTTCCGCCGGATGCTGTCCAAGCCGTTCACCTTCAAGCGTGTCGAGGGTTTGCGCACGACCATCCAGCAGGTGACCGACGAGTGCATCGACGCGATCCTGGCCGGCCCGCAGCCTGCCGACATCATCGCCAAGCTGGCACTGCCGGTTCCCACCAAGGTGATCAGCGACATGCTTGGCGTCCCCTACGAAGACCACGAATTCTTCCAGGAGCACGCCAACGCTGGTCTCGCTCGCTTCGCGGCCGCGGATGCCATGCAAAAGGGCGCGATGAGCCTGCACCAGTACCTCATCGACCTGGTCAAGAAGAAGCAGGCCAACCCGGCCGAGGACGCGGTGTCCGATCTCGCCGAACGGGTGACCGCCGGCGAGATCAGCGTGAAGGAAGCTGCGCAGCTGGGTACCGGGTTGCTCATCGCCGGCCACGAAACCACGGCCAACATGATTGGCATCGGCGTGTTGGCCCTGCTCGAGAACCCCGAACAGGCCGCACTGCTTCGTGATTCGGTTGATCCGAAGTTCATCGCGAACGCCGCCGAGGAACTAATGCGCTACCTGTCGATCATCCAGAACGGGCAGCGTCGGGTCGCGACCGAGGACATCGAGATCGGTGGCGAGACCATCCGTGCCGGCGAGGGCATCA
>NZ_JAVRQA010000277.1:0-2588 GCF_032161845.1 Mycobacterium sp.
TCGGGGCGGTAGGACAGGATCGCGACCGCCCCGTCGCTTGCTGCGCGTACCGAATCAGCCACCTGCGACGGATCGGCGGCAACCGTGCTCCCCTGCCATTTCAGCGTCCCGGCTCCGACGGCCAAGACCAGCGCCACCGCCGGGAGCAGAATCAATGTAAGGAACCTTTTGCCGCGCTGCGCCTTTGAGCTCAGAGATACCGTGGATACCTGCGGCTGGTCCTGTGGTTCGCCGACATCGCGCTCGTCGTCGAGCGTCTCGTCGTCGATGTCAACGTCATCCTTGAAGTTCGGGCCACTCCGCATCAGCGATCTCACGGCACGAACTCCACGTCAACGACCTTGGGTAAAGACTGATCGACCTTCTTCACCGTCATCCTCATTCGCCAGTGGCGGGGTTCTTGGTCCTGAGCTTGGACAGTCGCGGTTCGTACCGCCATCGACACCAGCACCCGAGCAGTGTCGCCATCGACGGATTCGATCCCGGCCTCTGACACCGTGCCCGTGCTACTGGACTTGGCCTGGCGGACGGCAGTGGCGAAATCCGCAGTGTGTGACTTGAATTCGTCGTAAAACTTGCCCGTCGACGCATCAAGGACTCGTTGTACATCCGCGTCGACGTCGGTGTAGCGGATGGTCGCGAGGTCTAGCGCTCCTTGGCGACCGGCCTGCAAGAACAGTTGTCGTTGCTGCTGGGTGGCACGTGAGTGGTAGGCCGTGACGCCCAGCCAGCTCACCAACCCGGCCAATACGCATACGCACAGCGCACTCGCCAGCAGGCCCAGCGTCGTCGCATCACGAGGGATCCACCGTAGTCGCGGCACTCGTGGCGCAGGCTCGACGGCGGACTCGTCAACGGCGGCCTCGTCGACGACGCTGCCGTCGGCGTCGAGCGCCTCTTCGAGTCCCGACGGGACCAAGATGTTCGTCTGCACACGCCCTCCTTGGGGACTAGCTCTCCTGGTAGCCAGGTTGCTCCGCTGGGACGGGCAAGACATCTCCCCGAGGTGGTGGATTTGCCTCGCAACGGGAGAGTCTCGGAGTCGAAGCGCTTGCGCGAGAATGCACCCGCACTCAACTACGACAGTTTGACCGTCCACTGGTCGGACACGTCGGCGACGGCTACTAGTCCGCGAACGTGATCCTGACGGGCATGTTCTTCAAACCTCCGACGAAGGCCGTCTGAATCACCTTGGTAGGGCCGGTCAGTTCAATCGACACGATCTTGGGTAGAAGCTCCTCAGTCATAATCCGGAGCTCCTGCTTCGCTAGATGCATCCCGATGCACATGTGCGGACCATAGCCAAAGGCGATGTGCTTGTTGGGATGTCGATCGATGTTGAAGACATCGGGCTCATCGAACACGTCGGCGTCACGGTTGCCGGACTGGTACAACAGCATGAAGCGGTCGCCGACCTTGATTTCCCGACCGCGCAGCGTGTAGGGCGCAAGGGCGGTACGCATGAAGTGCTTGACCGGAGAAGCCCAGCGCAGCGACTCGTTGATGAATGCCGGCGCCAACGAGAGGTCATTCTGGATGCGGCGCAACAGTTCTGGGTTCTGCGCCAACACGTGCATTCCACCGGCGAGGGTCGAAGTGGTGGTGTCGTGACCCGCAGTGGCGATGGCGACGAAGTATCCGTAGGCGATCTCCGGCGGATGGAACTCGCCCCCGGCGGTCCGCGCGTTGGCGATGATCGTCGCCAGATCGTCGCGTGGATTGGCCCGCCGGTCCTGCAGCAGCACGTCGAAATACGCGTAGAAGTCCTGAACGACTGCCGCCCACTGCTGCGCGGCCGCGGCAGGTGACACGGGCTCGACGTCGTCCCGAATCGCATCGGGGTCCTCGGTCCCGAACAGGTCCTGGCTGAGCGACATCATCCGTGGCTCGTCGGATTCCGGCACCCCGAACAGACTCATCACGACGTGCAACGGGTAGTGCATCGCGAAGTCCTTCACGAAATCGACGCTGCCATCGGTCTGCAGCAGCTTGCCGACCGCCTCGCGGGCCAGCTCCCGGATCGGGGCTTCCCACTTCTTCAGGTTATTCGGCCGGAACCAGTCCAGCGCGATGTCCTTGACCAGGCTGTGCTCTGGTGGGTCCATCCACGGCAGCATGTCCATGATCCGCACGCTGCCACCAGTGAGCGACTTGGTGAACTCGTCACCGGCCCTATTGGTCAGGATCGGATTCTCCGAGCCGGGATTGTCGCCGCCGCCGTTGGTGAAGATCTCGGGCTGCCGTTCGATCTCCATGATGTCGGCGTGCTTGCTGACCAGATATATGGGGTCGAAGCCCTCGACGTAGGCGATGCCCAGCGGGTTGTTCTCCCGAAGCCATCGATAGGCCTCGAAGAGCGCCAGCTCGTCTCGGTGGCCCTCGGCAAGAATGATCTGCTTCGCCACGGAATCCGGGACTGCTGTCTCGGTCGGTGCCTGAGTGGACGTCATATGTCCTCGCTCCCTTGATGATTCAGTGCTACGAACTGAGGGTTGTGATGAAGATCAGAGGTAGATCGACTTCTGCGTGAGATATGCCGAGAGCGCTTCTGGCCCCAACTCACGGCCGAGCCCACTGGCCTTGATGCC
>NZ_JAVRQA010000278.1:0-24927 GCF_032161845.1 Mycobacterium sp.
CGTGACGGCTGTATCCGAGGCCGCCGTGGACCTGCATCGCGCGGTCGGCGGCCTCGCACACCAGCCGGTTGGCGCGATAGTTCGCCATCGAGACCTTGTCCGACACCTCCATGTGGTGGTTGCGGTCCAGATGCCAGGCGGCGTAATAGACGAGCAGTCGCACCATCTGCGCTTCGGTCTGCAACTCGACCAGCGGCCACTGGACGGCCTGGTTCACCGAAAGCGGCTTGCCGAACACCACCCTGTCGGAGGCGTACCGGGCGGCCCTATCAATGCAGTACTGGGCGGCGCCCAAGCTGCTGGCCGCCTGTCGAATCCTGTTCTCGTGCAGGAAGGTCTGGCCGACCTCGAGACCGTGGTCCACTTCGCCGAGCACTGCGTCGGTCGGCACCCGGACGTCCTTCAGTTCGACCTCGCCGTGATCGGTGGGCATGTTGAACGTCCACCAGTAGAAGGGCACGCTGAACCCCGGCGAATCACACGGCACCAGGAACGCGGTGATCCCGGTGGCCTGGCCCGGCTGGCCGGACGTGCGGGCGAAGACCAGGTCGTGGGTGGCGCGGTGGACGCCCGTGTTCCACCGCTTGGTCCCGTTGATCACCCAGCCGTCGCCGTCGGCAACGGCGGTGGTCTCCAGCCAGGTGGCATCGGAGCCGTGATCGGGTTCGGAGAGGCCGAACGCCATTGAGCGTTCGCCGGTGAGCAGTGCCTCGCCCCACTCCTTCTTCTGTTGATCGGTGCCAAACCGGTCCATCATGATGACCTGCGGGAAGTTGCCGACGATGGACGATTCGTCCTGAAGGTCGTTGTGCAGCCCGAGGCCCCGGTGCGCCAGGTGTTCCCGGATCACCGCCATGTCGAGGTTGGTGCCGTCGCGTCCACCGAACCGGGACGGCAGTCCGTAGCGCAGCCAGCCCGCCGCATCGGCCCTCCGACGCATCTCGTCGAGCAGATCCTCCCAGGCGCGCTGCGGGATGCCGCCGTTCTCCCAGTCCGTGCGGGCGTATTCGCGACGGCGGTCGAAGTACTGCAGATGGTCGGCTTCCAGCGGCTTGATCTCCGCCTCGATGAAGGCGTCCATCTCGGCCAGCAGTCCCGGAAGATGCTCGGGCAGGGCGAAATCCACGGTGATTCCCTTCGGATGGTTGAACTTTCAAAAGCCGTACAGCGTCTTCTTCCAGATCGTCGACAGGGTGCGCACCGCGTTCTCGTCGGTGCTCGCGACTCCCAACATGCTGGTGTCCTCGCGAAGGTAGACCGTGGTGAACCGCTCGAAGAGCAGCGAGATGGCCAGCGCGGTGTGCTCGGGGTCGAGCTCGGCGCCGTAGCCCTGATCCTGGGCCCGAAGCACCGACGCCCGCACGATGTCGATGCCGAAGCGCCGGAACTCGTTCTGCAGGGCGGCGAACCGCGGCCGTACCGCGGCGAGCTGATCGACGGCGACCATGATGCCGATGTTCTGCTTGAACATGTTCCAGTACCCGGTGACCGCCGAGACGAAGAATTCGGTGTCTTGCGGTGATTCCGGTAGGCGCATCTGTGGCCCCAGGGGAGCGACCACGTCGCGCAGGAAGGATTCGGCCAGCACGGCAAGCAGGTCTTCCTTGTCGGTGTAGTACCGATAGAAGGCGGCCGGCGACTTGCCTGCCGCCGACGTGATCTCGGTCAGGGTCGTGCCGTGAAAGCCGCGCTCGGCGAACAACTTCCGGGCGGCCAGCTCGATGGCCTCTCGGGTCTGTCGACCCTTCGCGGTGAGTGACTCTGCTGGCACCGGCGGGCGGGAGCGCAGCGACTCGGGGGATGTCATGGTCGGGTTCAGTCCAGGATGCGATCGCCGGCGCGCAGCAGCGCGCTTGGCAGGTCGTGACCGACGGCCTTGCGGGCGACGTCCGCCGCGTGAATTGCCGCCTGCAGGTCGACGTCGGTCGCGATGCCACTGTCGCGCAGCAGGTAGACGAGGTCCTCGGTGGCGATGTTGCCGCTGGCGCCCGGCGCGAACGGGCAGCCGCCGAGACCGCCGACAGATGAGTCCAGCCGTCGGACGCCGGCGACGACGGCGGCGTACGCGCTGGCCAGTCCGGCGCCGCGGGTGTTGTGAAAGTGAGCACCGAGCGGAAGATCGCCGATGACCGGGCGGAGCAGTTCGATCAGGGCCGTCACCCGACGCGGCGTGGTGGTGCCGATGGTGTCGGCGATCGCGACCCGGTCGGCACCGATCTCGGCGGCGGCCGTGGCGATGTCGAGCACTCTCTTGGGATCGGTCGGCCCGTCGAACGGGCAGTCCCACGCCGTCGCGATGATGACCTCGATCGTGGCGTCGTTCTCGTGCGCGATGCGGGCGATGTCGGCGATCAGGTCGGTGGACTCGGCGGTCGATCGCCCCACGTTCGCCTGACTGTGCGCGTCGGCGGCCGATATCACGTATTCGATCGAGCTCATCCCGGCCGCGATGGCCCGGCCAGCGCCACCAGGTCCTGCGACCAGCGCCGAGAACTCGACTCCGTGGGACTCGCGGAACCGAGGCAGCTCGGCGGCCAGCTCCGCGGCGTCGGCGAGCGCGGGCACCTTCGATGGCGACACGAAGGCGGTCGCCTCGACTTCACGCACGCCGGTGGCGACGACGGCCTCCAGCAGTTCGAGCTTGGCGGACAACGGGATCGGAGCCTCGATCTGCAGGCCGTCGCGCAGACAGACCTCCCGGATGGTGACGTGGTCCCTCATATCGCGCCCTCCGCTCGTAGCGTCTCGAGGTCGGCTGCGGACCTGCCCAGCAGCTTGCCGTACACCTCGTCGTTGTGTTGTCCCGGCGCGAGCGAGCCGCCGTTGCGAATCGTGCCAGGGGTTTCGGAAAGCACCGGCACCACTCCCGGCCCCTTGACGTTGCGCCCGACTCTCTCATCCCAGTGGTCGGCGATCATGCCCCTGGCCACCAGCTGCGGATCGTTGACGACTTCGGCGACGGTGTTGATCGGCCCACTGATGACGCCCGCCTCACCGAGCGTGGCGATGATGTCGGCGGGTTGTCGCTCCACCGCCCAGGCCGCGATGATCGCGTCGATCTGATCCTGGTTGCGGCCACGGTTGACGTGATCGACGAAACGGTCGTCGGTGGCCAGCTCGGGCTGGCCCATCGCACTGCAGAGTCGACGGAAGACGGTGTCCTGGTTGGCCGCGATCACCACCCAGCTGCCGTCCGCGGTCGGGTAGATGTTGGACGGCGCGATGCCCTCGAGCCGGGTGCCCGACGGTCCGCGAACCACGCCGCCGACGTCGTAGTCGGGGATCGTGGATTCCTGCACCGCCAGACACGCCTCGGTCAACGCCGCGTCGACGATTTGACCGTCGCCGGTCACGGTGCGCCGGTAGAGCGCGGCGAGCGCGCCCTGTGCGGCGAACATGCCTGCCAGACTGTCGCCCAGCGACAGCGCCAGCCGCGGGGGAGGGCCGCCGGGAAAGCCGTTCATGTGCCGCAGCCCGCTGGCGGCCTCGGCGACCGAGGCATAGCCGGCCTTATGGGCTTCGGGTCCGGTCTGCCCGTAGCCGGACACCCGGACCAGGATGATGCCGCGATTGCGTTCGCGCAGAACGTCGTAACCCAGGTTCCACTTCTCCAGCGTTCCTGGCCGGAAGTTCTCGACGATGATGTCGGAGCGCTCGACGAGGTCGAGAAACAGCGCACGACCGGCTTCCGTCCGCAGGTTGAGCGTCGCTGCCTTCTTGTTGCGGGCGTGCACCGTCCAGAAGAAGTGATGCCCGTCGAGTTCGGCCTGTCCCCAGGTGCGCAGAGGATCGGGGGAGCCGGGCGGTTCGATCTTGATGACCTCGGCGCCCATGTCGCCAAGCAGGCGGCCGGCGAACGGTCCAGAGATCAGCGTGCCGACCTCGATGACCCGGATGCCGTCAAGCGGACCGGTGACACTCACAACGAGAACCCGTGCCGGTGTAGCCAATCGGTGACCACTCCGACGGCCTCGCGCAGCGTGCCCCGCTGATCCGGACCCGCGTAATAGTGGTTGGCGCCAGCGATCTCGCGCATCTCCTTGTCGGGATGGCCGATCGCCTCGAACAGCCTGCGGGTGTGGCTCGGTGTGCACGCGTCATCGGCGAGGTTACCGATCACCAGGGCTGGCACGGCGATGTCGGGTCCACAGGCGACGGCGTCACCGTTGGCGTCGTCATAGCTCCACTGTGAGAGCCAGCTGCGCAGGGTGCAGAACCGGGCCAGGCCGACGGGGCTCGAGTTCACCACCTGAGGATCGCCCAGATAGCAGGTGCCAGGGGTGCGATCGTTGGGATCGACCGTCGGGTCCAGCCAGCGCGGATCGGCCATGGTGCCGTGTACGACGAAGGCGAACTCGTCCTCGGGCCGTCCGGCGGCCTTCAGCTCAGCCAGTTTTTCCTTCACCCACTTGGTGATTCGCCGGTTGCGGGCGACCTGAGCTTGTCGATAGCGGTCGAGGAACTCCGGACTGTATGGCGGCTGGTTCGGGTTGGCCGGGTCATAGAGGTCCAATTCCGGATCGCGCTTGGACGGATCGGACTCGTCGAGGATCGAGGCATCCAGCCACTCGGTCATGGTGCCGTGGCGGCTGATGTGGGCGGCCAGCAGCATGATGCCGTCGGCGGGGATCAACCCCAGCTTGGTCAGGTCGGGTCCATCGCCCGACGGGCTGGCCGTGATCGTCGGGTGTTGTGCCTGCTGTTGGTAGAACACCGAAAGGGAGCCGCCGCCGCTCCAGCCGGCCAGCACCACCTTCGAGTAGCCGAGCCGGTTCTTGGCGTCCTTGATGCATTCGCCGAGATCCTCGACGACCTTCTCCATCAACAAGGCCGAGTCGGTGCCGCGGAATCGGCTGTTGCAGTAAATGACGTGATGCCCGGCGCGCGCCAGTCCGTTGATCATCGGCAGGTATGCCCCGCCGCCGATCGGGTGCATGAACACCAGCACGGTGTCCGAGGGCTTGTCCTTGGGCTTGAGCAGATAGCTCTCCAAGACCACCAGTTCGGCGACGCCGCCGTAGACGTCGCGGGTGGTCGAGGTGTTCTGGTAGGCAACCAGATACGGGATTCGCTCGTAGTCGTGCTTGACCGGCGCCTCGGTAGTGGTCATCAGTGCACTCTCTTCTTCGCGCGAGCGCTCATCAGTGCTGCCCAAGATCGTTCGCCAGCACCTCGGGCGACGGAACCAGTCGTCGGCGTGTGTCGATGGCGATCACCGACCAGTCCACCCGGTCGTACTCGTCGAACTTGCGCCTCGCCCGCTCCCGCGCCTTCTCCGGCGCGCCGTGGTGAACCCCTTGCGGCGCATGGGATACCAGGCCGGGCGGCATCGGGATGCCGTAGAGCGAGCCGCTGTGGAAGAACGCGATCTCGTCGTAGTCGACGTTGCGGTGATACCACGGGGTGCGCTCGGTGCCGGGGACGCCCTCGGCTGGCTTGGGGAGGAAGTTCATCACGTAGACGCCGGTGGCCTGCATGAAAAGGTGCACCGTCGGTGGCAGGTGCACGCTGTTGGAGGTGACGACGTTGTAGTCGGCGATGTTGAAGGTGAACGGGAAGTTGTCGCCCTGCCACCCCTCGACGTCGAGCGGATGGTGTTGGTAGTAAAGAGTTGTCGGGCCACCCTCGTGGATCAACCGGACTTCGTACTCGTCGCGTCCATCGTCGTCGATGGGCGCGGGCTCTGGAATCACGGTCTGCGACGGGTCGAAGGGAAAGTGCCTGCCCAACTGGCCGGGCGGCGGCACGCGGAACTCCTCGGTGGCCTGGATCATCAACCACGTGGACTCGCTGTCTGGCACCTGCCGGAACGTGCACGCCTTGGGGACGTAGACCCAGTCGCCCTCCCGGTAGCGCAGCGGGCCGAACTCCGTCTCGAGAAGTCCGGAACCCGCGTGCACGAAGAAGAGGAGGTCGCCGTCGACGTAGCGCGCGAAGTAGGGCATGGGCTCGGTGCGTCTCGACAGCAGCACCAGGCAGTCGGCGTTGGAGAACATCAGCATCGGGTGGCCGTTGGCGTCGGTGGCGTCACTGGGCTTCAACTCGCTGGACAGGACGTCGATGGGACGAAGCCGCCCCACCGACCGATACGCGGTGGGATCGTTGCGGCGGTACATGCTGGCGGTCCGCCCGGTGAACCCGCCACGACCCAACTCATCGTCCTTGAGCCCGTCGAGGTCGGCATGAAGGCGCCGCGGTGTCTTGCCCTTGCGCAGGTGAATGAACGATTCCATGGCTGTCTCCAATGACTTGGCCGCAGGGCCGGGCGTCCAGAACTGAAACTGACGTTACTTTTATTTCTGCTCGGAGGCAAGACCCATGCCCTCGGGTCTTCCTTGGGTCAGCGGTCGAGGTCGACGCGCACGGTCAGCAGGTTGGTACCAAACGTGCGAACGCCGAAACTGTTGAACTGCGGCAACTCTCGTAGCCGGGCTCGTGGATCGTCGTCGGGAACCAGATGGGCGGTTCCGCTGCGCCACCTGCCGCGCAACCGCACCCGGACCCGTGCGTCGGCCTTGATGTTGCGGACGTACTGCGACTGCTCGCCGAATTCCGACACGAACCAGAACTGGTTGTCGACGAGCTTGCCGCCCAGTGGAGTGCGGCGCGGCTCTCCGGACTTGCGTCCAGTCGTCTCGAGCAGTGTCTGCAACGGGTTCCGGCGCATCAACGGGTTCGCCACCCGCTTCTGGAAGAAGGTAGTAATCGAGGCATTGGGCATGGCACTCATCTCACACCATCGCCGTCCGAGGGATCTTCATTCCCAGCGTCAACGCACCAGCCAGTTCCCGGCTGGTGTCGTAGTCGAACACGACGTGGCCGGAGATCACGTCGACGTCGCGCTTGAAGCGCTGCATGGGGCTGCTCAGAAAGTGGGCGCTGGCACCGGAGGCCTCCGTCAGGGTGGCGATGACGCCGCGAGACTCGTGAACGATGTGTGCGGCGGCCAATCTCGCGTCGCCGCGAACGGACCTTGGCACTGAATCACCCGCGTTGACGATGTCCTCGACGGCGCCGACGGTGTCCGCCAGCAGTCCCCGCAGGGCACGCAGCCGCACCGACGCCTCGCCGAGGTGGGCTTGCGCAATGGGCTTGTCCTTCTGCATGACGCCTTCGTAGGCGAGCACACGCTCGGCCAACCGTTCGGCAAAGACCTCCGTGACGCGTTCGGCACTGCCCAGCGCGGGCATCGCGGCCAGCAGGGCCAGGGCGGGCACCATCGGCCAGCGGTAGGTCGGCGCGTCGTGCAGGCTCGCGCCAGGCGCGGTACCGCCGTAGATGTCGACCACCTTCACCAGCCGGTGCTCCGGCACGAATGCGTCGGTGACCACCACGTCGTTGGAGCCGGTCGCCCGCATCCCGTCGGTGTGCCACACGTCCTCGATGGCGAAGTCGGTGGCGGGCAGCAGCGCGAGTGCCGGGTAGATGCCGGCCGGGTCATTCTCGGGGCCGCATAGCGCGCCGACGATCAGCCAGTTGCCCGCCATCACCCCGGTGGCCCACGACCATCGTCCAGTCAGTCGGATGCCGCCGTCGACCGGAACTCCGCGGCCCGTCGGCGCGAGAGGGGCTGGTGCCAGGAACGGTCGCGTCGCGAACGCCTCCTCCTGGGCCTGCTCGCCGAACAACGCCAGCATCCAGTTGTGGAGCGTGTAGAAGCCGATGGTCCACGCGCTGGAGGTGCAGCCGTGGGCCATCCTGCGGACGGGATCGAGGATCGCGGGGAAGTCCGCCTGCTGACCGCCGAACCGCTTGGGTACCAGGAGGTCGGTGAGCCCCGACGCGGTCAGGTCCGCGACCGTCGCGTCCGGTAGGCGGCGAAGGGCCTCCGCCTCCTGCGCGCGGTCGGCCAACCGGCTGACGAATTCATCGGTGATTCCATCGATCGCCTGCATGGCCGCGACGCTACCATACCTAAAGGTATGGAAAATCAGTTGGCGAGCATCAGATCCAGGAAGCGTTCGCTGCGCGCGGCGTGCCGGACATCGGGCGTCGAACCCGAGAGATGGAGGAAACCGATGCCTGCGGCGAACGTGGCATCGGCCCGAAGGTCGGCTTCGTCGCCATCGAAGCCATAGTCGAGGAAGGCTTGACGAACCGCCCTCAGCAGGCGCCGGTCCGCGGCACGCACGCTGTCGGCGACGGCGTCGTCCGAGCGCGCCCATTCCCGCATCGCCCGCTCCAACGTCCAGTGCCTTGGGCTGACGAGCGACGCCATCATCTGCGACAGCCGCTCGCGGGGCGCCAGATCGCCCATGTCGTCGAATGCGCGGCGATCCCCGTCCCGCAGCTCACCCCACGACGCGACGAGTGCGGTGCGGTAGTTCGGCATACCGTCGAAGTGCCAATAGAAGCTGCCCTTCGTGACGCCGAGGCGGTCGCACAGGCGGTCGATCTTCAGCGCCTTGATGCCCTCTTCGGCGAGGAGGGAGTAGCCGGCCTGAATCCAGTCGTCCAGCCCGAGCCGGTTGCCGGCGGGGCCGCGAGAAATCGCCACGACCAGCAGTTTACGGCTCCCAACTGCCGCGGCAGTGACCGTAACGTCATCCATTGGACACGTGCCGGAGTGGAGGACGACGCTGGCCACATGTTTTACTTCCTATCAACAAGTTAATACTCAGGTCCGTCTGCTAGGGCAGTACGGGCGCGGTCTGCGGCGATCCCGCTGCCGCTCGGGCGGTCTCGTATCGCACAGAGTTGACGGTTTTCCCGTAACAGGAACTGGATGGATTCGTAGATGTTGGTTGACGGAATTCTCGGGCGCTGGGCGCGCCGACTACTGATGGCGACCATGGCGGTGGTGCTGCTGCCGGGCATGATCGGCGCGGTAGGGGGCAGTGCGACGGCAGGGGCGTTCTCACGACCCGGTCTCCCAGTCGAATACCTGATGGTTCCGTCGGCGAGCATGGGCCGCGACATCAAGGTTCAGTTCCAGAGCGGTGGGGCGAACTCCCCGGCCGTCTACCTGCTCGACGGCCTGCGCGCGCAGGACGACTTCAACGGCTGGGACATCAACACCCCGGCGTTCGAGTGGTACCTGAACTCCGGGCTGTCGATCGTCATGCCCGTCGGCGGCCAGTCCAGCTTCTACTCCGACTGGTATTCGCCGGCGTGCGGCAAAGCCGGCTGCCAGACCTACAAGTGGGAGACCTTCCTGACTTCGGAGCTGCCGGGTTACCTGGCCTCCGAGAAGAGCGTCAAGTCTACTGGTAGCGCCGCCGTCGGTCTGTCCATGGCCGGCTCGGCCTCGATGAACCTGGCGATCTACCACCCGGAGCAGTTCGTCTACGCGGCATCGCTGTCGGGCTTCCTGAACCCCTCCGAGGGGTCGTGGCCGTTCCTGATCAACATGTCGATGGGTGACGCAGGCGGCTACAAGGCGAATGACATGTGGGGCCCGACGGAAGACCCCAACAGCGCATGGAAGCGCAACGATCCGATGGTGAACATCCAGTCGCTGGTCAACAACGGCACCCGGATCTGGGTGTACTGCGGCAACGGCACTCCAAGTGAGCTGGGCGGCAACAACCTGCCCGCGAAGTTCCTCGAGGGCCTGACCATCCGCACCAACCGGACGTTCCAGGACAACTACATCGCGGCCGGCGGCAAGAACGGCGTCTTCAACTTCCCGGACAACGGCACGCACGACTGGCCGTACTGGGGATCGCAGCTGCAGCAGATGAAGCCCGACCTGATCAGCCACCTGATCTGAGCTGGATCGCGCTCACCATCTGATTCCGACGACGATCGCGGCAAGCACGCCGACCAGCGGGGGCACCCGCACTAGCAACATCAGGGTGCCAACGACAAGCACCGTGATGGCCAGCGGTCCGGTGGCGGCGTGTTTGACCAGCGACCAGTCGGTGACGACGAGCAGTGCGACCACCGCAAGTGCGAGCGAGCGCAGCATGGCGCGGAACCGGGCCAGATGGATCAATCGCTGCCTGGCCCGTTCGACGGCTAGGACCAGGAACGGCGGCACGACGACCGCGACGCAGGCCACCAGGCTGCCCTTGATGCCGCCGATGAAGTAGCTGGCGGCGATCAGGTAAAGGCCGTTGGGTCCTGGGCTGATGTTGCCAACTGCCAGCGAGGGCAGCACGACGGCGTCGGGGGAGACTCCGTTCGCCGAAAGCTGGCTTTGTAGCACCGGCAGCGAGCCGAGGCCGCCGAAGCTGAACAGGCTGGCGACCATGATCACTACGAACAGGTGACTAAGCGGCATCCGTGTCCTTCGTGTCGTCATTCTCGGGCACGAAGAGGCCGGGGAACATCAGCCCCGCAGCGACCGCCGCGACCAGCATCAGAACTGGGTTGGGCGCTGCGGCGCCCAGCGCCACGTAGGCGAGGAAACCGATGGGTCCGCGCCAGTGCCGATCGACGCTCAAGGTGTCCTTGAGCAGCAGCAGAGCGAGCGCGACGGCGAAGCCTGCCGCCACGGCCGCCACCATCTCCAGTGGGCCCGCCGACCACGACTTGTCCTTCAAGAGGATGTAGAGCCGGGCCAACAGGATCGTGATGGTGACAGAGGGCATCAGCATGCCGACGACGCCGGCCACGATGCCTCTTAGGCCGTCGACCTTCTTCCCGATCAGGATTACCTGCGCCAGGATCGTGATGCCAGGGGTGACCCTGCTGAGCACCACGGTCTCGAGGAACTCGTCTTCCGTCAACCATCCCTTGCGCAGCGCGAGTTGACGCATCGCGACGATCGTGGCGCTCCCGCCGCCGAACGCCGTCGCCCCGATGCGAAGCATGCCGAGGAAGACCTGAAACCATTCGTGGCCGGAGCGATCTGCTGGATCAGCATCCGCTCCGGCCACCGGTTGAGCTCTTTTCTGCGGTCTAGTATTTCCAGCTGCGGTCGGGGGTCGCGACGTCGATCTCGACACCGTCGAGGTCCTTGAACTTGAAGAACCGCGGCGGCCACTGTTCCTTGTCCTCGCCGTAGATCTCGATGCCGTAGCCCTTGAGAGCGTCGGCGACTCCTGCGGTGTCTTCGATCGCGACACCAATGTGGTTGGGGCCCAGCGTGCCCTGGGTCCACTGCGAAGTCTCCACCCGCTCATCGGGGCACAGAAGCGAGTAGTTCACCTCGCCGTCGGAAAGGTCGATGGCCTTTCCGGGGTAGTGCCCGGGTGTCCTGATCGGGCCTAGGCGTTTGAAGCCGAATACCTTTTCGTAGAACTCGGCCGACCGTTCAAGATCGGCCGTGACGATCCCCAGATGGCGGATCCGCATCTTTCCTCCAGAGGCTTCTGCTAGTCAGACGGTCTGTCTGCAATACAGAAGCTAGATGGGTCGGTGCAGGGAAGTCAAGACCCTTTCGGCGATTTCGCTGGACAAATTTCCACTCTGCCGACAGCATGTCTGTTATGCAGACATATCCGATCTCGGAGGACGGTGCGCAGCCGGCCTACCCGATCACATCAGTGGACAACGCCCTGCGCCTGATCCGACTCTTCAACGACAGGGACACGCTGCGCCTGACCGATGCCTGCAGCTATCTGGGTGTGGCGCACTCAACGGCGCACCGTCTGCTTGCGATGCTCATCCACCACGGCTTCGTGCAGCAGGATCCGCAGTCGCGAACCTATCGGCCAGGTCCAACGTTGTTGGAGATCGGGCTTTCCGTCGTCGAGAAGAGCGACTTCCGAACCAAGGCGCGGCCGTTGCTCGCCGACTTGGTAGAGCAGTTCAACGAGACGGTTCACCTGATGACGCTCGAGGGCACGAATGTGCGCTACGTCGACGCGGTAGAGAGCACCAGAGCGCTTCGCGTCGCTCCCCGCACCGGCAGTCTGCTACCCGCGCACTGCACGTCGGGCGGCAAGGCGCTACTCGCCGAGTTGCCAGACGAACGCATCCGGGCGCTGTACGCCGATCCGGTGACGATCGTGCCGCAGACCGACCGCTCGGTGTCGTCGCTCCCGTCGCTGATCGCGGCGCTTGAAGAGGTGCGGGCCAACCGCTACGCCACCAACTACGAGGAGAGCGAGGAGGGCGTCGGGTCGGTGGCAATCGCACTGCACGACGCCCGTGGGGTCGCGGTCGCCGCAGTTGCCGTCGCGGTCCCCACGACGCGTCTCAGCCAGGAGAAACGCCGCGAGATCGCCTCGGTGTTGATCGAGCGCGCGAAGGATTTGCGACTGTAGAGCCCACCCAGCCTGTCTGGTGTCAAGAAACTGTCCACAACCTCTTGACGTCTACGCCCTGGTGAGAGTTACATACGTCACATAGCTTCTGTACTACAGACAAAATGTCTGACTAGAAGAAACTCAATGCCAAGAAGGGCGGTAGTCCGCAGATGCGCCGCTTGGATTTCTACACCGGCCTGGTGACCGCTGCTGTCGGCGCGGCGGCGACCTGGGACGCCAGGGATCTCTCGATGTTCGGCGACCACAACGTTCCCGGCCCTGGTTTCTTTCCGAAGATTCTTGCGGGCCTGCTGATCGTCCTTGGTCTATTGCTGGCGGGCATCTCCATGCGTGAGAAGCCGGAGGAGTTCGATGCCGACGAACCCGGCACCGCTGGACGAAGGATGCTACGGCCAGTTGCCGTGCTGATCGTGTTCGGTGTGATCGCGCCCCTGGTCGCCGTCATCGGCTACATCCCGGCGATGGTCCTGCTGGTCCTGGTGGTCCTGTACGGCATCGAACGGCGCCGTGACTTCCGCAGCCTCCTGGCCGTCGTCCTGATCCCGGTGGCGACCTACGTCCTATTCGCCCACCTCTTCGCCATCCCGCTGCCCTCCGGGCCGCTACTTCCCGCCTGATCGAAGGGGAACACACGTTGAACGCACTGGAAAGCCTCGTCGACGGCCTGGGTCAGGCCTTGACGCCGATGAACCTCATGTGGGTGCTCATCGGCGTCACCCTCGGAACGATCGTCGGAATCCTTCCCGGCCTTGGCAATCCAGCAGCTGTGCTCGCAGTGCTGCTGCCGCTGACCCTCAAGCTGCCGCCAACCACCGGCCTCATCATGATGGCGGGTCTGTATCACGGCGCGAAGTTCGCGGGCTCCACCACTGCCATCCTGTTGAACATCCCGACGGAGACGTCTTCGGTGGTGCTCTGCTACGACGGGCACCAACTCGCCAGGAAGGGTCGCGCCGGTCCTGCCATGGGCATGTCGGCCATCTCCGGGTTCGTCGCCAGCACCGTCGGCGTCATCGCCCTGACCTTCCTGGCGCCGATCATCGCCAAGTTCGCGGTCGCGTTCGGACCGCCGGAGTTCGCCTGCCTGATGGTGTTCGGTCTGCTGCTCGTCATCACCGTCACGGGGAAGTCACCCGTCAAGGGCTTCATCTCCATGGCGCTGGGCCTATTGATCTCGACCGTCGGCGTCGATCTGTTCAGCGGCACGGAGCGTTTCACGTTCGGCAACATCAACCTGTTCGACGGTGTCGAGTTCCTGGTGCTCACGCTCGGCATGTTCGCCGTCGCCGAGGTGCTGATGAACGTCGAGGAGCAGCGCGGCAAGTCGCTGCTCGTCATCCCGAGGGGCATCCGCAATCTGTTGCCCACCAAGCAGGACCTGAAGGACTGCCGCGGAGCGATCGCGCAGGGCTCCATCACCGGATTCCTGGTCGGGGCGGTACCGGGCGGCGGCTCCACCATCGCGTCCTTCGTGTCCTACACGTTGCAAAAGAACATCTCGAAGCACCCGGAGAAGTTCGGCAAGGGCACCATGGAGGGCGTCGCGGCGCCCGAGGCGGCCAACAACTCCGAGGTCGGCGGTGCCATGGTTCCGCTACTCTCCCTTGGCCTTCCGGGAAGCGCCAGTACGTCGGTCATGCTCGCCGCGCTGCTGCTCTTCGGAATCCAGCCCGGCCCACGGCTCTTCGAGACCAATCCCGAGATCGTGTGGCCGGTGATCGCCAGCCTCTACCTGGGCAACGTCGCCCTGTTGGTCCTCAACCTCCCGATGATCCCGCTCTGGGTGCGGCTGCTCAAAATTCCGTACTGGGTTCTCTACCCGGCGATTCTGGTGCTCGCAGTCGTGGGTGCCTACAGCGTGCGCGGTTCGATGTTCGACATCTACATGCTGATCTTCTTCAGCGCGCTGGGTTACGCGTTCCGCAAGCTCTCCATTCCGCCAACTCCGCTGCTGATGGCGTTCGTTCTCGGGCCGCAGGCGGAGAACGCGATCCGGCAGTCCCTGATCCTTTCCGACAACAGCCTTCTGATCTTCGTGGAGCGACCCATCTCGGCCATCGTGCTCGGCATGGCCGTGATCGTGGTCATTCTCGCCATTCTCAGTAGACGTCGCGGTAATCGCTTGCCCACCAAGGACAGTGTGCCGATCGACATTCCGCTGGACGACGTCGAGTCCGAGCCAAAGGCACCGAAGGGTGTCGAACCCCGAGAGGTAAAGCAATGAAGAAGACCATCAATCGCCTTGGTGTACTCGCCGCGGCAATGATCCTGGCGGTCGGCACCGCCGCCTGCGGAACGTCCACCACTACCGCAGCCGGCGGCACGCCGAACAACGTCCAGTTCATCGTGGACACGGGACCCGGTGGTGGCAGCGATCTGTTCGCCCGTCAGCTCAGCAAGATCGCCAGAGACAACAAGATCTTGACGGACAACTGGCCGGTCATCGCCAAGTCGGAAGGTGGCGGCCTCGGCGCCATGGCGTTCCTCAAGGGCAAGCCGGGTGACTCCAACTTCATCTCGGCGTTCACGTCGAAGTGGATCATCGGAGGACTGGCCGCGGCCTCGCCGCCTGCCACCCTGTCTGACCTGACGCCAATCGTCATGTTGGCAGACGAGATTCAGGTCATTGCCGCGCCCGTCGATGCGCCCTTCAACACGATGGCGGAGTTCATCGAGGCTGCCAAGAAGAATGCCGGTGAGATGGTGCAGACCGGTGGGTCGCCGAACTCGGTGGACAACCTGGTCGCGCTGGAGATCGAGAAGAACACCGGCGCCAAGTGGAAGTACCTTTCGTTCGACGACGGTGCGCCCCGCATCACCGCGATGCTCCGTGGCGACGCACAGATCGACATCGGTGCGATTCCGGATTTCGCCGACCAGATCGACGCAGGCAAGCTGAAGCTCATCGGGGTCTTTGCCGACAAGCGGGTGCCGGACTTCCCGAACGTGCCGACGATCGCCGAGCAGAAGATCGACCTCGGCGAGTTCCCCGACCACCTGCAGTTCCGTGGCATCGCCGGGCCGCCGAAGATGTCGGACGAGGCCGTGAAGTTCTATCAGGACTTCTTCCAGAAAGTCTCGGCAACCGATGCGTGGAAGGAATATCTGCGCAGTGAGGGACTGAACCCGCAGTTCGTCACCGCTAACGAATTGAACACGCAGATCAAGGATTTCACCGACGCCGCCAAGCCACTCGTTGCGAGCATGGTCAACAACGGATGACCGATCTGCAGGAGAAGCCGACCAAGACCCGTTCGCTGGCCGACTTTGCTTCCTCGGTGACACCCCTGGGCATGCCGCCCGAAGTGCTGCACGGGGCCAAGCGCGCCTTGGTCGACTGGCTGGCCGCCGTACTCGCGGGATCGGTCGACTCCGCGTCGGTGAAGTTGCGTGATGTGATCGCCGCCGTCTCGTCCGATCGGGTAGCGACGATCATCGGCTCCGGTCGGTGCACCAGCGGTCCGTTCGCTGCCCTGGCAAATGGATATTCCTCGCACGCACTGGATTTCGACGACGTGTTCAATCCGCCGGAGACCACCGTTCACCTCGGCTCGTGTGTGTGGCCGACGGTGATGGCGATCGCCGAGATGCGGGCGTTGTCTGGCGCGCAGGCGTTGGCGAGCTACGTGGCGGGATTCGAGGTTGGCGCGCGGGTGGCGCGGGCCGCCGGGGTCACCCACTTCGAGAGCGGATGGCAGGTGACGGGCACGGCCGGCCATCTGGCGTCGGCGGCTGCCGGTGCGCGCGCCCTCGGGCTGGGCGGCGCAGCCACGGCCAATGCGCTGGGGATGGCCGCCGCCCAGGCATCAGGCATCCGGGAGGTCTACGGCAGCGACGCCAAGGCACTCCAGCCGGGCCGAGCCGCGATGGACGGGGTACTCAGCGCGCTGATGGCCGAGCGCGGCATGACGGCAAGGGACACCGCCATCGAGGGGGAGCGAGGCCTGCTCTCGGTCATCTCCCGCGCACCGGAACCCGCCATCCTGGTGGAATCGCTCGGCGAGGTCTGGTCGGTGTTGTCCAACGGGCACAAGCTGTACCCGAACGCCTCCCTGCTCCATCCCGCGATCGACGCTGCGCTCGAGCTGACCAAGGATCCGCGGTTTCGGCTCGACGCCATCGAGTCCATCGAGGTTCGGATGCTGCCGTTCGCAGCGTCCGTCACGGGGATGATCCATCCGGGTCCCGGATCCGAAGCCCGGTTCAGCGCCGCCCACTGCGTCGCCTTCTCCCTGCACGCCGGTTATCTGGGACTGGATAGCTTCTCTGCGACTGCCGTCAACGACCAGGACGTCGCGAGGTTGCGGGGGATGGTGACGGTGCTGGCCGACGACACCGTCGGCAAGCGCGGCGCACACACGAGGATCATCCTGCGTGACGGGACGACCCTGGACCACCTGGTGCACGCCAATCGCGGTACGCCGGAGAACCCGCTTTCCGACGCCGACCTCGATGCGAAATTGCGCTCGATCGCGGTGCCGCGCCTCGGTGTGCACGCTGCCAACGAGTTGCTCGCCGAATGTTGGGACTTCGAGCTCTCGACGAGGGCGAGTGACGTGCTGCGGCCGTTCCGTCACCCGGACTGACTCGGCGGCTCAGAAGCCGGCCGCCACCTTCACGACAGCGCGGCCGGAGAACTTCCCGGCCCGCACCTGGTCGATGACCTCCACGACGTCCTTGACGTCGACGTCGTGGGTGATCTGGGAGAGTCGTTGCGGCTTCAGTGAGCCGCCGAGCAGCGTCCACAGCTCGCGGCGCGGGCCGATCCGCATCATCACCGAGTCCATGCCCAACAGGGCGACGCCGCGCAGGATGAACGGCATCACCGTCGTGTTCAACGCCGGACCTCCGGTCAGCCCGCTGGCGGCCACTGCGCCGCCATAGGACATGGTGCTGAGCACGTCGGCGAGGGTGGCGCCGCCAACGCAGTCGACCGCGCCCGCCCAGCGGGTCTTGCCGAGCGCCCGCGGCTTCGCATCTGGATCGGCCGGCAGCCTGGGAATCACCTCGGCTGCACCGAGGGCCTTCAGCCGGTCCGCCGCGTCCGCCTTGCCGGTCGAGGCAACCGTCTCATAGCCAGCTGCCGACAGTAGGTCGACGCTGACCGAGCCGACGCCTCCGGTCGCACCCGTCACCACGATGGGGCCGTCTTCGGGGTTGATGCCCCGGCCGATCAGCGCCTGCACGCTCATCGCAGCAGTGAAACCGGCAGTGCCGATCGCGGCACCCTCGTAAGGGCTCAGCGAGCCGAGCTTGACCACCTGGTCGGCAGGCACCCTGGCGTACTCGGCGTAACCACCGTGCCGACCGGTGCCGATCTCGTAGCCGTGCGCGAGCACGGCATCGCCAACCTCGTACTCCGCTGACGATGAATCGATCACCTCACCGGTGAGGTCGATGCCGGGGACGAGCGGGTAGTCGCGCACCACGCCGCCCTTTGGCGTGAGTGCCAGTGCATCCTTGAAGTTGACACTGGAGTACGCCACGCGGATCGTCACCTCGCCGGGCGGCAGGTCCGATTCGGTGAGTGTCTCGACCGCCGCGGTGATGCGATCTCCATCTTGCCGCGCGACCAGTGCCTGAAAGTCATCCATTCCGACGACGTTATCTCCTCGGCCGCGACCGGTCCGCTACTTCAGTTCAGCAGACGACAGCCCGAGCAGGCGGCGAGCAACGACCAGCTGCTGGATCTGCTGGGTGCCCTCGAAGATGTCCAGGATCTTGCTGTCCCGCGCCCACTTCTCCAACAGGGTGTCCTCGGAATAGCCAGTGGTACCGGCCAATTCGACGGCCTTGAGGGTGACGTCGCTGGCGACTCGGGCGGCCTTGGCCTTGCCCATCGAGGCTTCCTTGGAGTTCGGGATGTTGTTGTCGGCCTGCCATGCCGAGCGCAGGGTCAGCAGGTAACCGGCCTCCCACTCGGCCTCCATGCGCAGGAACTCCGCCGCCGCCGCGCTCTGGGCGTGGGCCGGCTTGTCATAGGAGATGTCGACGCCGGCGTCGGTGAGGATGACGCGCAGCTCCTCCAGTGAGGCGCGGGCAACGCCGACCGCCATCGCGGCCACGATGGGCCGGGTGTTGTCGAACGTCTCCATGACGCCGGCAAAACCCTTGTCCACCTGGATCTCCGGGCTACCAAGCAGGAAGTCCTTCGGGATCCGGGCGTTGTCGAAGCGAATGACCGCGGTGTCGGAGGCCTTGATGCCGAGCTTGTGCTCGAGACGTTCGACGGTGACGCCGGGGTGCTCCCGCGGCACGATGAACGACTTGATCGCGGCGCGACCCAGGCTCTTGTCCAGCGTCGCCCACACCACGATGTGGGTGGCGCGCGAGCCTGCCGTCACGAAGATCTTCTCGCCGTTGATGACGTATTCGTCGCCGTCCAGCTTTGCCGTCGTGGACACCGCCGCGGAGTCCGAGCCGAAGCTCGGCTCGGTGATCGCCATCGCGGCCCACACCTTGCCGAGGCGTTCGAGTTGCTCGTCGGTGGCCACGCCCGAGATCGCGGCATTGCCGAGTCCCTGGAAGGGCACCGACAGCAGCAAAGCGACGTCGCCCCAGCTGATTTCGAGAGCGTTCACCAACGCGGACATGTTGGCTCCGTTGACGTTCTCCTTGGGGCCGTCGACCCCGCGGAACGCATCGGCGCCCGCGAAGGAGATGGTGTTGGCCGCCGTGAGCCCGTCGAAGAGATCGGCGAGAGTGTCCAACTCGACCGGGTACGCGTGCTCGGCGAGGTCGTACTTGCGCGAGATCGGACGCAGCATCTCGGCAGAGGCCTCGTGTGCCATGTCGATGACGGCCTGCAGCTTGCGCGGCATTTCCAGATTGATTGCCATGACTGGGTTTCCGTTCCTGGGTTCGGTGGATCGGCCGTTAGAGGACCACGACACCCTCGGCAATGCCGAGAGCTCGCAGATCGCGGTACCAGCGTTCGACGGGGTGTTCCTTGGTGAAGCCGTGGCCGCCGAGCAGCTGCACACCGTCGAGGCCGATTTGCATGCCCTTGTCGGTGGCGAGCCGTTTGGCCAGGGCGGCCTCGCGGGCGAACGACAGGCCCTGCTCGGCGCGGGACGCGCCGCGCCAGGTGACCAGGCGCAGTCCGTCGAGCTCGATGGCGATGTTGGCGCACATGAAGGCGACCGACTGCCTGCGGGCGATCGGCTCGCCGAAAGCTTCGCGTTCCTTCACGTAGGGAATGACGTAGTCGAGCACGGCGTGTGACGTGCCGACTGCCAGTGCGGCCCAACCCAATCGGGCCAGCGCGATGGCTTCCGAATAGTCACCGGCGTAGTCGGCGTCGGTGGCGTCGTCCTCGCCGAGCCGGTTGTGCAGCGGCACCGCGACGTTGTTCAACTCGACCCTGCCGAGTGCGGCGGCGCGGATTCCCATGCTCGGGTCGGCCTTGACGGTGAGTCCCTCGGATGCGGATTCCACGATGAACAGGGCGGGCTTGCCGTTGAGTTGCGCGCCGATGACGAACAACTCGGCGTTGGCCGCGGCGGGCACCAGGGACTTGACGCCGGTGAGCCGGTAGCCACTCGGCGTGCGCACGGCCACCGTCTTCAGGGACGTCGGGTCGAACAGTGCGTGTGGCTCGGCGATCGCGACGCAGGCCTGCGGCACGTTCTCGCCGGCGAACTCGGGCAGATAGGTAGCCTGCTGGTCGGCGCTTCCCCAGTGGGTCAACGCCGAAGCGACACCGCCCGGCGCGAGGATGGGCAGGGCAAGTCCCATGTCGCCGTAGGCGAGCGCTTCTGCGACGAGCGCGTTGGTCACCGTGCTGCGGTGCGCTGCGATCCCGTCGAAATCCTCGGGGATGTTGATCGCGGTGACACCGATTTCAGCTGCCTTGCCGACCAGCTCGACGGGGTAGGTGGCGGCGGCGTCGGCATCGTAAGCCGCCGGGCGCAGCAGCTCCTCGGCGAATTCGGCGACCGTCTCGACGATCATCTTCTGCTCGTCGTCCGGCGTCAGGTCGAAGAAGTCGAGACCCTTGGGCCGATTGGCTTCGAGCCGGGTGGCCGGCTTGCCGATGCCCTGCACGCGCTTGAACTGGCGGCTCGATGCGCCAAGGGCGGAGAACGCCGTCTTGACGCCGAAGCGCAGCCCGCGGTTCAGCGGGTCCCGCAGGCCGTACTTGTCCAGGAACGCCTGGCCGAGCAGGGGAGTGAGCAGCGCCAGACCGAGTCCGGTCGGCGACCGCCTGCGCTTCTGCAGGCCCACGGCGCTCTCGGATCCGGAACGCTTCTGGCGCTTGGAGCCGTTGGTGGACGGCAGGGTGTTGGTCATGTCGGCAGCCTCGCATCGTTGGGGCAGTGCTTCTCGACCGTATCTTACTCCAGAGTAAGGTAGGGGAAGTCTGTTACCAACGTCACGGGTGGGCGAGCCGGCCGAGTACCTCGTCGTGCAGGAGTCCGTTGGTGGCAACGGCGCTGCCGCCATGCGGGCCGGGTGCGCCGTCGATGTTGGTGAAACGGCCCCCTGCTTCCCGGATGACGATGTCGAGTGGCGCCAGATCCCAAAGCTTGACCTCTGGTTCGGCGACGATGTCGATCGCTCCTTCGGCCAGCAGACAGTAGGACCAGAAGTCGCCGTATCCGCGCACCCGCCACACCGCGTCGGTGAGTTCGAGGAAGCGCGCGCGGCGCTCATCCCAACCGGTGGTGAGATCGGAGAACGACAGACTCGCCGAATCGAGGTCGCCGACGCCCGACACCGAAATGCGCCGGCTGACACCGTTGAACGACGTGAAAGCCCCGTCGCCCGAGCTGGCCCACCAGCGTCGGGCCAGGGCAGGCGCACTCACCACGCCGACCGTGGGAACGCCGTCCTGAAGGAGCGCGATGAGAGTCGACCAAATGGGCACGCCGCGCACGAAGTTCTTGGTGCCGTCGATCGGATCGAGCACCCATTGCCGCCCCGTGAACACCGCGGTGCCGCCGAACTCCTCGCCGAGCACCGCGTCGTCGGGCCGATTGGCTGCGAGCAGACCGCGGAGCAACTCCTCTGCCGACTTGTCGGCGTCGGTCACCGGCGTCAGATCGGGTTTCGTCTCGACGTGAAGGTCCAGCGCGCCGAACCGAGCCAGGGTCAACGCATCGGCCTCGTCGGCCATCTGAAGCGCAAGGCTGATGTCATCGGCGACCGTGCTCATGGCTCGACTCTCATGGGAGCAGTCCTACCATGGGCGGCGTGTTGGAATTCGTCGTGCTCTTGCTGTTGGTCGGTGCCATCGTGCTGTTGTTGGCACCGAGGATCATGCGGAGGCGCGGTCCCGCCGGATTCGGTGGCGGCGGCGGACAACTAGCCCCCGGCACGCTCCTCGTCACCGGGGTCAGCGCCGGGCCCGACTCCGACGGTTCGCAGTACGTCACCATCACCGGTGTGATCAACGGCCCGACCATTCGTGAGCACGAGGTCTACACGCGCATGCAGATGACTGTTGGCACGTCGCCGACGATGGGTCAGCTGATCCCCGTCCTGTACTCGCCGAAGAACCCCGACAAGTGGGGCTTCGCGCCAAACCAGGCGCCCGAGACCCCGGCGGGACCCACCGAGCTCGGCTAGGCGGCGATCTCGGTGATCGCCGTGGCAATGCGGACTTCCTGATCGCTGAACAGCATGGTCCTCAGTCCGGGTAGTCGCGGCGCCGTCGAGCGGTGCCGGGCTCCCGTCGGTGTGATGAATACTGCTGTGTGGCAACCATTCTCGTCACTCGCAGTGCTCACCGACCAGCCGGGTGCTTCCTTGGTGTAGTTGCAGTGTTCGCAGTCGCCAAGCCCGTTCTTGGCCGAGGTGGGCCCGTCGCGGTGGTGCGGTTGCGCATGATCGTGATGGCGGATCGGTGCATCGCAGTACGGCGTTCGGCAGGTGTCGTCGCGCAGGTCGATGAACTTCGCCAGGCCCTTGGGGAACAACCGGGCCCGCGACTCCATCGCCACCAACGCTCCGCTTTCTGGATGTTTGTACAGCCGCCGCAGTGTGGCCCGCGAGCGCTTGTCGTCGATCGCGGACTTGACCAGTCGCCGTGCCACCGCGGCAGGGATCGGCCCATATCCGGCCATCCGCGCGGGGACGGTGTCCCCGGCCAGCAGGGTTTCGTCGGACAACACCAAGTCGACCGTCACCGGGACGGGCACGTCAGCGGGGCGGCCGGTGATCCGCTCGACCACGGTGTCTGCCATGACTTGGCCGCGCCCGCGGCCGTCGGCGCAGGTATCGGCCGCCCGCTTCAATGCCGCGTACACCGCGACTCCCTTCGTCATCGGCAGCAGCGCAGTCAGATAGGTCATGGCATCTGGCGCGGGGCGCAGGGACACCGTGCGCTCCCACTCGGCGCGCACCGCCCGATCGACGACCGCGTGTGGGTCCAATCGGTAGGCGATCGCCTTCGCCGATGCGGCGATTCGCGCGTCGCCGAGCCCCTCCAGCCCCGCCGCGTCCGCGCACATCTCGGCGTCCAGTGCGCGACGGTCCTCGACGTCAAGGCACGCCGACTCCCGCACGATCAGGGTGGCCCGCCACTCCGAGAGTGCACCCGACTCCAAGGCCGCCAGCGTGTGCGGCATTTCGTATACCAACGCCCGCGCGAAGCCAAGGTGCCGACCGCCGCGGGCGGGGGAGTCGTGCCGGGCCAACGCGATCTCACTGGCCAACCCGCGGCCCCGCTTGGTCGCGGGCACGCCGGCTTCTGCTTCGGCCTTGCGTCGCATCGCATCGAGCGCTGCTGCGGTCCGAGCCTGGTCTGCGGCCGCCGCCGACTTCAGCCGTTCCAGCCATGTCAGGCGGGCCACCATCGCCGCTTCGTCGGCCTCCGGGTCGGCCGTCAACAGTGAATCGAACATGTGTTCGACTATAGACAAGGGGTATGACAGATCCGACGACCAGAGGAGATTTCGTGTCCGTAGCACTACCCGAAGGCCTGCTCGACCTACTCCGCAAGCCCAGCCCGTGCTTCATCGCCACCCTCATGCCCGACGGATCACCACAGCTGACCGAAACCTGGGTGACCACCGACGGCGAGCACGTCGTCCTCAACATCGTCGGCGGCATGCAGAAGGCAAGGAACATCGCCCGCGACCCTCGCGTCGCCGTCAACGTCGTCGACCCCGAGGACGTCAACCGCTACTACGCCGTGCGCGGGCGAGTGGTGTCGACCACCACCGATGGCGGACGCCAGAGCATCGACGAGATCTCGCAGAAGTACCTGGGCATCCCGTACCCGAACTTCAGCGGCAACCCGAACGAGACCAGGGTGCTGATCACCATCGAGGCAGATTCGGTGACACCGCCGGCGCGGGGATGATCAGCCGTGCCGGATGGGCTGACTCCTCACTCGCTCGTGCCTCGCGGGCATCGTCGTCAGCCGTGGCCGATCCGCAATAGGTCGGCCACGCTGGTCAGCTTTACCCGTGGCCTGCCGTGCGGCTCGCCGGTCGTCCGCTCGTGGGCGTCGATCAACTTCCAGTGGTCGTCGGTGACGAGCTTCGGTTGCCGCGACAACAGCCACTCGACGGCGTCGTCGACGCCGCTGGCCGGTGCCGCCGCGCCGAGGTCAGCCACCAAGGTGTCGACCGTTTCGGCCGAGTCCTTCTTGTTGCTGCCGATCACGCCCGACGGACCGCGCTTGATCCAGCCGACGACGTATTCGTTGCGGCTGCCGTCGATCCGGCCTGCGGTGTGCGGAATGGTTCCCGAACGCTCGTCGAAGGGCAGCCCCGGCGTCTTCACGCCTCGATAACCGACCGCTCGAACGACGAGCTGTGCAGCCAGCTCCTCGCGGCCACCGGTGTCCTTGGCCACCAGCCGGCCGCCGTCGTTGACCAACTCGTTCTGACCAAGCACGATCGAGGAGACCCGGTCGGCACCCTTGATCTCGATGGGCGAGGTGTGGAACCGAAACACGATGCGGCGCTTGGCACCTCGCGGTCCTCGTTCGGCATACCCGCGCATCACCTTGACGTTCTGCTTGACGGTCTTGCCCGCCGCCTCGAGGTCCTCGTCGGAGATGTCGGCGAAGTCCGCGGAGTCGATGATCACGTCGACGTCGGCCATCGCCTCGAGGTCGCCGAGCTCGCGCAACTCCAGCGTCGTGAACGTCGCCTGCAGCGGGCCGCGGCGCCCGATCACCACCACCTCCTCGACGCCCCGCGAGTGAAGGGATTCCAGAGCGTGATTGGCGATGTCGGTGTTGGCAAGGGCATCGGGGTCGCTGACGAGGATGCGTGCGACGTCCAACGCCACGTTCCCGTTGCCGACCACCACGGCCCGCCCCGTCGACAGATCGGGAGCCATCTCCTCGAAGTGCGGGTGGGCGTTGTACCAGCCGACGAAGTCGACGGCGGCCACGCTGCCCGCCAACTCCTCGCCTGGGATGCCCAACGGACGGTCGGCCTGGGCGCCGACGGCATAGACGACGGCGTCGTAGCGCTCGGCCAACTCGGCCGCCTGCACGTGTTCGCCCACCCGGATGTTGCCGAAGAAGCGGAAGCGGGGGTCGTTCCCGATCTTCTCGAACTGGGTGCTGATGGTCTTGATCTTCGGATGATCCGGCGCGACTCCGGAACGCACCAGGCCCCACGGGGTCGGCAACATCTCCAACATGTCGACGCGCACGTCCTTCGGGGCGTCGCTGCCGTCCGTCGAGTCCGCGAACTTCAGCAGCGATGCGGCAGCAAAGTAGCCCGAAGGGCCGGAACCGACGATCGCCACGTGGTAGGGGCGCATGTAAAAGTCCTCCGAGAGGAAGCCGAATCTGCCCGGCGAC
>NZ_JAVRQA010000279.1:0-19641 GCF_032161845.1 Mycobacterium sp.
CGGGCCATGCCGGCGCCGAGGCCCGAGCTGGCGCCGGTGATGAGGATTCTCTGGCGAGTCATCCGCGCAGCCTAACCAACCGGTCGGGTGGCCTCGGCAGCGCTCGGTTCAATCGGCACGATGAGGATGGACAGCGGCCTAGAATCCGCAGGACCAGGCAACACGCCTGGAGCTGTAGCGCCGGGGGGTCGCGTGGGTGAGTCCAACCTGAGTTGCGCAGCCTGCGGACAGGAACTCCATCCTGGTGCACGGTTCTGCCACGGGTGCGGAACCGCGGTGGCCGTGGCGACGGCGGGCGAGCGCAAACAGGTAACGGTGTTGTTCACCGACGTCGTCGGGTCGATGAAGTTGGCGGCCACACTGGATCCCGAGCGACTGCAGGAGATCATGCACGAGCTGTTCAACCGGGCCGCCACCGTGGTGCAACGCTACGGCGGCACGGTCGACAAGTTCACCGGCGACGGGCTGATGGCCTTGTTCGGCGCCCCACAAGCCCTCGAAGATCATGCGCTGCGTGCCTGCATCGCCGCGCTGGACATCCAGATCGCCGCCAAAGGGCTTGCCGCCGAACTGCTTCGACGCGACGGCATCGAGCTCCAGATCCGCGTCGGCGTGAACTCCGGCGAGGTCGTTGCCGGTGAGATCGGCGCCGCCTACACCGCCGTGGGTCATCCGGTCGGGATGGCGCAACGCATGGAAGCCGCGGCCCCGCCCGGCGGCGTGCTGTGCGCGCAGACGACCGCGGCCCTCGTCGAGCATGCCACCAGACTGGCGCCCGTCGAAGAGGTCACGATCAAGGGCTCCGACGTACCGGTGGAAGCGCGGCGCCTGGAATCGGTCCTGTCCGAACAGCTGGTGGTGGGTCGCGACGAGGGCGCCATGCTGGGCCGCGACGCCGACCTGCGCACCCTCAAGGATGCCTTCGACACCGCTTCCCTCGTCGGCGTGGTCGGGGCGCCCGGCCTCGGCAAGAGCCGCCTTCTCCGCGAGTTCGGCGACTGGGCCGAGAAGCATGGTGCCGACGTCGTCGTCGCCCGTTGCGAGGCCCACACCACCGACGTGCCGTTCCGCGCTCTATCGCGGATGGTGCGCGCGATGTTCGGAATCGGTCTGCTCGGCGGCGCCGCAGCCCGCGAGCACACCGCCGGCCAAATTGCCGGGTTCCTCGCGCCCGATTCCGATGACGCCCAGATCCTGTTCGACATCCTCGGCATCGCCGAGCCACAGGCCGCGCCACCCGAGGTCAGCGTCGACAACCGCCGCAATCGACTTGTCGCGGTGATGGCCGAAGCCATCCGGGCACGCGCAGCGCGCACCGTCTTCGTTCTCGAGGACGCACATTGGATCGACGCCAGCAGCGACGCGGCCGTGGCTTTGTTCGCCACCGCGCTGCGCGCGACCGAGTCGGCGATCGTCACCAGCTTCCGACCCGAGTACCGGGGTGCGTTGCGCGAGCACCTCGACGCCGTCATCACGTTGCATCCCCTGACCGCCGAGATGACCACCGGGCTCGTCACACAGATCGTCGGACGTGACGAGACGCTCGCGGGCCTGGCCGAACGCATCGCGACGCCAGCTGCAGGCAATCCGTTCTTCGTCGAGGAGATCGTCCGGGATCTGGCTGGCCGCGGCGCGCTGGCGGGCAGTCGCGGCGACTACCGACTCGTTGGCGACATCGAGCAGATCACCGTCCCTGCCACCGTGCAGTCGGTGCTCGCCGCGCGCGTCGATCGCCTACCGGTGGGGGCCAAGTCGATCCTCAACGCCGCCGCGGTGATCGGTACTCAATTCGACGTCGATACATTGACGGCGCTGCTACCCGAAATGGACGCCACCGACCTGGTCGAGTTGGTGTCCGCCGAGCTGATCGATCAGATCGAATTCGTTCCACGGCAACGCTATTGCTTTCGGCACCCGCTCGTGCGCAAGGTGGCCTATGAATCTCAGCTGACCGCCACCCGCGCCGCCGCACATACCCGCCTCGCCAAGGCCATCCAGGCACGCGACCCCGACACCGTCGACGAGAACGCCGCGCTGATCGCCACCCACCTCGAAGCCGCGGGCGACGCCGAACCGGCATACACCTGGCACATGCGCGCCGCGGAGTGGTTGCGGAACCGCGACCTGGCCGCCGCCCGCAGCAGCTGGAAACGCGCCCGCCGGATCGCCGATCAGCTACCCGACGACCTCGAGCAACTCAGCGCCAAGCGGCTCGCCCCACGCACCAAGCTGACGACGACCGCCTACCTGATCGGCGACGAATACGACACCGATGAGGGATACCGCGAGTTTCGGGAGCTGGCAACACAATCCGGTGACCTCCTGTCGCTGGCCATGGGAACCTCAGGGCAGGTCATCTCGCTGACTTCCAGCCAGAGCCGAGTTCCAGAGGCCGCCGCACTGGCTTCGGAACTGGTCGAGATGATCGACCGCCTCGACTGCGACCCTGCCACGGAAGTGGAGCTTCTCTTCTCGGTGTGTTGGACGCGATACGTGAGCGGTGACTTCGACCTCGCACTGCGAACCATCGAACGTGAGCACCAACTCTCCGACGACCTGACATCCATCCAGCTCATTCAAGCCACGTGCATCCGCGGCGCGATCGGAGTCTGGCGCGGCGACTACGAGCGGGGTCGGCTCGACCTGCGGATCGCCGCCGAGCGGGCCCGCGGCCTCAATCCCGTCGACGAGGCGCAAGTACTGACCTCCCGGCTGTTCGTCGTCCTGGCGGGGCTCGAGGCCGCCGTCGACGTGGCCGGCGAAACGGCCGATCTACTACGACGGTGCGAGTCGTTCGGCGCCACCTATGGCATCACGCTCGCCCAGTACATCCACGGGTCCGTGCTGCTGCGCTGTTCGGAAACAGCGCGTGGGGAGGCGGTCGAGCTGCTGGAGCAGGCCCGCGCCAGAATCGCCAAGATCCGGACCGTAACGGCCGCACTGGGTTCGATCGAAGCCGATCTCGCGCTGGCAGGCATCGGCCAGCACGACCCCGATGAGGCGATCGAGCACATCCGTGATGCGCACACGCTTTACGCCCGCGGGCAGCCGCTGCTGACTGGACAGTTGACCGAAGCATTCATCGTGCTTCTGCTCGAACGCGGATCCCCAGCCGACCTGGTTGAAGCGCGCAGCGCGCTCGTCGAGTGGGAAGCGACGCCGCTCCGGGCGCCGATAGCCGGACTCGACCTCTGGCGGCTCAAGTGCCGAGTGATGGTGACGAAGGCCGAGGGAAACGCCGATGCCTCCGCCAAAGTCGCGCGGCAATACCTGGAGCTGGCCGAGCGACTCGACGCGCGCGGATGTCTCGACGAGGCGCGCCGTATGGTCGCCGACGTCACGACGTCGGGTCAGGGCAGGTAGAAGCCGCGAATTCGGTGATAACGGCCCCTACCGAGCAGGGCGTTGGCCGCTTGCAGACCCGACAGCACAGCGGCCTCGATGCAACCGGCGTTCAGGCCGGAGTCCGTCCAGTCGCCGGCCAACACCAGGTTGTCGTAGCCGCTCTCGTCGGAGCGAAGCCGGTACCGGTCGGTGCCTGGCAGCGACTGCACGTACCGATCCGACGGATCGATGTTCGTGCTGATGTGTTGACTGGCCAGTGCCGAGCTGTCGAGTCGCCCGCCGGCGCCACTGAGCAGGCTCCAGTTGAACCCCTGCCCGTTGACCGCGCCGGGCAGGAAGAGACGAAGGTGGTCATCGAGAAACGTCACCGCATCGGCACGCACTCGTTCCCGGCAGTCTCTGACGTAGTCCACGTGAACGTCGGTCGTCGGCCAGTCGGCGTCCAGTGAGCCGCAGAAGTACGCCACGGTGCCAGGCCGATCGTCGTCGGGCCAATCCTCGGCCCACAGCGTCTGCGGCATCGAGGCCCATGTCTCGAACGGGGGGATGTATGCGCTCGTCGTCACCCCGGGACGCGACCACCCCAGCGAAGGCTCATCGGGTCCCAGCCAGATCTGGAAGGCTTGAGTGGCGACCGTACGAATGTTCGTCGTCATGTCGCGCCACTCGGGACGGTCCTCGATCAACTCCGCGGCGACGAGTTCGACCATGGAAAGCGACACGGCAAGGACGACGTGGTCGAAGTCCTCACCGCGCCGCAGTATTCGGGTCTCGGCGTCATCGCGACGGTCCTCTAGATGGGATTCGAGAAGATCAGTGCCGGCCTTCGGCTCGATCCGGTCGGCCAGCGGCCTGCTTGGAAACACTGGCAGACTTCCTACCGTGGTCAGCGGCTCATAGTGGTCGGCCGCGGTGAGCCGCACTTGGCGACCCATCGTGATCGCGTCGATGCACTGGTGTCGCGAATCCAGGTGCAGCGCATCGACGCGATGGAAGAACTCGAAGTCGACCCCCCGGCGGCGCAGCGCCTGGTACATCGGTGCGAAGACGACGTCACCCATCCCTGCCGTCATCTTCCAGAAGATCGCGCCCTTGTGCGCGAAAAGCACTAGGCCCGTGAGGAATACCGCCAAGCCGGCCCCGAAGGCAGGTCGATTCGGATCACCCTCCTCGTAGCCGAAGACCAGATCGTAGAGCCCTCTGATCAAGGCGTAGTCGAGCACGTCCCGGTGGGCCCCGTGGCGCAGGATCCATTGGCCGAAGTCCTCGTCGTTGATGGCGCGGAAACCACGCGGATCGGTGACCAGGCCATCGGCGATCAACCCTCGGATCGTCGCCGTCACTAGGGATATCAGCAGCCAGGACCGCTTCTCCTCGGGGCGACGTTCACGGTCGAGGGTGCCGCGGATGGCCTCCAGCGCTTCCTCGAGCACCCCCGTTGGCGTGCTTCGCTCCGAGTGCGGGTCGGCGATCGCGAGCAGTGCGGCGGCGACTGCGCGCTGGACGGCTTCGACCACCCGAGCCGACGTCGGCGCTGCCGGCGTGTCGGGCGAAGTGGACAGCGTCAGCCCGGCAGCGGTGGCTTCCCGCAGCGAGTCCGCGAAGTCGAGGAGCAATTGCAGTGCACGCCGGAGGAATTCGACTGTCGTCATCTCGCGGCCGTCGGCATCCGGGGCGCCAGGCAGCTCGTCGTTACGGGTGAAGGTGCCCAACCACGTGAGCCAGTCGTTGCCCCACGGCTCGGCCAACCCGAGGTTGTCGGCCGGGATCAAGGCCTGGTCCCACGTGCGGATCGGGGCCGACGGGTCGGTGGCCCCGCGGTCGAGCTCGGCGTAACACTCCCGCAGAAGCGTGAACGCGTTCTCGTAGGAACCCAGCCAGATGTGCAGGCCGTGCTCTTCGATCCGGCCGTTCTCACCGCGGCTGGAGGCGCCCTTGCCCCCGAGTCGCCAGCCGCGCTGATAGACGGTGATCGACTCGAACCGGTCCCGCCAGCCAGGTTCGCTGAGACGCCACGCCGCACTCAATCCCGCCATGCCGCCGCCGAGGATGGCCACCCGGCCAGGGGACCGTCTCACCCGAGAAGGGCCTGCGCGCGTTCGAGTTCCGGCCACCCGGCATCGGCGGAAAACCGACCGATGGCGTCGACCAGCGCGCCGCGCGACGGTTCACCGGCCGACTCGAACCCATCCATGGCGCAACGCAATTCGAAGATAGTGGCGCTTTGCCGGCGGGCCAGCTGGGCCGCAGCGGCAAGATCGGCACGCCGTTGCTCGTCGGTCGAGTGGGTACCGGCCCGAATGCGAAGCAGCTCGGCATCGTAATAGTGCATGCCGGTTTCGACTCCCAGCGTCAAGCCAGCGTGCAGCCGGGCCTTGGCCTGATCGTTCTGACCAGCGGCGGTCAGCAACCGCGCTATCACCCCGTCGTAGCTCGGGAGCAGGTACTTGGCTTCCTGGGCCCGCCACAGGTCCGCGTATTCCGCGAGCGCTTCGGCATGGGCCACTAGCGCGGCGGCGTCGGCCGACCCGGTGGCCAGTTCCGCCAGCGCAGCCACCATGATCTGCTGGGCCGCGCTCACCTCTGTCCACGCGGTGAACCCGTGTTGTTCAGCGGCCGTTGCCATTTCGACCACCACGGCCGCGGCCCGGTCGAGCTGTCCGGCTTCGCAGCGGATCAGGACTTCCATCTGCCGCGCGTAACACAGACTGACCGCCCCCTGCGGAAAGCCCAGCAGCGCACACCGGCGACGAGACTTGGCCAACGCGGCATCCGCCCCGGCGAGGTCGCCTTGCGCGGCCCGCGCCATCGCCAGGTGGGTATGGATCGAGGCGATCGGCTCGTTGGGAATGAACCACACCGACCCGAACTCGGGAACGTCGACGTCGGATCGCACGGCCGCCACAGACTCCAACTTGGCTCGCGCGGTGTCGAACTCGCCACGGTACCAACTCACCATGCCGAAGCCCGCCTCGTTCTCGGGCATGAGGAAGTCCCGGCCGTCCGCGCGCAAGGCTTCCAGTAGTTGTTCGACTCGACTCAGGTCGGCGCGTCTCGCGTAGTAGCCGTACAGGGCAGTGAGGGTCATCAGGAGCTGGTCGCTCCGGTCGGTTCCGCTGAGCTGCAGGCATCGTTCGAAGTCGGCGACCGTGTTCGGGCCCGACGTGCCCTCCGCCGCCGAGGCGAGGAACCCGCGTCGCAAGCGGACGGTGATCTCCCTTCGGTCTCGGGACGGATGCGGCGGTAGCCGCTCGATCTGGGCGAGGGCACGGTCGAGACACGTCCGAGCCTCAGCGAGGGCGCCACGGCGCCTCGCGTCTTCCGCGGCCGCGCCATAGGCCTTCGCCGCTTCCTTGAACCGCGCGGCCTCGTCGTAGTGCACGGCCACCAGTCCCCAGTCGGGGTCGGCCGAGGTGACCAGGGCGTCGGCCACCCTGCCATGCAGGGAGCGGCGAACGCTGGGCGGCGACAGCTCGGATGCGACTTCGCGAAGCAGCTCGTGACGGAAGCGCCAGGAATCACCCGGCAACCGTTCGAACACCAGGGCGTCTTCGAGTTGGCCGATCACCATGTCCAGTTCGTCCTCGTTCATGTCGAGGACCGAAACGAGCAGGGAACGGTCGACGTCGCGGCCGATCGCGGCGGCCGCCTCCACCACCGGCACCACGTTGGCGTGGGCCCGCAGCCGCGCGAACAACGGTTCGTAGAGCGCGTCCGGCACGGTGTTCGGGTGCAGCGGTGCCTCGGAGTTCTCGGTGAGTCCGGCAACCACCTCCTCGATGTAGAGGGGCACTCCATCACAGCGAGTCGACAGGACACGCCGTTGACCGACAGCGAGGCCCGGGTCCAGCGCGGCGATCAGCTCGTCGGTCTCGGCGTCGGTCAGGGTCTCGAGTTCCAGCACTTCGACCCGCTCGTCGCTCGGCATCTTGGCGCCGCTGCGTCCGGTCATCACGACCAGCAGACGTCCGACGCCCGTGTTCAGCAGCGCCTCGACGACGTCGATGGTCGATGGGTCGAACCAGTGCATGTCCTCGACGAGCACCACGGCGGCACTGTCACCAACGCACGCAAGGAGATACTCGAGAACTCCCTGGGCGATCTTGTCGTACAGCTTGGTGCCGTCCGCACGCACCGGCTCGTACCCATGGTCGGCTCCGATGCCGAGCACGGGAGCCAGCAGCGGGATCGCGAACACCGGATCCATCGCCACCTTGGCCAGCTCGACTCGAAGGAGCTGCAACCGTTCCGCGGGGTCAGTCAGACGCACTATGCCACAACGACGTTCGAGTAGTGCCCGCACTGGGTGCAGGCCTGCATTGGCAAGGAAGGGTGAACCGATCAGCGGGAGCACGACACCGCCGGAGTGTTCGGCGAGGTCGGCCGCCTCAGTCGCCATCCGACTCTTCCCGATTCCGGGCTCGCCGACGAAGGCCACTCCGGGAGTGGCCAGTGCACCCGCTTGCGCCTGAGCCCAGGCCCGCTTCAGGTAGGCCAGCTCGCATTGGCGGCCGACGAGCGGCCCCCGTGGGATTCTTGCGCCCGTAGCACGCTCCGCAACGACCCGATAATGCTCGACGGGTGCCGCAATTCCCTTCACCGGTTGAGGGGGCCTGACCTCCAACTCGAAGTCGCGGCTCACCAGCGGCTCGATCGCGCCGGAGACCACGACGGTCCCAGGCTGCGCGAGGCCGGACACCCGCGCCGCCAGGTTCGCCGCGAGCCCGTAGACGTCATCCTGAGTGACGTCGAGGTAGACGAGTCCACGGTGGACTCCCACCCGGACGTCGATGTCGAAGCCGAAGCGATTGCGTACCCGCTCCGCGAGTTTGGCCACCTCACGGCTGATGTCGAGCCCGGCTTGGACAGCCCGGCGGATGTCGTTCTCGTGGGCCCGAGGATGCCCGAACACCGCGAGCAGTCCGTCACCCTTGGTCGACGCGATGTGCCCTTCGTAGCGATCGACGATCTGGAGGACGTACTCTCGGTAACGCCCGACCACCGTGCGATAGATTTCCGGCTCGATCCGGGTAGACAGCTCGGTCGAGTCGACCAGATCGGCGAAAAGGATTGTCAGGCGCCGGATCTCGCCGTCGCCAACCGGGGCGGCCAGTAAGTCCTCGGCGTCGACATTACCGCTGTCGACGGCAAGGACCCGTTCGGCCAGCACGTTCGCAGCCTGCCGGTCGCCTGCACCGATCGCCTCGAAGGCACGGTCGAGCAGAGCGTCGATCGTTACTGGCGCCTCGTGATCGGTCACAGCGCGACGTTGACCACCACGTCGTCTTCCAGCACGCCTGCGGGGGCGGCGGAATCGACTTCACCGATGTGCACCACGCCGATGTACAACCCACTGGCCAGGCCTGCGGCGGTCACCAGAATCGAGAACTTCGTCTCGCCCTTGGGCAGCACCCCGTCGGTGGGGTCGAAGCCGACCTGGGCGGCCGCATCGTCCGCGGCACCGGGCCGGGACAGCGACGTCATCACCAGACGACGAGGGTGAGCAGGGTCGGGGGCCACCCTATACGTCCGGCAGACGGGTCCCTTCTCGTACTGCCCCGGCCCAGCCAGCATGGTCTCGACCATTTCGATCCCGCCGAACAGGGCGATGTCGGACAACTTGACCATCGACTCGACCCATCCGGATGGCGTTGACGACTTTCCGTCGAGTTGGCCGGCGGCCTGCTCGGTGACCTTGCCCGCCTCGCTGATCATGCGTCGCGTGATGGCCGCCATCCGATCGGCCACCGCGCGAGCGCCAGGACGCGCCAGGCCATCGGCTCCTGCCTTGGCCACTTCGAGGCCGCTGGCCACCGCGACATTGGTCAGCTTGGTCATCGTGTTGATCAGGTTCCCTGCGGCGGACTGGCCGCCGACGGCACCGGTGGGTTGCGACGCCGCGCGGGTGATGTCCCCGACTTTCTCGACCGTCTCCTTGGCGGTCGCGGCGAGGCGTTCCACGATGGGATCCGGTTCGATCATGGGTTCTTCTCCTGCGGTATCGGCGCCGGCCGGAAATTGCTCGACATGGTGTCGAAGAGCGCGACGGACGTGTCCGTCGCAATGGCGCCGAGTTGGGTACCGAGAACCTTGAGGTCGCCGGCGTCTATGCCGTCGCGCCAACGCGACGCAAGCTCCGACCCGAACGAGGCGAGGCCTTCGATGCAGCCCTTGAGGACGTCGACGGTGTCGTCCACCGCTTCGGCCCGGATGTCGGCGGGCAGTACGGGAGGATCGATGGGAAAGCTCGTCGCTTGAGGCTTGCTCATCGCCGCGAGCTTCGGCGCGGAATTGGTGAACGGGGTCGGCTGCTTACCAGGGAACTTCGCGCCGTGGCGGAACATGCCGCTCGCGTTGTCGGCCCAACCCAAGCCACCGGCCAGGGCAGTCGTCGCGGTCGAGCTAAGACCGCGGATCAAGAGCTCCTTGCTGGTACGGACCCGGACGCCGGTAGCCTCCCTGGTGATCCAGATGTAACCGTTGTCCACCAGGACGAGGCGGTCTCCGTCGGCGGCATGACTGTCGTCGAGGTCGTAATTCAGCAGCAGATGGTCTGACCCACTCTGCTTCCAGAACTTCAGTGGCGTGGTCATGCTGTATTGAGCGCAATCGCCACTCACTTCTTCACGCACCGCGCTCCAGCCCTGCGGCGTTTCACCCCGTGACGTCATGGTGCAGAAGAATCCGTGGTAGATCTCGTCCCAGTTCTGCGGATCGGCAATCTTCTCAAGCGATTCGAAGCTGATGTCGGTCCAGCTGACATCGGTGGTGATGACACTGCAGTATTCGTCCCTGACCTTGCGCAGGAATGCATTCGGATCGTAGGTTGCGACCGCGTCGGAGATCTGGTCATAACGCTGATCTTTCATGAACGCGGTGAAGTCCTTGCGGTTCGTCACGCTCTGTTGAATACGGTCGGCCAACCGTGCGCCGGCGGCATCGCCCACGTTGGGCGGCTTTGCGCGGCTGCCCTCGAGAGTGGCAGAGGGCGCAACCGCCAGCATCCTGGCGAGCGGGCCGAGGGTGTGCTCATTCGGTTCGCCGCGTAACCGGGCGATGTTCTCCAGAACGACCTCCGCAAAGATCGATCGTGCGGTCACCGCAACCGGCAGCCCCGCGCCGGATCTGCCCCGTCCGACCAGTCGCGTCCGCGCCGCCTCCAAGTCCGGCGGTGCAATTCGGCGGCCGGGGCCGGCCAGGTTGTCGAGGAAACCGAGTGCCTCCCGGTACCAGCCTCGCTGGCCGAATCCCGTGGTTCCCGGCAGAAACTGCTCGACCCTGCGGGCGATCGCCGGGTCGCGGGCCTCGACCACCGCTTCGTCGATGGCCCCGTAGAGCGCCAACTGCGCCTGAAGTTCCCCCATGGCCCCCGCCTTACTGGTCGACGATCTAGCATACCGTTGCAGGGTGCTCCAAGCGTGGTCATTACCGACCTTCTTGAGCGGGGGAAATCGTGACGGCTCGGGGTTCCAACGACGATGGCAGCATCGCCGATCTGCCGTGGGCATCGGTATTCGATCCCGCCTCAAATGTTCGGGCGCTGAGCGCAATCCAGGCCCGCGGCTTCCGCGCCGCCACCGAGATCATCGACCGGTTGGTCAAGGCAACGGATTCCGCGTCCCCGTCAAATAACAACGGTCACAACGGCATCCCCCACGACATCCCGCAAGACATCCCGCAAGACATCCCCCAAGATGTCCCTCACCCTGACGGTGACCGAGACGCTGATCGGGTGGTTTCGACATGGCAGAGCCTGATCGGTCAGTTGGTCGCGTCCATTCGTGGCTCCGCGATGTCGGCTCGGGTCGGAGTCGCCACCATCGATTTGACGAACTCCCACGCGAGCGGCCAACTTCGGTTCGACGCAGCCCAATCCGGGCCCGTGACAACGGAGGTGTGGTTGCACAACGGCGGATCCGACGACCTCGGCGTGACCCGACTGCGGTGTAGCGACCTGCTGGCCCACGACGGTGCCGTCGTCAGCGCGGCGCGGATTCGATTCGAGCCAGCCGCCGTTCCCCTGGTGGCGCGTTCCAGCCGAGGCATCACGATGTGCATCGACATCGCCGACGACGTCGGTTCCGGCTGTTACCGCGGGACGCTGCTCGCAGACGGGCACGCCGACGTCTGGCTGCCGGTGGAACTCGTCGTCGAGCGCGATGAATCATGACCAGCACCACCGAGCAGGTAGATCTCATCCGCGACGTCGAGGGCCGACTGCGCGAGGTGGCGAAGGTCGTTCGTCGCTCGATGCTCGACGCGATGCCGGACGGCGAGCCCGTCCGGTGGCTCTACGGCCCCATGCGCGAGTACCCATCTCGCCCCGGCAAGGCGCTGCGGCCGGCACTGTGCCTATCCGCCGGCCGGGCCTTCGGTGCTGACTCCGACGATGTTCTCGGTATCGCCGTCGCAATCGAGTTGTTGCACAACGCATTTCTCGTCCACGACGACGTCGCCGACGGTAGCGAGATGCGCCGGGGACGCCCGACGCTCGCGGCGACCCATGGGATGGCGGCGGCGCTGAACGCCGGCGATGGCCTCGCCATCGTCTCCAGTCAGGTGCTGCGGAGGGCGACGCGCCGGCTCGATCGCGACCTCGCCGACCTCGTCTGGGGCGAGTTCGACACCATGGCGATGCGCACCCTCGAGGGCCAGGCGATCGAACTCGGTTGGCAGTTCGACAACGTCGAGGATCTCGGCCCCGAGGACTACCTCAACCTGATCATGCTCAAGACGTGCTGGTACACCACCATCCACCCGCTCCGGGTCGGTGCCATCGTCGGCTCACGGGGCACGGCCGAGCTGGTTCCCCTGGCGCGGTTCGGGTTCCATTTCGGCGCGGCCTTTCAGATCAGGGACGACCTGTTGAATCTGGTCGGCGATGAGCGCACGTACGGCAAGGAGATCCTCGGCGATCTGTACGAGGGAAAGCGGACGCTGCCGCTGGTCCATCTGCTGGCCACCGCCAAGGGCACCCACCGGGCGCTTGTCCGCGACTACCTGCGCCGCGATCGGACGGCGAGGTCACCCGAACTGGTGCGGACCGTTCGCGGCCTGATGGACGACTACGGCAGCATCTCCTTCACCAGTGAGTTCGCCGAGGGCATCCTCCTGGTGGCCGAGGAATACTTCGAGCACGCCTTCGCGGATGCCGAGCCAGGACCAGACCTCGACTTCCTCCGAAAACTCGTCCCGTACGTCTGGGCGCGCTGGCGCTGAAGCTCCTACTTGAGCAACTTGGACATTCGCCGATCCGCCAAGATCTTGCCGCCGGTCTGACAGGTCGGGCAGTACTGAAACGACTTGTCGGTGAAGGACACTTCGCGCACGGTGTCACCGCACACCGGACACGGCATCCCGGTGCGTGCGTGGACCCGCAACCCGGAGCGCTTCTCCCCCTTGAGAGTTGCCGCCCCCTGGCCAACCGATCGGGACACCGCGTCGGTGAGCACCGAGATCATGGCGTCGTGCAGGACGCCGAGTTGGGCTGCGGTGAGCTTGCCTGCGGTCGCGAATGGCGAGATCTTCGCGACGTGCAGGATCTCGTCGCTGTAGGCGTTGCCGATGCCCGCGATCGTTCGCTGGTCGGTGATGACGGTCTTGATGCGCCCGCTGTTGCCCTTGAGCACCGCAGCCAGTTCCTCGGGTCCCAGCGACAACGCGTCGGGGCCAAGGGTCGCGATTTGGGGCACCTTCATCGGATCGTCGACCAGCCACACGGCGAGCCGCTTCTGGGTTCCGGCCTCGGTCAGGTCGAAACCCGGCGCATCTCCCGGCTTGCCAAGGTGGACGCGTAATGCGATGGGGCTCTTGCCTCCTGGCCGCAGCGGCGCAGGAGAGAGTTTGTCCGACCAGCGCAGCCAGCCCGCTCTGGACAGATGCGTGATCAGGTGCAGATCGCCCGCCTCAAGGCCGAGGTACTTGCCCCACCTGTTGGCGCCGGTGACCGTCCGGCCCGATAGCGCGGTGATCGGTGGATCGAACGTCTTGAGTACCGAGAGGGCCGCGACGTCGACGCGTCCCACCGTCAAACCCGCGGCGTGACGACGAAGGTGGTCGGCAAGCGCTTCGACCTCGGGTAGTTCCGGCACGCCTTTCAGGCTAGCGGCTGGCGCGCTCCGGGTCGGGCAGTACGATCGACAGCACCCAGCTGACGATCGACAACACGATCGCGGCCCAGATCGCCGTCCACCAGAAGTCGTCGATGTAGAGGCCCCAGTGCGTGGTGTTCTCGGTGATCCACGACGTGATCCACAACATCAGCGCATTGATGACGACGTGGATCAGGCCGAGGGTGAGGATGTACAGCGGTATCGAGATCAGCTGAACGATCGGCTTGATGAATGCGTTGACGACGCCGAAGATCACCGCCACGACGAAGATGATGCCGACACGTTGCAGCGTCGAGTCACCGCCGACGAATTCGATTCCGGACACGACCTTGGTGACGACCCACAGGGCGAGGCCCGTCGAGGCCGCGCGGAGAAGAAACTGACCCACGGCGCCGATCCTGCCACGCAAGGGCTCTTGTCAGCCAGGCTTGAGCAGATAGATGTCCATGATCCAACCGTGACGCTCCCTGGCCGCGGCCCGCACTGCCTCGATCCGATCCCCTACCGCGGCGATCGTCCCGTCGACCAGAATCTCGTCAGGCGTCCCGAGGTACGCACCCCACCAGATCCTCGTCGCCGCAGCGCAACTCAGGAACGCACAGTCCCCGTCCAACATCACGACGGTCGCGCCGGCGAGCCCCTCTTCGCGGAGCCGTCGGCCCGTCGTGATGAGCACGGGTGCGCCGATGTCGTTGAGCGGGATGCGATGCCGAGCCGTCAGGGCCTGGATCGCGGTGATGCCAGGGATGACGTCGTAGGTGAAGTCCACTCGATCGGCGACCGCGTCGAGGATGCGCAATGTGCTGTCGTACAACGACGGATCACCCCACGCGAGAAAGGCGCCGACCCCGTCGTCGGCCAGTTCGTCGAGGAGCGCCCGCGCCCACAGTTCGGCGCGGGCGGCGTGCCAGTCGGCGACCGCCTGGCGGTAGGCCGGGCTGTCCGGGGTCTCCTTGGACCTCGGCGGGTCGGCCAATTCGACGAAGCGGTAGCCCGGTTCGCGGATGAATCGCTCGCAGATCTCGCGGCGCAGCGCCACCAGGTCATCCTTGCGCGAACCCTTGGCAGAAGCGAAGAACACGTCGACGTCGTTCAGCGCTTCGACCGCCTGAGCGGTCACATAGCCGGGATCGCCGGCCCCGATGCCGATGACGTGGATTCGGCGCGTCACGGCACCCAGCCCGGAACCTGAAGTATCCGGTACCCGGGGTATTGACATGTCGAGCGCCGCGTCATTAGGTTGCCAAGCATATCGGCGCACTTTTTCGCTGAAGGGACGTCAACGATGACAGCTTCCACCAGGGCAGGCGCTGCCCCGACCCGCGAAGAATTCTCCGAACGCCTGTTGCGCGGTTCGGTGAAGAAATACTACGAACCGATCGTCGACATCGACTGGGATGCGCCGCTGGATCCCGACAAGTACTTCCTGCCGCCGAAGACCGTGTCGGTGTACGGAACACCGCTGTGGGACGGCATGACGCGGGCCGAGCAGATCGAGCTGTCGCGTCAGGAACTCGTCAACACGCTTTCGGCAGGCATCTGGTTCGAGAACATCCTCAACCAGGCGTTGTTGCGGCACTTGATGCATGCCGATCCCACCGCTCGCGCGACGCACTACGCGCTCACCGAGATGGGCGACGAGACCCGCCACATGGTGATGTTCGGCAGGACGATCGAGAAGGTCGGCGCCAAACCCATGCGGCCCAAGCTGTATCAGCGCGTGCTCATCAACGCGCTGCCCCTGACGTTCAGGGGATCCCTGCTGTGGGTCGCGGCGCTGATCGGCGAGGAGATCTTCGACTCGCTACAGCGACAGATGATGGACGATCCCGAACTGCAACCAGCCGTCCAACGCCTGATGCGGATCCACGTCACCGAGGAGGCCCGCCACATTCAGTTCGCCCGCGACGGACTGCGCAAGCGCGTCGGCGGCATGCGCTGGCTCAACCGCATGTGGGTGGCCAACCTCCACGGTCTCGGCGGGTACTTCTTCCAGTACCTGTTCAGCAATCCGGCGCAGTACCGCCGCGTCGGCCTGCCCGGTCGGGCCACCCGCCGGATCGCCCGCAGCAGCGCCCATCGCCACGAGACGCAGGTCCTCGGGTTCGCGCCACTGGCCGCATTCCTCGACGACGTCGGGCTGATGGGTCCGATCGCGCGCCGGATGTGGCGTCGTACCCACTTCTTGCCCGCCAAGTCGTCGCCTCCCACCTCTGACCGGACAGCGGTCGCCGAGCAGGACCCGGACCTGAAGAACGACGTGTACGACGGCCCCGCCGTGCTGGCAACCGGCGACTCCGACCATCCGGTTCGGGTCCGGCTGACCGGCCATCTCGACCCCATCGACGGTCGGTACCACTGGCGGGGAACGGTTTTCGAGGCAGTGCCCGCCGACGTGCTGAAGACGCCACACGTGTCGTTGACCGTAGGAGACCGCACCGCCGCGGCCCGCATCACGGAGAAGACCCCGTGGGGCACCTACTCGGTGACCGGCGAGGGCGCTCCGCCATTCGCGTGACAGCGAACTAGAACACGTTCTAGTATCGCGTCATGCGGTTCACCTATGCGGAAGCCATGACCGATCCGAAGTACTACCTCCCGTTGGCGAAGGCCGCTGACGAAGCCGGGTATCACGCGATGACCATTCCGGACAGCGTCGCCTACCCCGAAGTCTCGGACTCGACGTATCCGTACACAGCGGACGGCAACCGCGAATTCCTGGACGGCAAGTCGTTCATCGAGTCGTTCGCCTTGATCGGCGCGCTCTCCGCGGTGACGACGAAGTTGCACTTCAACATCTTCGTGCTGAAGCTGCCGATCCGCCCGCCCGCACTCGTCGCGAAGCAAGCCGGCTCGCTGGCGGCGATGTTCGACAACCGGCTCGGGCTCGGCGTCGGCACCAGCCCGTGGCCCGAGGACTACGAGATCATGGGCGTGCCATTCGCCAAGCGTGGCAAGCGGATGGACGAGTGCATCGACGTCATCAGGGGTCTCACCTCCGGCGACTACTTCGAATACCACGGCGAGTTCTACGACTTCCCCAGCTTCAAGATGACACCCGCGCCCACCAAGCCGGTACCGATCCTCATCGGTGGACACGCCGACGCCGCGCTGCGGCGGGCCGCGCGCAACGATGGCTGGATGCACGGCGGCGGCGACCCCGAAGAACTCGACCCACTGTTGGCCAAGCTGGCCAAGTTTCGCGCGGAAGAGGAGCGCATCGGTCTGGCCGACGAATTCGAGATTCACGTGATCTCGATCGACGGGTTCACCCTCGACGGTGTCAAGCGACTCGAGGACAAGGGCGTCACCGACGTCATCGTCGGCTTCCGCATCCCCTACATCATGGGCCAGGACACCGAGCCGCTCGACGACAAGATCCGCAACCTGGAGTGGTTCGCGGAGAACGTCATCGCGAAGGTGTAGCGAGCGCATCAACGGCGCGGGCGCTCAGCACCTCGTCGAGCACCATCACGGCGCCACCGACGGTGCCGGACTGGCTGCCGTGCGCCGCGGGCACCACCTCGAGGGTGCGGGTCGCTTGCGCAGTGGCGTTGCCGTACAACGTTTCCCGCAGTCCGGCGACGAAGATTTCGTAGGCCCCCGCCATGTCGCCGGCCACCACGACGACGGCTGGGTTCAACAGGTTCACCGCGGCGGCCAGGACTTCGCCGACGTACCTACCGCTGTCGCGGATCATCCGACGCGCCTCGGCGTCACCACCGTGGGCGATCTCGACGACGTCGCGAAGGTTCCTGACCGACCGGCCCTGCTGCTGAAGCGCGTGGACGATGGCCCACCCGCCCGCAATGGCCTCGACACAACCGGTATCACCGCATCGGCACGGAAGTCCTTGTGCCGCAGCAATCTTGCTGTGCCCGAATTCGCCAGCGGCCTGCGCGGCGCCGCGCTGCAGCACCCCACCCGCCACGATCCCTGCACCAAGACCGCTCGAGGCCTTGATGACGAGTACGTCGTCGTACCCCTGCCGCTCGACGACCGCAATCGCGTTCGAGTCGTTGTCCAGGATGACCGGGACCCCCGAAAGACGTTGCAACTCAGCAAAGTACGGCCGCAGCTCAACGCCGTCCCAGCCGCGCAGGATTGGCGAATCACGGCTACACCCGCGCTCGCGGTCGACGGTTCCCGGCAGGCTCAGCGCGACGCCGTAGATCGGGATGCCCTGATACTCCTGCAACATCGCGTCGAGTCGCTTGACGACGTCGGGCATCAGGTCGTCGGGCCCGAGCGCGACCTCTTGATCGATGTCGGTGATCGTCAGCACCTCGGCGGCCAGGTTGCACACCGCTAGCCGAGTCCGGCTGATGCCGATGGCCGCCGACAGCACGATTCCCGCGGCGGCGTCGAATGACAGCAGCGTAGGCGGTCGTCCACCCGTCGAAGGCGCCTGCTCGCGTTCGGCCACCAAGCCGAGGGACGTCAGGGCCGCGATCCGAGCGGCGACGGCTGTTCGGGAGAGGCCGGTGAGGTGGCCGATTTCCGTGCGCGTGACGTCTCGACGATCCCTAATGAGCGCGAAGACATCACCGACGGAACCTCTCCCGTCGCTTCGCTCGCCCCTGATGCCTCTCCCGTCGCTTCGCTCGCCCCTGATACCTCTCCCGTCGCTTCGCTCGCCCCTGATGGCCATGCCTCGATTGAACCGGAGAAACGTAAGCCACGCCACTTTTGTGTTCTAAAAGACATAAGTCGAGTTGAGGAAAGGCATAAGTGCGGCTACCGTTGACCGGGTGACACGATCAATCGAACGACCCACCGTCGCGCTGTCCGTGGTCTCGCCGCCGCCGTCGGTGCGTTGGTTGGCGGTGTTTGCGCTGGCCGTCGGCAGTTTCGCCATCGGCACCACCGAGTTCGTGGCCATGGGCCTGCTGCCCGACATCGCGTCGAGCCTGAACATCACCGAGCCCATCGCCGGCCACGTCATCTCCGCTTACGCACTCGGCGTCGTCGTCGGCGCCCCCGTCATCGCCTCCCTCACCGCACATCTGCCCCGCAAGGTCCTGCTGCTGGGCCTAATCGCGCTGTTCACCCTGGGCAACCTCGCGAGCGTGTTGGCGCCGAGCTACGAGACGCTGATGGCCGCGCGATTCGTCTCCGGCATCCCGCACGGCGCCTTCTTCGGCGTCGCCGCCCTGGTCGCGGCCCACCTGATGGGCCCGAAGAACCGCGCGAAGGCCGTCGCACACGTGATGAGCGGCCTGACCGTCGCCACCGTGCTTGGCGTGCCGCTGGCGTCGTTCCTCGGCCAGCACTTCGGGTGGCGCAGCGCGTTCGGGTTGGTCGTCGTGATCGGCCTAGTGACCCTCACTGCCATCTGGCACTGGCTGCCCGACCTGAAGTCCATGCACGTCACCAGCGCGCTGACCGAGCTCAGCGCCCTCCGTCGACCCCAGGTGTGGCTGGCCCTGCTGCTCGGCATGGTCGGCTTCGGCGGCATGTTCGCCGTCTACACCTACGTGGCAACCACCTTGACCGACGTGTCCGGGCTGTCCCGCGGACTCGTTCCACTGGGGCTGATGATGTTCGGGCTCGGCATGGTGGTCGGCAATCTCGTCGGCGGCAAGATCGCCGACATCTCGGTCGTCAAGGCGCTGTACGCCTCGCTCATCTCCCTCGGCGCGATGCTCGCCCTGTTCGTCTGGGCGGTCCACAACCCCTGGACGGCGCTGCTCGGTCTGTTCCTCATCGGAGCCTCCGGCTCGGCCATCGGACCGGCACTGCAAACCCGGCTGATGGACGTCGCCCACGGCGCCCAGACCCTGGCGGCGGCGCTGAACCACTCCGCGCTCAACATCGCCAACGCGGCAGGTGCGTGGATCGGCGGCCTGGTGATCGCGGCGGGATACGGCTACACCGCACCCGCGGGCGCCGGCGCACTGCTGGCCGTCGCGGGCCTGCTGGTGCTGACCATCTCGGTACTGCTGCAACGTTGGACGGAGCGCCCCCATGTCAAGTGATCACCGGTGGCTCGTGAGCCTGCACGTGCTGGGGCTCCGGCTGGACTTCAGGTTGCGGCCGTGGACCCGCCTCTTCAGCCGCCGGCTGGCTCCGGTCGGCTGACGACGGCGAGATCGTGCAGCAGACCGGCTGCGCGCACCTCACCGGCCACGACGAACCACAGCCGGACGTCCCCGTCTCGGACCGCGGAGTGGATGTCGACGGA
>NZ_JAVRQA010000280.1:0-4248 GCF_032161845.1 Mycobacterium sp.
TGGACGTGGTGCGACTGTCCGTAGTAAGAATTGACGGAACAGCGGGATTTACAAATCGATGCAGTATCGATTTGGCTGGTAAATGACATGGAGGCAGCTGTGAGTGACGACCTGATGAGCCCGGTGCGTGGCGCGGGCACCGTCGAGTACGAGTGGATGACCTGGCCCGAGATCGCCGCGGCAGCCGCGGAGGACGCCCCGGTCGTGATCGCGATCGGCGCGACCGAACAACACGGTCCGCACCTGCCCGTGAGCGCCGACTGGGTGGTCCCCCAGGCGCTGCTACGCCTGGCCGCGGCCCGGCGCCCCTTCATCGTGGGTCCGCCGGTGCGGCTCGGGTACCGCTCGCGCCCGGCCAGCGGTGGCGGCCAGCAGTTTCCCGGCACCCTGTCGCTGCGCGCGACGACGTTCATTGCCATGTTGGAGGACCTGCTCGAGGAATTGATCCGCACCGGATTCCGCCGGATCGTGCTGTACAGCTGGCACTTCGAGAACCAGAACTTCGTGTACGAACCGGCCTACCTGGTATCAGGGCGCTTCCCCGGTGTGAAGATCGTCGTCGTCGAGAACGGCATGCCCGACTTCGAAAGTGCCGATCTGGACGTGCTGTTCCCGGACGGCTTCCCCGGCTTGGCCCTCGAGCACGCCGCGGTCATCGAGACCTCGCTGTTCGAATACCTGCGCCCCGATACGGTCCGCATGGACCGCATCGTGGACGACGCCCCCGCCCGCAACGTGCCATGGGACGTGCTGCCGATCGACCCGGCGATGTCGACCCCCACCGGCGTGCTGGCGTCGGCGACCCAGGCCAGTGTGGCCAAGGGCAAACTGCTGACCGACCGGATCGTCGACCACATCGTGGAGATCCTGGACACCGAATTTGAAATGACCGACCGCACTCCGGCATTGGAGATGTTGCTGACCACCGAGGAGGGGCGCTAGATGGCGGGCGCTGCCCTGGTGACCGGGGGCGCAAGCGGCATCGGCCGCGCCACCGCCTATGCGCTCGCGGCCCGCGGCTACCAGGTCGCCGTCGATCACCTCGGCCGCGAGACCGAGGCCAAGCAGGTGGCCAGCGACATCGGCGGGATCGCGTACGAAGCCGACGTCTCGGACGTGACGGCCGTCGATCAGCTGGTCGCCGCCGTCGAATCCGACCTTGGCCCAATTGAAGTCGCGGTGGCCTGTGCGGGCTTCGACGTCGACCTGCCGCTCGAGGAGGTGACGCCAGAGCTGTGGCACAGCAGCCTCGGGGTCATCCTCGGTGGCTGCGTCAACGTGATCGCGGCCGTTGGGCCGCGGATGCGGGCCCGTCGCAACGGCTCGATCGTGGGCATCTCGTCGGAACTGGCCCTGCTCGGCGACGAGGACCACGTGCCGTACGTGACCGCGAAGTCGGCCATGATCGGCCTGGTCCGCTCAGTCGCCCGCGAGTACGGGCCCGACCAGGTCCGGGTCAACGTCATCTGCCCGGGCCCGACGGACACCGAGATGCTCACACCGCGGTGGCGGGACGAGGACTACCGGCACAGCATTCCGCTTCAAAGATTCGGCACCCCTGAGGAATTGGCCCGGGCGATCGTCGACGTCGCTGAGTGGACATGGCTTACCGGCCAGGTGATTTCGCCCAACGGCGGAGTGGTGATCCAGTGAACGCGAAGGTTGCGCTCGTGACGGGAGCGGCCGGCGGCATCGGCCGCGAGATCGTGGCCGCGCTCGGCAAGGCGGGCTGGACGGTCGCCGCGACCGACCTGGCCGAGGCAGGCGAGGTTGCCCACGCCACTCTGACGATTCCGGCCGACCTGCGCGGGCGGGACAACTGCCGGGCGGTCATCGACGCCGTGCTTGCGCGTTTCGGACGGCTGGACCTACTGGTCAACAACGCCGCGACGATGACGGTGGTCGAACCGACCGTGGAGACGATGCCACTGTGGTGGCGCGACATCGAGGTCAATCTGACCGCACCCCTGTGGCTGACCCAAGCGGCGGCAGCCGCACTGCGGGAAAGCGCCGGCCAGATCGTCAACCTCAGCAGCATCTCGGCGCTGCGGGGCGAGGCCGGATTCAGCGCCTATGCCGCGAGCAAGGCCGGGCTGATCGGGATGACGCGGTCGCTGGCCCGCGAGCTCGCACCGGCGATCCGGGTAAACGCAATCGCCCCTGGACCGACCGAGACGGAGCAGCTCAACCGTGACGCCGAATTCCTCGGAGTGGGACTCGACGAGCTGCATCGCCGGTACGCGGCGGGCATGCCGACCGGCCAGCTCATACAGCCCGCCGAGGTGGCCGACGTGGTCGTATTCGTAGCTGGCGCCAAATCTTTCACCGGAGAGTGCGTGCAGATCAACGGCGGGATGCTGATGTCGTGAGACGATCGCAGCACAGTAACGGCGGCGCCACTGGGCGGACGGGATGTCGATGACTCAACACAACATTGATCAGGTCGAGCTCGGGCGTGAAGCCGGCGACTCCGACCGCCGCGGCCACATCCTGGTCGTCGCCGCACGGCTCTTCCGCGAGCGCGGGTACCTCAACACGACCATGACGCAGATCGCCCGCGAGTGCGGACTGGGCCAGTCGTCGCTGTACTACTGGTTCCGGCAGAAGGAGGACATCCTCCTCGGCCTGCTCGCGTTGAACACCATCTCACTCACGTTCGCACAGCGGGTCGTGGCGGAGCCGGGCTCGCCCGCCGTGCGGCTGCTGAGGCTACTGCGCCTCGACATCCTCGAGCTCTGCTCGTCGCCGGTCGACATCTGCGAGGTTGAGGTGCTGGCCGAACAGCAGCCCGACGTGTTCGTCGAGTTCTGGGCCGACACCGCCGCTCTGCACCAGAACATCGCCACCCTCATCAGCGACGGCATCGCGTGCGGCGAGTTCATCGAGTGCGATCCCGAGTACGCTGCGCTGAACATCTGCGCCGCTGAAGAGGGCGTGCAGCGTCGGTACCGCAATTCGGCCGCGCACACTCCTGGCGGTAACAGCCCCTTCCGGCACCAGGACTACTCGCGCGAGCATGTCGCTACCGAACTCGCGGCCATCATGGTGCGCGGACTGCTTCGCGATCCCGCGACGTTGCCGAAACTCACCGCCGCCGCGGCCGCCTACGACGACGTCGTACCCTCGGGATCATCGACGCCGATCGGCGAATGAATTCCAACACCCGCACCGCGGCACTGCGCCGCGGCTGGTTCCCGGTCGCCCGCTCCGTCGACCTCGACCATCCCCGCAAGACGACGTTGCTCGGCCGGCGCCTGGTCGCGTTCCGCACCGCCGACGGGCAACCGCGGGTACTGCCCGACCGGTGTCTGCACCGCGGCGGGGCGCTACACCTGGGCGCCGTCGTCGACGACTCGATCGAGTGCCACTACCACGGTTGGCAATGGCGCGGCACGGACGGGCAGTGCGTCTACATCCCGCCCAACGGATCGTCGGCCCCGATCCCGAAGGCCGCCGTCATCGGCGCCTTCCCCGTCGTCGAGCGCTACGGCCTGGTCTGGACGTGCGTCGGCGATCCGCTGACGGGCCCGCCCGACCTCCCCGAACTCGAACCACTCCGCATGACCTTCTCCGCAGGCGTGCCCGTCGACGTCGAGGCGGGGGTGCTGGCGGCGATGGAGAACTTCCGCGACGTCGCCCAGGCCCCGTTCATACACTCCGCGACGATGGGCAAAGTGCTGCAACAGGTTTCGGAGTTCGAGGTGCGCCGAGAACGATACGAGACCTGGATGACGCGCAGCTACTCCGCCGCCAATGGCGAAGCCGAACCGTTCCGCGACGTCGCGGACCTGACGTTCGACTACCACACGGTGGCGCCGGGCATCGCCACCGTGCTGCTGGATCACGGAGCCGGCGGCAAGCGGGTCGTCATTGAGGCGTTTTGCCCTTCAGATTTGACCGGGTGCCGGATGTTCCTGGTCTCTGGCACGGCGGAGGGCTACACGGCGTTGGATCCGGCTGCGACGCTAGCCACCGAGCTGCAGAAACTGCAAGAGGACTTGCCGACATTGAACAACCTTGACCCGCTGGAGGTGCCGTTCGAGCGCGAGCATTACGAGCTGTCGGTCGAGGCCGACCGCTACACGCTCGCGACGCGTCGCGCCTTCGGCGAGTTCATGCGCGACGCGGCTCGGGCTGCTACGGGGTCGTCGGCCTTAGACGAAGTCGGCGAGTCGGTCTGACGGTCGGGTGATCCCTTTTAGGCCACACCTGGCGCCAACCGATCTTGGGCGGATCGCAGAGCCACGT
>NZ_JAVRQA010000281.1:0-6088 GCF_032161845.1 Mycobacterium sp.
CATGCGTGCTCTCATCGTCGTCGACGTTCAGAAGGACTTCTGCGAGGGCGGCGCGCTGGCCGTCGACGGCGGTGCCGCCGTCGCGCACGCGCTCACCGAACTACTGGCTGAGCACGACTACGACCACGTGGTGGCGACCATGGACTTCCACGTCGACCCGGGATCGCATTTCTCCGACAACCCCGACTTTCGCGAGTCCTGGCCGCGGCACTGCGTCGTCGGCACCGACGGCGTCGACTTCCACTCCGCGTTCGACCCCGCCGCCGTTGAGGCGGTCTTCACCAAGGGCGAGTACTCGGCCGCCTACAGCGGATTCGAGGGCACCGACGATTCCGGTGCCACCCTGGCCGACTGGTTGCGCCAACGCAGCGTCAACGCCGTCGACGTGGTCGGCATCGCCACCGACTACTGCGTCAAGGCCACGGCCGCCGATGCGGTCGCCGCCGGCTTCACCACCCGCGTCCTGCTGGACCTCACAGCGGGGGTGTCACCGACGACCACCGCGGAGGCCGTCGAGTCGCTGCGCGCCTCCGGCGTGGTCATCGCCTAGCCGCACGCACCCCACCCCGCCTGACCAACTCAGGGTGATCGTGAGCACACCGCCATCGTCGACGGTTTGCCGAGCCCGGTAACCGGGCAGTTCAGAGCTGGTATCGACGGGCATACCCCCGATTGGAGCGTCTCGCCCGCCAAGGTCCCGCGGCCAAGCGCACCGTATCGTCGCCTTGTTCCATCTCAGTCAACCCGGAGTGTGCACTTTGGCTTCAACCAGTTCGAAAGCCGCCAGTTCCAAGGACACCGCAACGGCAGCCGTCATGCCGACGTCGCAGCCCGATGCGCCCGCGAAGGATGACGTCCTGTGGGAGATGTGGCCCGGAAAGGCCTATCCGCTCGGCGCCACCTACGACGGCTCGGGCAGCAACTTCGCGGTGTTCAGCGAGGCGGCGGAGTTCATCGAGCTGTGCCTGTTCGACGCCGATGGCAACGAGACCAAGCTCAAACTCCCCGAGGTCGACGGCTTCGTCTGGCACGGCTTCGTGCCAGACGTCGAGCCGGGCCAGCGGTACGGCTACCGGGTGCACGGCCCGTACGACCCCCAGTCCGGTCAGCGCTGCAACCCCAACAAGCTCCTGTTGGATCCCTACGCCAAGGCCATCGACGGCACGTTCCAGTGGGACCAGTCGCTGTTCGGCTATGACTTCGGCGACCCAGACAGCCGCAACGACGAGGACTCCGCGGCCAGCATGCCCAAGTCCGTCGTCATCAACCCATTCTTCGACTGGGGCACCGACCGTCCGCCGCAACACGAGTACGCGGACTCGATCATCTACGAGGCGCACGTCAAGGGGCTCACCGAAACGCACCCCGACATCCCCGAGCGCAGCCGCGGCACCTATGCCGCGATCGCCCATCCCGCGATCATCGAGCACCTCAAGGAGCTGGGGATCACGGCGATCGAGCTGATGCCGGTGCATCACTTCGCCAACGACTCCACCCTGATCGACAAGGGGCTGTCCAACTACTGGGGTTACAACACCATCGGGTTCTTCGCGCCGGACTCGAAGTACGGTGCCAGCGCGACTCCCGGCGGGCAGGTCCAGGAGTTCAAGGCCATGGTCCGGGCCCTGCACGAGGCCGACATCGAGGTGATCCTCGACGTGGTCTACAACCACACCGCCGAGGGCAACCACATGGGCCCGACGTTATCGATGCGCGGTATCGACAACGCGGCCTACTACCGACTGGTCGACGATGACAAGCGCTACTACATGGACTACACCGGCACCGGGAACAGCCTGAACGCGGGCAATCCGCATGCGCTGCAGTTGATCATGGACTCGCTGCGGTACTGGGTCACCGAGATGCACGTCGACGGGTTCCGGTTCGACCTCGCGTCCACGCTGGCCCGCGAGTTCTACGACGTGGACAAGCTCTCGACCTTCTTCGAACTCGTCCAGCAGGACCCGACCGTCAGTCAGGTGAAGCTGATCGCCGAGCCGTGGGACGTCGGCCCAGGCGGCTACCAGGTCGGCAACTTCCCGCCGCAGTGGACCGAGTGGAACGGCAAGTACCGTGACACCGTCCGGGACTTCTGGCGCGGCGAGGACGCCAGCCTTGGCGAGTTCGCGTCCCGGCTCACCGGCTCGGCGGACCTCTACGAGCACACCGCGCGCAGGCCGGTGGCGTCGATCAACTTCGTCACCGCCCATGACGGGTTCACGCTGCGAGACCTGGTGTCCTACAACGAAAAGCACAACGAGGCCAACGGCGAGGACAACAACGACGGCGAGAGCAACAACCAGTCGTGGAACTGCGGTGTCGAGGGTGAGACGGACGACCCGGAGATCCTTGCGCTGCGCGCCCAGCAGGTGCGCAACTTCATCACCACCAACCTGCTGTCCCAAGGCGTGCCGATGATCTGCCACGGCGACGAACTCGGGCGGACCCAAGGTGGCAACAACAACGGCTACTGCCAGGACAACGAGATCACCTGGATCGACTGGGCGACAGCTGACACCGCACTGATCGACTTCACCCGTTCGGTCGCGGCGTTGCGTGCCGCGCACCCGATCTTCCGCAGGCGACGGTTCTTCGACGGGTTGCCGGTACGCATCCGGGGCTCCGAGCGCATTCCGGACATCTCGTGGTTCGCCCCCGACGGGTCGGAGATGAGCGACGAGGACTGGGACTCGGGCTTCGGGAAGTCGATCACCGTCTTCCTCAACGGCCAGGGCATCCCCGATCTGGATCCGCGCGGCCAGCGGGTCACCGACGACTCGTTCGTGCTGTGCTTCAACGCCCATCACGAGCCAATCGACTTCACGCTGCCGCCCAAGGAGTTCGGCCCGGCGTGGCAGCCGGTGATCTACACGGTCGAAGGGGCGGAGCCAACCGCCTTCAGTCCGGTTTCCGCCAATGCCAATCTGACGGTCCAGGCCCGGTCCGTCGTCGTGCTCCAGGCGGCCGAAGCCGAGTAGTCGTCACTCGACGATGTCGAAGAAGGAGTCGCCGTCCTCGGGGGCGCCGTCGATCTGACCTTCCTCGCGGCCGTGGCGCTGCGTGTCGAGGCGGTCGAGTTCGTCGCCGGCGACCAACTCGAGGCCGCCGCCTCCTTCGGAGTCGTGGGCGTCGCTCGCTTCGACCGCGTCCTCGCCTGTCGCGCCGACGTCGGGTACCTCGTCGGACAAGCGCTCATCGAGGGTCTCGTCGTCCTTGGCTGGGATCCATCGCTCTGGCGGATCGGCCACCTCGTCGCCATCGTCATTGCGAATCTCGTCGGAGTCGAGCTCCTCGGACTTTGACAGCGGGGCGTCGTCGAAATCGGAAGTGGACATCTCGGCCAGTTTCCCAACGTCGTCGCGCCCAAACACCCCCACCTCTCGCGACGGGGCGGATAGTTACCTCTGCGACAGAGGTATCGTGGTGTGGTGCCCACCACCACCACCGACCTCGTCGCCGAACTCCTGGCGACTGCGGGCCGCTTCCGCCGCCAGATGCGCCGCTCGGGGGGCGGACAGCGGATCGGCTCCGGGCTCCCCGAGTCGCAGGCCGAATTGCTCCGGCTGGTCGGCCGCCAGCCAGGCATCTCGGTTCGGCACGCCGCAGCCGAACTCGGCCTCGCACCCAACACCGCATCCACCCTGGTGTCGCGACTGAGCGCCGACGATCTGTTGGTGCGCACCACCGACCCCGAGGACAGACGCGTGGGACGACTGCGACTCACCGAGTCGGCGCAACGCATCGCCGACGAATCCCGGGCCGTCCGACGGGCCGCCCTCGGCGCCGTGCTGGCTCGGTTGGATGTCGATCAGCTCACTCGTCTGCACGACGGTCTGACCGTGCTGGCCGAAGTGACCCACCTGCTCAGCGAGGAGCAAGCATGACCACGCCCGCGATCGAATGCCGGAACCTGACCCACTGCTACGGCGACTTCACCGCCGTCGAAGACCTGACCCTCGAGGTCCGCGCCGGTGAAACCATGGGTCTCCTCGGCCCCAACGGCGCGGGCAAGACCACGGTGGTCCGGGTGCTCACCACCCTCACCCCCGTCCAGCACGGTGACGTGCGCATCTTCGGGCTGGACGCCCGGCGTGAGACGATGGACATCCGCCACAACCTTGGCTATGTGCCCCAACAACTTTCGATCGAGTCCGCTTTGACGGGGCGGCAGAACGTCGACCTCTTCGCCCGGCTGTACGACGTCCCGCGCCGGCAACGTCGCGGGCGCGTCGACGAGGCGCTGTCGGCCATGCAACTGCTCGACGTCGCGGACAACCTCGCAGGGACGTACTCCGGCGGCATGGTGCGCCGGCTTGAACTCGCGCAAGCGCTGGTGAACCGGCCGTCGCTGCTGATCCTCGACGAGCCCACGGTCGGCCTGGATCCGATTGCCCGCGATGGGGTTTGGTCACAGGTGGCCGACATGCAGCAGGAGTACGGGATGACGGTCCTGCTGACGACCCACTACATGGAGGAGGCCGACGCGCTGTGTGATCGCGTCGCCCTCATGCATCACGGCGCACTGCAGGCCGTCGGCTCGCCGAACGACCTCAAGGCGGCGCTGAGCTCGGACGCCTCTCCGAATGCGACGCTGGAGGACGTGTTCCGTCACTACGCAGGCTCCGACCTGACGGAGGATGCCACCAAGCGGGGCCTACGCGAAATCCGATCCAGCAGAAGGGTTGCCCGCCGTGTCAGTTGATGGGGACGTCACGGTCGAACTGATCCGCGCGCCACGCGGCGTGCGACGGCTTGGAGGCCTGCTGCGCCGGATGGGGGCCTTCGCGCTCGTCGAGTTGCAGAAGCTCTCGCACGACCGCAGTGAACTGGTCACCCGCATGGTGCAGCCCGCGCTGTGGCTGTTGATCTTCGGGCAGACGTTCTCGCGGTTGCACGTCATCGATACCGGTGACGTGTCCTACCTGGCGTTCCTCGCCCCGGGGATCATCGCCCAGTCGGCGTTGTTCATCTCCATCTTCTACGGGATCCAGATCGTGTGGGACCGCGACGCTGGCATCCTGGCCAAGCTGATGGTCACTCCTGCGCCCGCATCGGCCCTCATCACCGGCAAGGCGTTCGCGGCGGGCGTGCGGTCGGTCGCCCAGGTCGTCGGCGTCATGGTGATCGCGTACCTGATGGGCATCCATCTCACCGCCAACCCCCTGCGGATCCTCGGGGCGATGGTCGTCGTGGTGCTCGGATCGGCGTTCTTCGCTTGTCTGTCAATGACGTTGGCCGGCTTGGTGCGCAACCGCGACCGGCTGATGGGCATCGGACAGGCCATCACCATGCCGTTGTTCTTCGCGTCGAACGCGCTGTACCCGATCGACGTCATGCCGGTGTGGTTGCGCTGGCTCTCCGCGGTCAACCCGCTGAGCTACGAGGTCAACGCGCTTCGGGCGCTGCTGCTCGGGACGCCCGGCAACACGTGGCTGGACCTCACCGTGCTGGTGGCTGCTGCGGCGCTCGGGGTATTCACCGCATCGACGCTGTTGCGGCGCCTCGTCAGGTAGCGCCCGTCTACTTGGGCGCGAAGAGGTCGTACGCCGTGACGCCGCCGATGGTCGTCGAGTGGAAGTGGCCGCTGACCCACAGCAGGATGTCCGAATGTGGTCGAGCGCTGCTCTTCTCGCCGTCCTCGTCCTCCGCGACGGCACCGTGCGACGAACCCCGCGGCGCCAGGTAGTACGACACCTGATGCCGCGCGACGTCGTCCTTGAACTGCTCAAGGGTCGGCGTCGGGTCGGTGCCGGAGAAGCCGCCGATCGCCATCACCGCTGTGTCCGTGGCCAATTCGAGGCCGGCAGCCGACGAAGACCGATCGATGGCGGCAGACCACGGGGTGTCCGTCGCCTCCAGTAGCGCGTAGAGGCGGGGGTTGCCCACCGTCCGCCCGCCCGCATAGCCCCGGCCAGGGGGCCCGACCGCGGGGCCGATGCCCTGATGGGGCGCGTCGACCGTGGCCACGGCGTACGCCGTGGGACCGCCAAGGGTTCCGATCAGCGCCACGGACAGTAGCGCGGGAGCGACGTAACGACGGTGCGACGCCCACCGCCACAGCAGCGCCGCCGACGCCGGACCCGTCGCG
>NZ_JAVRQA010000282.1:0-7760 GCF_032161845.1 Mycobacterium sp.
GAACGCCTGCACGAACGTGATGGACCGCATGCCGCCGCCGATGACGTTGATGATCACGATGGCGCCAACGGCAACCGGGCCGAGCCAGACTGGCAGACCCAAAAGGGTTTTCAGCGCCAGCCCGGCACCCTGGTACTGCGGAACGAGGTAGAAGATACAGATGACCACCACGACGAGCATCGCGACCTTGCGCAATCGCGCCGAGCCCAAGCGGAACTCGGCGAAGTCGGGCACGGTGTATGCGCCCGACCGGCGCAGTGGCGCCGCGACGAACAGCAGCAAGCCGAGGTATCCGGCGGTGAACCCGACCGGATACCACAGTGCGTCGGCGCCGTACTTGGCGATGAGGCCGGCCACGCCGAGAAATGATGCGGCCGAGAGGTATTCGCCGGAGATGGCGGCGGCATTCCATTGCGGCCCGATGCTGCGCGACGCGACCAGGAAGTCGGACGTGGTGCGAGACAGCCGGATTCCGTAGAAGCCGATGCCGACGGTGGCAAGTACGGAGGTGAGCAGGGCTGCCGCCGTCAACGGTGCACCCGTCATGGTTCGCCGTCGACGACGCGGATGAAGTCCCGCTCACCCTGTTCGGCCAGCCGGACGTAGAGCCGTCCGACGCCGTAGAGCACCGGGTACACCACCACGCCGAGAATGAGCCAGTTCAGCCGGATGCCGAGCACCCGAACGTCGTCGATTTCGGGAAAGAGCCCGATCAGCAACGGAACTGCCGCGACGGCGCACACGACGACGGCGGCCAGTCGCAACGCCAAGCCGAGCTGGGCCCGCATCAATCCGCGGACGAGCGCGTCGCCGACCTGCGTCTGTTCCTGCACCTCGACCCGGGTCCGGATGATCCTGGCACCCCTGCGGTTGGCGAGGATCACGCGCTCGCGCTGCGGTCGCCCGCTAGTCATCGGCTGTCAATCCCCCGGTCGCTGCGCTCTTGCCCTCCGGATCCGGCCTCAGGTTGCGCATCGGGTCGCGGATGACACGGTCACGGAGCTCACGGGCCTGTCGGCGACTCACCGGCAGCTCGATGGCGGGTGACGCCCCGTTCGCACGCAACCGAACCAGCACCGCGCCGTCGGTCGTGCGCACTCCGACGACAAGGCGAAGCGCCACCAGATATGAGCGGTGGATCCGTTGGAATCCGCGTTCCCGCCAACGAGATTCAAGGGTGCTCAACGGGATGCGCACCAGATGTGCGCCGGATTCGGAATGCAGCCGCGCGTAGTCGCCCTCGGCTTCGACCCAGCCGATGGTGTCCCGCGGGACGAGGTGGGTGATGCCGCCGAGTTCGGCGGGGATGACGTCGGGATCATCGTCGTCGATCGTTGCAGTCGGCGGGGAGGCCAGCACTCTGCGGACGGCCTCGTCGAGCCTGCTCTGGCGAATGGGTTTGAGCAGATAGTCGACCGCGCCGACGTCGAACGCCTCGACTGCCTTGTCGTCGTGGGCCGTCACGAACACCACGGCGGGTCGATGGGAGTAGTTGGCCAACACCCCGGCGAGCTCGAGCCCGCTCAGCCCGGGCATGTTGATGTCGAGGAACACCGCGTCGATGGTCCGCCGGTTCAGTTCCCGCAGCGCCGAAGTCGCGTCACCGGCCTTGAATACCGTGCCGATGTCGGGATGTTCGGTCAGGAGGTACACCAGCTCGTCGAGCGCAGGAGCCTCGTCGTCGACCGCGAGCACCACGAGTGGCCTGCTCAACCGAATGCACCTCCGCCGGCCCGGACGCCCGATCGAAACTTCGGGACCCGCATGATGACCTTCGTGCCCGCGCCCATGGCCGTCTCGACCACCAGACCGTAATCGTTTCCGAACGCTGCGCGCAGGCGATGGTCGACATTGGTCAGACCCACGTGTGCGGAGTGGCCATCCGCGCCAGGCGCTCCGTCGGCGAGCGGATCGGCGGGGCCCGACCGCAGCGCCTCCGGGTCCATCCCGACGCCGTCGTCCTCGACGGTGATGACGCAGTCGGTGCCGTCGTCGTGGGCGACCAGCTCGACGGTGCCACCGCCGCGGCCCGCCAACCCGTGCCGGACGGCGTTCTCCACCAACGGTTGCAGTGCGAGGAACGGCACGACGACCGCGAGCATCTCGGGTGCGACCTGCAGCCTGACCGTCAGCGCCTCGCCAAAGCGGGCGCGCTCCAGGGTCAGGTAGCGGTCGATGTTGCGCAGCTCGTCGGACAGCGTCGTGTACTGCCCTGCGGCGCGGAACGAGTAGCGGGTGAAGTCGGCGAACTCGATGATCAGCTCGCGGGCGCGATCGGGGTCGGTGCGCACGAACGATGCGATCGTGTTGAGCGCGTTGTAGATGAAGTGCGGGCTGATCTGGGCGCGAAGGGCCAGCACCTCGGCACGGTCGAGGCGGGCGCGCGACGCGTCGAGGTCGGCGAGCTCGAGCTGGCTGGCGGCGTAGCTTGCCACCTCGCCGATGGCACCGAGCATGCCCGGTCCCGGTTGGCGCGACATCACCGCGACGAGTACGCCGAGTGCGTCGCCGTCGTCGGTCAGCAGCGGCTGCGCCACCATCGCGCCTGCCCGGTGATCGGACATGATCCGCCGTTGGCCGGTGAGTGCCTCCTCCGCGGCGGTCTCGGCCGCAGCGAGCGCATCGGTGGTCCATGTCGAGCGATCGGATGGATCGTGCGCCAGGTGCTGACAGGCCGCGTCGTAGACGACGACGCCGTCGGCCCCGGTGAGCTGGCGCAGAAACGGTGCTGCTCGTTGCGCCGAGGCCCCATCGAGCCCGTGCCGCAGCGCGTGCGCGGCCAGCGAGGCGGTGTGCAGGGCAGCGTGCACGGCCCGCTCGGTGGGGGTGGCGACGACGCGGCGGGTGCGCACCGCCATGACTGCAGCCGCGGTGGCCAGGATGAGCACTGCCGCCAAGGCGATCGCGATCTCGGCAGGCATGTCACCTCGCTCGGTCGGGGCAGGGTCTCTGCAGTGTTGGCCACCCTAGACTGGCGCAATGGCGAAACTGCAGCTAGTGCAAGATCCGGCCGCCGACGAGCTGTTGGAGTCCAATCCCTTTGCGCTGCTGGTTGGCATGATGCTGGATCAGCAGATTCCCATGGAGGTGGCGTTCGCCGGGCCGCGCAAGATCGCCGAGCGCATCGGGGGAGTCGACGCCCGCGAGATCGCCGACTACGATCCGGATGCCTTCATCAGGTTGTTCTCGGAAAGGCCTGCGGTGCACAGGTTTCCGGGTTCGATGGCCAAGCGGTTGCAGACGCTGGCGCAGGCCGTCGTCGACGAGTACGGCGGCGACGTCGTGGGGCTGTGGACGGCTGGTGATCCCGACGGCGCCGAGGTGCTGCGTCGGCTCAAGGCCTTGCCCGGCTTCGGCGAACAGAAGGCCAAGATCTTCCTGGCGCTCCTCGGCAAGCAGTACGGCGTGACGCCAACGGGCTGGCGGGAAGCGGCGGGCGACTACGGCAAGGCGGGGGTGTACATGTCGGTGGCCGACGTCGTCGATCAGGGCTCGTTGGAGAAGGTGCGGTCGTACAAGAAGGCCGCCAAGGCAGCGGCGAAGGCAAACGCGAACGCCTGACGGGGCTAGAGCGCGCCGCCGTCGAACCGCTCACGGGTGACGAACTCCGCGACGGGCTTGCGGGTGAGCTTGGTGACCTGATGTTCGGGCTTGCCAAGGGGCAGCAGGGCGGCGACCGCGTAGTCGTCGGGGATGCCCAGCAGCTCCTTCACCATCGGTTCGCGAGCGACCACCATCGTCGTCAACACGCCGCCATACCCCTCGTTGCGGGCGGCGAGCAGCACGTTCCAGACGAAGGGGTACACCGACGCGCCGCTGATCACCCCAATGCGGTCCAGGTCCTGATCGAACGCCGCCACGACGCCGAGGTCGAGGCAGATCACCAGCACCACCTCGGCGTCCAGCAGCGTGCCGCCGCCGCCCCTTGGCACCGCTGTGGCGTCGATCGTCGCGTCGTCGACACCGCAGGGCTGCAAGGGGTTCCAGGGTGCTTCGCCGTTGGCGATCTGTGCGGCGTACCGCTGTGCGCCAGGGGTGGACAACTCGGCCAGCCGCTCGCGGGTCGGCATGTCGCGCACCGCGACCACGCGCACGCCTTGGCGGTTGCCGCCACTTGGGGCGAAGCGGGCGTTGTCCAGGATCCGCTCGAGCACGTCGTCGGGAAGAGGATCCCCGGTAAACCGCCGGACTGCCCCCGTCGTGCGCATTACCTCGTACAACTCCATGTCGTCATCATGCTTGTGGGATCGTGGTGGCATGGCGAAAACACACTTGAGCTGTCCCTGCGGCGAGGCCATCACCGGCACCGACGAGGACGACCTCGTCGAGAAGGCTCAGACGCATCTCTCCGAGGTGCACCCGGGCCGGGAGTACGACCGGGAGATGATCCTCTTCATGGCGTACTGACGGGAGCGCACTGACGGGTAGGGGCAGGTCACGGGACGACGGTCGAACCGATCGTCGGCATGAACTGACACTGCTTCTCGGTCGTGGTGACCTGGCCGAAGATGGTCGACATGATGCTGCCCGATCCGGTGTCGGCGATCGCGGTCAGCGTCGTCGGGCCGGCCGGGTTGATGTCGGCCTGCGGCTTGAGGGTGACGGTGCCGGACTTGCCCGAGGTCAGATTGACCCAGGTCACGTTCAGCGGGAGCTTCTGCTCGGCGGCAGGCCCCGGCGTGCCCATCGCGGTGAACACGTAGGCCGTCTGACCCGCGGCGGGGCCCGGCTTCGGGATCGACGCCGGACCGGCGACCGAGATCGCCGTCGCGAGAACGTTTCCGCCGTCCTTCAAGCACCCGTTGCTGATCGACGGATACATGAAGTCTTGGGTCGTTGGCGCATCCGGACCGAAGGCGGGTCCTGGCGCCGGCGCGCCGTCGGGACCTGGGACGGCTGCCGCCGCAGGTGCCGCATCCGGCGGGGCCGCGACCGCCGCGTCGGGAGCGGGTGCGGGATCGGGCACCGGTACCGCGTCGGGAGCCGGGACGGCCGCGAGCGGCGCGGCATCCGGCACGGGGCCCGCCGCATTCGCGGGGTCGATCCCCTGCGGGAGGTGCGCCTCGGTACCGGGGATCGCACCCGCTGCAGGGACGTGCGCCACCTGAGGATCGGCGACGAACTGATTCACCGCCGCCGCGACGTTCTTCGAACCGGACGGCGTCGCGCTGTTGCCTGCGAACGCCGCCGCGGCGGCCATCAACATCGAGGCGGCGTTCGTCGGGTCACCGGCGGCCTGCTGGATCGCAGGCCCCAGGCTCTCCATCGCGGGCAGCCCCGGCGCCTGAAGGCCGCTGATCGGTAATGGGATCGGTGGCGCGGGCTCTGCGTGGGCGACCGGTTGGGCACTCAGCGTCAGCGCGGCCGACGCACCCAGTGCGATCAGCAACGTTCTGGTCGAAGGCATGACTCTCCCGTGATTCGTAGATTCTGCGGCCTGGTGGGGCAAGCGTCAGGGCAGCGCTGAGGTGGGGAAGAACAGCGGGAGCACCCCGTCGGTCGCGGCGGGTAGGGCGGGCGCCGTTGCGGCAGGCACCGCGGCAGGGACGGCGGCTGCGGCGGCGGGCACCGCCGCCGGGATGGCGGACGGGGACTTCGGCAGCAGGTTGGCCAGCGGCGTGCCCGCGGGCATCAGCGAGGCCAGATCACCAGGGAAGCTGAGCTGCTGCGGCAGCGGCAACGGGTTGTTCGGAACCTGCGGCAGCTGGACTTCGGCAGTGGGGATCAGGCCTGCCGCGGGGGCCGCGGCCGGAGTCGCGGCGGGGACGGCCGCCGCGGGAAGGGCCGCTGCTGGGGTGGCGGGAACGGCAGGTGCCTGCGGCAGCGTGACCGAGGCGGTTGCCGCCGGTGCCGGTGCTGCCGCCGGTGCCGCGGCCGGTGCGGCCGCCGCTCCGGTAAAGGCCGACGCGAGGCCCTGCAGCATCGCGGGCGCGTTGGCCGCCGAGATCTGGTTGAGGAACGGGATGTTCGGGATCGCCGGGACCGGAGCGGGGTCGGCCGAGGCGGTCGCGCTGAGCAGCAGCGCGCCAGGGACCGCGCAGGCGGCCGCAATCACGCTGGTGGCGAACAGTTTTCTGGTGAAGCGCATGGTTCTCCCAATCGGTTGACGGCACGTCTGACACCGAAGCTACGGAGTTACTGAAGTTACTCAAGTGACACGTGTGGCATTTATCCAACCGTTACTGACACGACGGCCGATGGTGACCCAATGGCACACCTGAGCCATCGAAGCGACGGGGGAATCTAGAGTCGGACGGATAGCCAGACAGACAGAAGTCGCACCCGCCACCGCCGACGCGACGCCGCGGAGTCGAATCGTGGCCGTCGCGCCGTACCTGCTCGCGCTGAGCCTCCTCGCGCGCTTCGGGATCACCTACCTGGTGCCCAACGGCACCAACTTCATCGACCTTCACGTCTACGTCGACGGCGCCGCGACGATGGACCGCGGCGGCCTTTACGACTTCGTGTACCACCCGGTCATTCCGCCGCTCCCGCTGCAGTTCACCTATCCGCCGTTTGCGGGCGTGATGTTCTATCCGCTGCACTTCCTGCCGTTTCCCCTCGTCGGCCTGTGCTGGCAGCTCGGCATCGTCGCGGCGCTCTACGGCTGCGCGGTGCTCGCGCTGAAGTTGTTGCGGAAGAACGATTTTCGCCAGGCGATGGCGTGGACCGCGCTCGCGATCTGGTTCGAGCCGATGCGCCATCTGTTCGAGCTCGGCCAGATCGGTGCCCTGCTCATGATCGCCGTGCTGGCCGCCGTGTACAGCAGTCGCTGGTGGGTGTCAGGACTGCTGGTGGGACTCGCGACGGGAATGAAGCTGACGCCTGCGGTCGCGGGCCTGTACTTCGTCGGCGCCCGCCGGTGGCTGGCGGTCGTGTTCTCCGCCGTGGTGTTCGGCGCGACGGTGGCGGCGTCGATCGCGTTGGGCGGTGCGCAGGCCCGGTTCTACTTCACCACCCTGCTGGGTAACGCCGACCGGGTTGGTGTGGTGGACACCCCGATGAATCAGTCGCTACGCGGAGTCTTCGGCTATCTGGCGGGACACGACGTCGGGTATGGGCCGACACTGGTCGCCGCGTTGGTCGTCACCGCGATGCTGAGCCTGGCCGCGTGGTGGCGCATCGGACCCGACGATCCGCTCGGCCGGATCGTCGTCGTGATGCTGTTCGGCTTGCTGCTCTCCCCGATCAGCTGGACTCATCACTGGGTGTGGCTGCTGCCGCTGGTGATGTGGCTGGTGCTGGGCCCGCTGCGGGCGCGAACCCGATTCCTCGGGTGGGGGTGGGTGGTGCTGGCCTACGTCGGCTCGCCGTGGTTGGTGAAGTTCGCGAGCGACAGCGGGTGGCTCACTGGCAGACCGTGGTACGCGGAGTTGGCCGGTTCGGTCTACGTGCTCGGCGCGGTGGCGACGCTCGGCTACCTTGCCGTGGTCAGCCGACGATCCGATTGATGTCGCCAGCCATTGCGACGTCCTTGTCGGTGATCCCACCCTCGGAATGCGTGACGAGCGTGAAAGTAACTGTCCGCCAACGGATGTCGATGTCGGGATGGTGATCTTCGCTTTCGGCGTGCTCGGCCACGCGGCGGACGGCGTCGACGCCTTCGAGAAACGCGGGGAACTTCACCGACCGGCGAAGGGCTCCGTCGGAATGCTCCCAGCCCGCCAGCTCGGACAGCGCGGCGTCCACCTGTTGATCGGTCAGCACGGCCATCACTCGACGGTATACCGTCGCTGCGTGCCGAACCAGATCGTCGTCGC